>CAZKYG010000170.1:0-4714 GCA_964556915.1 uncultured Gemmatimonas sp.
TCGTCATGCGACCGGCCCCCGGGCCGAACGCTCGGCGGCGCGGCCGGCGTCCGCATGGGTGCCGTTGCCGGCGGCTTCGCCGGCCTCGCGGTCGCCGGCCACGATGCCGGCGAGCCGGCCGATCGCGTAGGAGCAGATCCACCGGGTGCGTTCACGAAGGCCGTCGCGCACCCGCACGCTGAACCGCGGCGCGCCACCGGCCTCGAACCCGTCCACGTAGCTCACCGGCTTGAGGTGCGTGCGGGTGTGGCCCTCGGTGTCGCCCGGTCCGCAGACGGCGAAGCTGGCCGAGAATCTCGTGGCGAGCGTCTCGCCCGGGGCGCCACCATGGCCGTTGTGCGAGCGCGCGAGCTGTTGCAGGCCGGAGAGCGGGAAGACCGGGGCCACGACTGCGCCCTCGGGACCGAGCCCGCCAAGCGTGCGGGGCGGGCCGAGGTAGAGCGATTCGTCGCGGCGCCGGCGCGCGCGCGCGCCGACGCGGAACGTCGGCATCGCCGTGCGCCCTCCGCAGAGCAAGAGGAGCGCGGTGTTGAGCGCGATGGACACGCTCTCGCGCACGGCCGCCGGGCGTGCACGGAACTCGGTGCCGAGGCGATACCACGCGATGTGCTGCACGAGGGTCACGAGGTCGTCCGTGAGGGCGGCGCGCAGGGCATCCGCGGGGCGATCGTCGGCGCCCGGGGCGGCGTGTTTGCGCGGTGGTGTCCACTCGTGCGCGGCGTAGCAGGCGCGCGCGCCCGCCGCGCCGCCCGCGCGCTCCAGGAGCGACCACGCGACGGGGTCGTACGGGAAGAACCAGTGGTGCGCGAACACGAGCTTCACGGCGAGCTGCACGGCGGCATCGCTCGCCGGCGCCTCGAGGAGCGACTCGAGCGCGCTGCCGGCGAACCCCGCGGCCACGTGTGCCTTGCCGAACAGGTGCTCGGCGCGAATCTGGAGGACCTCGCCCGCGATGAAGATCGCGTAGTCCACGAGGTTCGCGTATTCGTGCGTGTCGTGCGGGTCGCGCTCCCTGGTCAGGGCGAAGATGGTGCCGAGGACCGGAATGCGCCCCGACGAGACGGCGGCAAAGGACTGCACGCTCGGGGCCAGGGCGAGGTGATGGATGTGGAATCCTTCGGGCGGCCCGTCGCCGAGCTTCGGGGAGAAATGGTGGCGCGCGGCCTCGACGGCGATCTGCGCGCGGCGGACGGCGGCGTCGCGGTTGCTGGCGCGGTAGCTTGCGGCGGCCGCGGCGTTGATGCGCGTGGTGTGCGGCACGCGGCGCGTGCACTCCTCGCCGCTCTGGAGGAAGGAACCCGTGCGTCCCGATTCGGCGCAGGTGTAGAGCAGGTCGCGCGAAACGTGGTGCGCGCCGGGCGGCAGCGGACCGATGTCCCACAGGACGCCGGGCGATTCCGGCCGGAGGCCCGGGGCGGCGACGGGCTGGAAGAGATAGACCGACACGCGGGTGTCCGGTGGCAGGATCCGCTCGGCGAACGCCGTAGCCGCGAGGCGCTCCTGGGTGGCGATGGCGTCAAGCCGGCGGGTGTGGGTCATCGGTGGGGACGCTGGACGAATGATGCACGCGGGCGCCCTCGTGCTCGCGGGCGGACATTCATGTAAACAATTACGGAAAAGAAATGCGATTTCTCAACCGTATGATTCCGCTAACTGTATGATGGACAAAATGTTCAATCATTGACTTTTCGCCAGTGTATTGAAGTGGCGTGCCGGCGGAAACATCGTGGCCGACATGTCGATCTTTCGCCGGAAATCCCTCGCGCAACTCCAGGCCGAAGGCGAGGGCCAGGTGCTGCGCCGCGCGCTCGGCGCGCTCGACCTCACGGCCCTGGGGATCGGGTCCCTCATCGGGACCGGCATCTTCGTGCTCACCGGGATGGTGGCGTCGCTGCACACCGGCCCGTCGCTCGTCGTGTCCATGGTGCTCGCGGCGGTCTGCTGCGGATTCGCCGGCCTCTGCTACGCGGAACTCGCGTCCATGATTCCCGTCGCCGGCAGCGCGTACACCTACGCGTACGCTACGCTCGGCGAGATCGTCGCGTGGATCATCGGGTGGGACCTCATGCTCGAGTACGCGCTGAGCGCGAGTACGGTGGCCGTGGGATGGAGCGGCTATTTCGTGAGCCTGTTCGACGCGCTGGGGCTGCGGCTCCCGCGCGCCCTCACCGCCGCGCCCGGCGCGCCGGTGACCATGGGCGGCGGCACCTTCGACCACGGCGTGTTCAACCTGCCCGCCGCGCTCATCGTGCTGGCCGTGACGCTGCTGCTGGTGAAGGGCATCCGCGAGTCGGCGCGCGCCAACGCGGTGCTCGTCCTGATCAAGGCGATGGTCCTCGTGGTGTTCGTCGTCGCCGGGGCGTCGTATGTGAAGGCCGAAAACCTGCACCCGTTCCTTCCCGCGAACACCGGCACGTTCGGCGCGTACGGGCTGAGCGGCGTGCTGCGCGGCACCGGGATCATCTTCTTCGCGTTCATCGGGTTCGACGCGGTGAGCACGGCGGCGCAGGAAACGAAGCGCCCGCAGCGCGACCTCACGATCGGGATGCTGGCGTCGCTCGCCATCTGCACGGTGCTGTACATCGCGGTGGGGCTCGTGCTGGTGGGTGTCGTGCACTACTCGAAGCTGAACGTCCCCGCGCCGCTCGCCGTGGCGATCGACGCCACCGGGCTCACCTGGCTCTCGCCGCTCATCAAGATCAGCGCCCTGTTCGGCATGTTCAGCACGATGCTCGTGCAGCTCCTGGGCCAGACGCGGATCTTCTATTCGATGAGCCGCGACGGATTCCTGCCGAAGGTGTTTTCCGAGGTGCATCCGCGGTACCGGACGCCGCACGTCTCGACGCTGCTGACCGGCGGCGTCACGGCGTTGCTCGCGGGGCTCACGCCGATCGACGTGCTGGGCCAGCTCGTGGCCATGGGCACGCTGCTCGCGTTCGTGCTGGTCTGCATCGGCATCATCGCGCTGCGCCGCACCGATCCCGACGCGCCGCGTCCGTTCCGCGTGCCGCTCATGCCGTGGGTGCCGATCGCGGGGGCGCTCTCCTGTCTTGGCGCGATGCTCGTGCTGCCGAGGGAGACGTGGATCCGGCTCGTGGTATGGCTGGTGATCGGGTTCGTGGTGTACTTCGGATACTCCCGGCGACGGATGGCGCAGATGGCGTAGATTGGGCGGATGCGACTCCGTGACGCCCTCCTCGCCGCTTCCGTGCTCGCCGCCGCCGCGCCGCGCGCGCGCGCCCAGCTCACGCCGCGCGAGCTGACGATCGCCGGCGGCGTGGACCATCACGCCGCCGAGGCGGTCGCGCTGCTCGAGCGCATCGTCAACATCAACAGCGGAACGATGAACTTCGCGGGCGTGCGCCAGGTGGGCGACATCCTGCGCGCGCAGCTCGACTCACTGGGATTCCGCACGCGCTGGGTGGACGGCGCATCGTTCAACCGCGCGGGGCACCTCGTGGCCGAGCATCCGGGCCGCGGCCCGAAGATCCTGCTCATCGGGCACCTGGACACGGTGTTCGAGCCCGCGAGCCCGTTCCAGCGGTTCACGAAGGTGAACGACACGACGGCCACGGGGCCCGGCATCATCGACATGAAGGGCGGGGACGTGATCATCCTTACCGCCCTCAAGGCGCTGCGTGACGCCGGTGCGCTCGCCGACCTGAACGTCACGGCGGTGTTCGACGGCGACGAAGAGGCGGCCGGGACGCCGGTGTCCGCCGCGCGGCAGGCGCTTGTGGACGCGGCGCAGGGCGCGGCCGTGGCGATCGGATTCGAGGACGGGCCCGGCGACCCGACGCTCGCCGTGATCGCGCGTCGCGGCGCCACCACGTGGAAGCTCACGGCCACCGGGCTCACGGGGCATGCCTCGCAGATCTTCCGTGAGGACCTCGGCGCCGGCGCGGTGAACGAGGCCGCCCGCATCCTGGGCGAGTTCTACCAGAAGCTCGCCGGGGAGCAGTACCTGGCGTTCAGCGCCGGGCTCATCCTCGGCGGCAGCGGCGTGACGATCGATTCCACGCTGACGTCGGGCACCGCCACCGGCAAGACGAACGTGATCGCGGGGCAGGTCACGGTGACCGGCGACATGCGGACCATCTCGCCCGAACAGCTGAACCGCACGGAGGCGGCGATGCGCGAGATCGCGTCGCACCACCTGCCGCACACCGGCGCGACGGTCGAATTCCTCGAGGGAGGGTACCCGCCGCTCGCGCCCACCGAAGGCAACGGCCGCCTGCTGACGCTGTTCGACCGCGCGTCGCGCGACCTCGGGTTCGGCGCGGTGACGGCCACCGACCCGGCGCGTGCGGGCGCCGCGGATGTCGCGTTCGTCGCCGGCATCGTGCCGATGATCATCGACGGCGTGGGGCTCAGCGGGCACGACGACCACAGCGACAAGGAGACCGCCAATCTCCGCATGCTGCCCGTGCAGGCCAAGCGCGCGGCGGTGCTGCTGCACCGGATCGGCGGGATGACCGACCTCCCGGCGTCCGTGCGGCCGTAGCGGCCGTCGCCCGCGGGTGGCGCGCGCGGGTGGCGCGCGCGTGCCGGCGGGCGCGCCGGCGCGTAGATTCGCGCGCAACCGGAGGCCACTCGATGTCCGTTCGCCGACTGTTGCTCGCCGTCATTGCCGTGCCGACCGTCGCGTGGGGGCAGGAGCCGTACGCGTGGCGCGACTCGCTGGTGTTCTCGACGTTCTCGATCGCGGCCGTGG
>CAZKYG010000171.1:0-8278 GCA_964556915.1 uncultured Gemmatimonas sp.
GGCCGACGCGCTGGCCCTGTTCGACAAGGAGCACGTGCGCGGGATCATCATGGACCTGCGCGGCAATCCGGGCGGCCTGCTGGCGCAGGGCGTCGAAGTCGCGGACCTGTTCCTCGACAAGGGGGAGCGGATCGCCTCCACCCGCGGCCGGTCTCCCGGCACCGTGATGGAGTTCACGGACCGGGCGCCGCAGAAGTGGCCCGATCGTCCGCTGGTGGTGCTCGTCAACGGCAACACGGCGAGCGCGGCGGAGGTGGTGGCCGGCGCCTTGCAGGACCACGACCGTGCGATCCTGATCGGGCGCCAGACCTACGGCAAGGGCAGCGCCCAGACGGTCCTGCAGCTCGACGACGGCGGCGCGCTCAAGCTCACGGCGGCCAAGTGGTACACGCCCCTCGGGCGCAGCATCGAGCGCCCGCACGGGAAGGCGGCGGACAACGCCGTGGCCGATACGCTCCAGCCGACGTTCGTCACGTCGCGCGGCCGCAAGATGCGCGGGGGTGGTGGCATACGTCCCGACATCGTGGCGGGCGACAGTGCGCTGTCGCCGGCCGAGCGCGCCTGGGTGCGCGCCATCGGCACGAAGGTCACGGCGTTCCGCGACGCGCTCACCACGTATGCCGAACGCATCGTGCAGGCGCGGCTCGCGCGAGACCCGCTGTTCACGGTGGACCGTGCCATGCGCGAAGGACTGTACGGCGCCATGCGCGCGAAGGGTGTCAACGTCCCCCGTCCGGTCTATGATGACGTGACGGACGTGGTGGACCGCGTGCTGGGCCAGGAAGTTGCGCGCATCGCGTTCGGCATTCCCGGCGCGCAATTGCGCACGGTGCGCACGGATCCCGTCGTGGCGCAGGCGGTGTCCCTCGTCGCGGGCGTCGAGACCGCGGATGCGCTCCTGAAGCGCGTGTCCGCCATGCCGTCACCCGCCAGCAGCGGCTACTGAACCGGGCGACGCGCCTCAGCGCGTCAGCGGCGGCCGCCCGCCGAGAAGCCCCCCGGCATCCACCACCCGCACACCGGCCGGGACCGCGAACGCGAGCGTGCCCGGGGCGACCGGCACGTCAACGCGAATGTCGCGGAAGTGGATGCGACGGATGAGGCCGCTGACCTCGGTGGCCTCGATCTGACGCACGACGGCCGTGGCGGTGTCGAGCCACAGCGTGGCCCGGACGAACGGCGCATTCGCGAGCTTCGGCGTCAGCTGAACGACGGCGACCCCGTTGCCGTCGAGCGTTTCACCCGGAGCGTTCGCGATGGCGTAGCTCGTGCGCGGCGCGGTGAGCAGCTGGGTGATGAGGTCCAGCTGCCTGCCCTGCGCGATGGGCAGCTTCAGCACCTGGCCGCGCGCACTGCTCGGCAGGTACACCCACAGCGCTGCGCCGTCGGCCACGATGGCATCGCCATTCGGCTCGGTGAAGCGAAACGCGAACCGCGCCGGGCCTTGCTGGGTGAACGTGCCGCGTGAGACCGTCGTCTGCCGGATGTCGGGGTTGGTGAGGGACTGCTCGAACGACGCCGTCATCGTGCGCGCGGCGGTGACGGCGCGCGCCGCGCGGTCGAGGAGCGAGTCGGTCGTGGCCTGCGCTCGTGCCGCGGGCGGAACGGCGGCCACGGCGAGCGCGGTGGCCGCGATCACGGCACGGGTGCGGCAGGTGAGGCGCGCGGTTTCGTTGCGCCATGCTGCCCGCGGGCCCCGCGTCACGCGACGCCGGCCGCGACCCCGGCGATCGAGCGCTCCACCGCCTCCGCGACGCGCCGCAGCTGCCGCATGAGCTCGGTGAACTGGTCCGGAGTCAGGGACTGGGCGCCGTCGCTGAGGGCACGCTCGGGGTGTGGATGCACTTCCACGATGATGCCGTCGGCGCCCGCGGCGACGGCCGCGCGCGCCATCGGGGTCACCTTGTCGCGACGGCCCGTGCCGTGACTCGGGTCCGCGACGATCGGCAGGTGCGAGAGGCCATGCACCACGGGGATCGCCGTCAGGTCGAAGAGGTTTCGTGACGTGGTGTCGAAGCTGCGCAGCCCGCGCTCGCAGAGGATGACGTTGGGGTTGCCCTCGCTCAGCACGTATTCCGCCGACAACAGGAGGTCCTCGATCGTGGCCGCCATGCCGCGCTTGAGCAGCACCGGCTTCCCGATCCGCCCAACCGTCTTGAGCAGCGAGTAGTTCTGCATGTTGCGCGCGCCGATCTGGAGGCAGTCCGCCACCTCCGCGCACAGGTGCGCGCCCTCGTCGTCCATCGCCTCGGTCACGATGGCGAGCCCGGTCTCGCGCTTGGCGAGGGCGAGCAGGTCGAGGCCCTTCTTGCCCAGGCCCTGGAACGAGTAGGGCGAACTGCGCGGCTTGAACGCGCCGCCGCGGAGGGCCACGGCCCCGGCATTCTTCACCGCGCGCGCTGCCTCCAGGATCTGCGCCTCGGTCTCCACGGAGCACGGGCCGGCGATCACCGGGACCTCGTCCCCGCCGAAGCTCACGCCCGGCGCGATCGTGACGACGGTGGCGTCGGCTTTCCACTCGCGGGACACCTGCTTGTACGGATTGGACACATGGATGATCTGGGCGACGCCCGGCAGCTCGGCCACGAGCGAGTCGTCCACGCGCCGGTCGTTGCCGATCAGGCCGACCGTCGTGCGCTGTGCACCCGGCATGGCGACGGGGGCATACCCCATCGCCCGGATGGTGTCGCACACCCGGTCGATCTGCTCCTTCGTTGCACCGTTCGACATCACCACCAGCATCAGCCCCATCCCTCCCGTAGGACGGGAAATATACTTCGGGAACGGAGGAACCCCACTGATGATTCGTTCCGCTCGCGTGCCGGGTGTCGCGCTCGCCGTCACCCTGGTCGGCCTCGCTGCCTCGCCCATTTCCGCCCGCCTGCAGCAGCGGGCGACGTACGACCCGTCGCTCTGGTCGGCCCTGCGCTACCGCATGGTTGGTCCCACCCGCGGGGGCCGCGTCACGGCCGTCACCGGCGTGCCGTCGGAGCCGCGGACGTTCTACATGGGCGGCGCGGGGGGCGGTGTCTGGAAGACCACGGACGCCGGCGCCTCGTGGAACAACGTCACGGACGGCCAGATCGCCGTCGGCACCATCGGTGCGATCGACGTCTCGCTGTCCAATCCGGACGTCGTGTACGCGGGCACCGGGTCGTCAAAGATCCGCAGCAACGTCTCGATCGGCCGCGGCATCTACAAGTCCACCGATGCCGGCCGCCGGTGGGCGTTCGTCGGGCTGCGCGACGTCGGCCAGATCGCGACGGTCCGCGTGCACCCCTCGAATCCGGACCGGGGGTATGTGGCCGCGCTGGGGAACCCGTTCGTCCCGAACGTGGATCGCGGCGTGTTCCGGACGACGGACGGCGGCAAGTCGTGGACGAAAGTCCTCTACGTGAGCGACAGCTCCGGCGCCGCCGACCTCGAGTTGCAGCCGGGGAATCCAGACGTGCTGTTCGCGTCGATCTGGCACGGGCAGCGCAAGCCGTGGACCATCGTCAGCGGCGCCATGGAAGGGGGCATCTACAAGTCCACCGACGGTGGCGACCACTGGGCGAAGCTTGGCGGCGGGCTGCCGACCGGGCTGTTCGGCCGCAGCAACGTCGCGATCTCGAATGCCGCGCCCAATCGCATCTACGCGCTCATCGAGGCCAAGCCCGGCGGCGGCCTCTACCGCTCGGACGACGCCGGCGCGACCTGGCACCTCGTCAATGGCGCCCAGAACCTCTGGACCCGGCCGTTCTACTACACCACGCTCGGCGTCGACCCGAAGAACCCGGACGTCGTCTGGATCGGTGACGAGGGCTGGTACAAGAGCACCGACGGCGGCAGGACGTTCCGTTCCTCGCCGGTGCCGCATGGAGACAACCACGACGTGTGGATCAACCCGAACAACCCGGACATCATGATCCAGTCGAACGACGGCGGCGCCACCGTGTCGCTCGACGGCGGCAGGACATGGAGCACCGAGGACAACCAGCCGACGGCGGAGATCTACCAGGTTTACCTCGACAATCAGTATCCCGTGCGCCTCTACGGCGCCCAGCAGGACAACACGACCCTCATCGTGCCGGCGAACCCGACCGGGGCAGGTTACAGCGAGGAGTGGCGCGTCGGTCCGGGCTGCGAGACCGGCCCGATCATGCCGCACCCGACCAACCCGGACACCGTGTACGGCTCGTGCAAGGGCCAGTTCAGCCGCAAGTCGATGAAGACCGGCCAGGAATGGCAGTCGTGGATTGGAGGGGAGTCCCTGTATGGCAACGGTGGCGCGACACTCATCTACCGCTTCCAGCGTGTGTCGCCGATGGAGATCTCGCCGTTCAACCCGAAGGTGATCTACTACGGATCGCAGTATCTCCATCGCTCCCTCGACGAGGGCGTCACGTGGCGGAAGATCAGTCCCGACCTGACCGCATTCCCGCCCGGCGAGCCGCAGGAGGCGAGCGGCACGCCCATCACGCGCGACGCGACGGGCGAGGAGGTGTACAGCGTCGTGTACGCCATTCGCGAATCGCCGGTGAAGAAGGGCGTCATCTGGACCGGTGCCAACGACGGGCCGTTCTACGTGACGGTTGACGACGGCAAGACCTGGAAGAACGTGACGCCGAAGGACCTGCCGCCGGGCGGCCGCGTGCAGAACATCGAGCCGAGCCCCTTCCGGGCGGGCACCGCATACTTCGCCGTCTATCGGTACCTGCTCGGCGATTTCCAGCCGTACATCTATCGCACGGACGACTTCGGTGCGACGTGGACGCGCCTCACGGACGGGCACAACGGTATCGCGATCGACGAGCCGACCCGCGTCGTGCGGGAAGATCCGAAGCGTCCGCACCTGCTGTACGCGGGCACCGAGTTCGGCATGTACCTCTCGTTCGACGATGGCGCGCACTGGCAGTCGTTCCAGCAGAACCTGCCCGCCACGCCGGTCACGGACATCAAGTTCGCGAACGACAACAACGACATGGTGCTCTCCACCATGGGCCGGTCGTTCTGGGTGATGGATAACCTCACGCCGCTCCGCGAACTCTCGGACCGCGTCGCGGCGGAACAGGTGCACCTCTTCTCGCCACGCGCGGCGGTGCGAGGCCCGGCGGGCGGGCGCGGCGGCCGCGGCGGCGGGGTCCAGTACCTGCCGGCGGGCGCGCAGATCGACTACTACCTCGCTTCGGCACCCGCCAACGACATCCGCCTCGACATCCTCGACTCGGCGAACCACGTGGTGCGCACGTTCTCGAGTGCCGCCACGCGGCCGGTGCGCGAGGAGGCCGCCCCCGCGGCCGATGACGAGGAGGGCGGCGGCCGGGGGCGCGGCGGCCCGCCGGCGCGGCTGCCGAAGGCGGCAGGACTCAATCGTTTCACCTGGGACCTGCGATATCCCGGCGCCTGGCAGAGCGCGGCCGTTCCCGAGGGTGGCGGCGGGCCGCTCGCCGCGCCGGGCGGGTACTCCGTGCGCCTGACGGCGGGGTCCACGGTCGCCACGTTGCCCTTCCGCGTCGTCGAAGATCCGCGTGTGCGACGTGACGGCGTCTCGACCACCACGCTCCGGACGCTGCTCGCGCACAATCTGCGTGTGCGCGACCTCGTGAGTGACGTCAACCGGACGGTGGCCCGCGTCCGGGCGGCGCAGGCCCGCCTGCGGGGCGCCACGGGCGCCGCGGCGGACACGCTCGCGAAACTCGACGCGATCGCGGCGCAGCTGATCACACCGTCGGTTCGCTACAGCCAGCCCGCGCTGCAGACGCACATCACGTACCTGTACGGCATGACCAACCAGGCGGACCAGCCGCTGCCGAAGGACGCCGCGGACCGGTACACCACGCTGCGGAAGCGGCTGGACGCGATCCAGCTGGCGCTGACGAGGTTGCTCGGACCTGCGATGTAGGGGGCGCGACCCTCAACGACCGCGGAAGAGCACCTTTCGCGTCGCCGTGACACGGTCGCCGGAAAACCGGACGATGTACACGCCGGCGGGGACGAAGTGTCCGCGGTCGTCCGTCCCGTCCCAGGTCAGGCGGTCGTCGCACCCCGAGTCGCTGCCGAGGGCGACGCGGCCGTACCGGCCCGGCGGCAGGATGCCGCCCAGGCCGCGGCCCGGCAGGATCGTCTTGACGTGGTTGCCGTGGATGTCGAACACGTCCAGCGCGACGGCCGACTGCGCGCGCAAGTCGAACCAGATGCAGGTCGCCTGCAGGCGGTCGCTGGGGAACGGCGTCGGGAAGCTCTGGAACAGGACCGTGGCGATCGGCGCGTTCGGCGACGAGATGACGAAGCTCGAGGAGTTCACCACGCGGACGCTGTCGCCGGTGCCCGCCACCGCCGACACCGCCCAGCGGTACGACGTGTTCGACTCCAGGTCGACGAACGGCGTGTACACGGTGTCCGGCAACGTGCCGGTCAGCACGACGAACCCGTCGGAGGACCTCGAGATCTCGATGGTGTAGCGCCAGGGGGCGACCGGCGGGAGGAGCGCGACCGCCGACCACAGGAATGCCGGCCGCGTCGTCGTCACCGTCGTCCCGTTCAGGTTGTTCGGAAACAGCAGCGACACCCACGGCGGCGTGCGCCGCGGGCCGGTGGCGTCGGACACGTACAGCTTGCCCTGTGCCGTCTGGGCCACGACGCGCCACCAGACGCGCGTCTCGGGCGGCAGGAGGCGGGGAATCACGACGTCGGCCGACACCCCGCTGACCGTCGTGTCGGCAAAGAGGGGCGCCGCGAAGTCCGCCGACAATGCCACCTCGATGCGGAGCTTCAGGGGCAGGTCGCCCGGCGCGAACCCGCTCGAGGTGACCGTGAAGTGCGGTGTGCCCTCGCGGACCGGGTCGCCGGCCGGGCCGTCGATCGCCACGGACTGCGCGCGCACCACGCCGGTGGTGATCGCCAGCGCCATGGCCACGCAGGGCACGAATCCCGTCGCGGTCCGTCCCGTGCGCATCAGGCCGCGCGCATCAGGCCGCGGCGCCCGGCTCCGTGGAGTCCACGGCAGGCCCGCGCATCCGCACGCTCACGAGCGACGATACGCCGGGCTCCTGCATCGTCACGCCGTACACCGCATCCGACGCTTCCGTCGTCGTGCGCGGGTTGTGCGTGATGACGATGAACTGCGTGTGCTTCTTGAATTCGTTCAGCATCCGCACGAACCGCCCCACGTTCTGGTCGTCGAGCGGCGCGTCCACCTCGTCGAGCAGGCAGAAGGGGCTCGGCTTCGTGAGGAAGATGCCGAAGAGGAGCGACAGCGCCACGAGCGCGCGCTCGCCGCTCGACAGCAAGTGGATGCGCTGGGTCTTCTTGCCGCGCGGCGACGCGTGGATCTCGATATCGCAGTCGAGCGGCGCCTCGGGGTTTTCGAGGCGGAGATCGCATTCGCCGCCGCCGAAGAGGGTGAGGAAGATGTGCCGGAAGTGCGCGCGCACCTCGTCGAACGTCTTGAGGAACATCTCGCGCGCCGTCACGTCAATCTCGCGGATGGCCTGCTGGAGCGAGTCGCGCGCCTGCGCGATGTCGTTGCGCTGCGTCTCGATCTGCTCGAGGCGCTTCTGTTCCTCGATGTGCTCCTCGATCGCCAGCGGATTCACGGGGCCCAGCGACTCGATCTGCTGGCGGAGCGCGTCGGCTTCGGCGCGCAGGGCGTCGTCGTCCGCCTCGACGGGCGTGTAGGAGGCGAACAGGTCGTCGAGCGGGCGCCGCCACTCGGCTTCGAGGCGCCCGCGAATGGCGGTGCGGCGGCCGGAGAGGTCCGAGTGCCGCAGCTCGGCCTGATGCAGCGCGTCGGCCGTCTGCGAGGCGGCGTGCCGGGCGGCGTCGAGCGCATGGTCGGCGGTCGAGAGCGCCGCGTCGGCGTCGTGGACATGGGTCTCCGCGGCGGCGAGGGCGGCCTCGGCCCCCGCGAGCGCTTCCGTGCGGATGGCAAGCTCTTCGCGCCAGCCCGACATCTCGCGGACGCGTTGCGCATCGTCGGCCGCGAGGGCCTCGAGCTCGTGGTGCAGCGATTCGAGGCGCGAACTTGCCGAGTCGCGCTCGCGCGCGAGGCGCTCGCACCGCTCGGCGGCCACGGTGCGACGCGCTTCGGCCTGCGCGTGCGCCACTTGCGCCGCGGACCGGGTTTCGCGTGCGGCGTCCTGGCGCTGCTCCGCCGATCCGAGCGCGGTGCGGGCCGCCGCGGTGGCGGCCGCCGCGGCCGTGATCGCATCGCGAGCCTGGGCGAGTGCATCCGCGCCGTCGCGCACGCGCGCGCTCAGCGCGTCGCGGCGACCCGTCAGCTGGGCGGCCAGCGCCA
>CAZKYG010000172.1:0-7984 GCA_964556915.1 uncultured Gemmatimonas sp.
CCGCCGAATTTCGCGCCCGCCTGCTCGGCGCGTCGGCCACGCCCGCGGTTCCCGCGCGGCTCGTCGCCATTTCCACCGCGGCGGCGCTCGTGCTGGTGGCCGGGCTGGTCGCGTTCCGCGGCAACGACTCGCCGGCCGCCGCCGCCGGTCAGCCCATGGCGACCACGCCGCCTCCCCGCGCCACACGGCCGGACGCGCCTGCGGCGAACACCCCCGACGCGAGTCCCGCGCGCGAACCCGTTGCGCCCCGCGCGCGAACGCTCGCCGACTCCGCGCGCGAGGCATTCGACGCGTACCGGCCATCGACGGCCATCGCGCTCCTCGACACGCTCGAACGCCGCGCGCCTGGCGATCCGATGATTCCGCTCCGTGTCGCGATCGCACGACTCTGGGTCGCCGATCCGCAGGGCACCGAGCCGATGCGCGCGGCGGCGGAACGCGCCCTGGCGCACGCCGACCACCTGGCGCCGGGAGATGCAGCGCTGGCGCGCGGCGTCCTCGCCATCGGCGAGCGACGCTACCCCGACGCCTGCGCCGCGTTCGATGAAGCCCGGCGGCTCGGCGCACGCGCGTTCGACGTGGCGATCGGCGCGGGGGATTGCCGGTCGCTCGACGACTCCGTCGTCGCACCGAACGGATCCATGCCGGCACGATTCCGCTCGAGCTACACCGAGGCCTTCCAGGCGTATGTGGCGGCGATCCGGGCCGTACCAGGCGGCGCGCCGGGGTTCGCGTTCCGCCGACTCGATCGCGTGCTGTTCCTGCAGGCCGGTCGTGTGCGGCGCGGCCAATCGGCGGACGGCCGCACCTGGTTTGCCCGCCCCACCCTTGCCGGTGACTCGATCACGTACGTTCCATTCGACCCCCGCGAGCGGCGCCCGGCGGACCCGGCGGCCGACGCCGCAACGCTCGCCGCTGTGCGCACGACGTTGCGGCCGCTCTACGTCGAATGGACGCGCGTCGCGGCCACGGACATCTCCGCGCACGATGCGCTGTCGGCCTTGCTCGAGAGCGAAGGCCACACCGGCACGGGTGGTGCCGACGGACTTACCGCGCTCGGCGAAAACGCGCGGGCCCGCGCACTCGCCACGGATCCCATCGATGCACTGCGGCTCGCCCGCGATCGCATGCGCCTCCTCCTGCGCGCGGCGCAGTGGCGCAGCGCCGGACGGCTCGCGGACAGCCTCGTCGCCGCCACCCCGGAGCCCGATCCGCGCTCGGCCATTTACCTCCTCGGCCCCGCCGCCATCGCCGGTCGCGTGCGCGACGCCGCGCGCATCGCCGCGACGAGCAGCGCGCGCCCCGACCGCGCGGTGCGGCTCGGCGACGGACGCGTGGCCGACCTCCCGCCCGCCGTCCTTCGCGATCGCGCCGGGTTCACCGTGCGCGCAGCGTTCGGCTTGTGCGACGACGCCATGCGCGCCGCGCCGCGCCGCATCCGCGAGCAAGTGGATGCGTACCTCCCGCCGGCCGGACGCACGCCGCAGCTCGACCAGGCGCTCTTCGAACGGCCCGTGGGGTTCAACCTCTCCTGCTTCGGCGTCGCTGGCGCGGCGTCAATCGGCGCGGTCACCACGCCGCCGATGCGCGCCGCGCAGGCGCTGGCCCGCGGCGATTCCTCGTACGCCCGTGGCATGCTCGACGCCCTCGACCGCATGCGCGCGACGACCGCGGGACAGCCGGACAACCTCGAGATCCTCGCTCCCGACCTGGCCGTTCGCCGCCTGCTCGGTCGTCGCGACGAAACCATCTCGCTCGCCACGCGCTTCCTCGATCTCCTCCCCTCGGCGCCATCCATGATCGCGGAGCAGGAAACCTGGGGGGCGCTGCTCGTGCGCACGATGGCCGACCTGGCTGACGATGCTGCCGCCGCCGGCAACACCGCGGACGCCACGCGATGGGCCGGAGCCGTGGCGGACCTGTGGGGCGACGCGGACCCCGAGTTGCAGCCCCTCGTGGCGCGCATGCGCGCGCTGGCGACGCGTCCCGCACCCGCCCAGCCGCGCTAGTTCGGCCGGCCGTCAGGCCGAAGCGGCGCCACGGCGCACCGCCGCGATCAGGCGGCGCGTTTCCTCCGACGGCTCCACGTCGAACTCCTCGCGCAGGTAGGCGGCGAACTCCTCGTACACCTGCACCGCCCCGGCACGGTCGCCCGCGCGGTCGAGCAGCTGCAGCACGCGCCGCACACGGCGCTCGTCCGTGCGCGCGAGGCGCGCGGTGCGCCGCGCCCACCGCGACGCCGAGGTCGGGTCGCCGCCGGACTCGAACTTCGACGCCAGCGACCATGCCGCATCCGCCGCCGCCTCGCGCAGCCGGTCGCGCTCGCCAGCCAGCCAGCGTTCGAAGCCGTCGGCGCGCACGTGCAGCCCGTCGAGGAGGTCGCCACGGTAGAGCTCGAGCGCGCGCGCCAGGTGGCCCCGGGCGACGGCCTCGTGGAACGCGGCCACGTCCGACGCCACGACCGTGGGGTTCACGCCGATCGTGTCGTCGCCGCGCGACACCAGCGCGTCCTCCCCGAGCGCCGCGCGAATCGCGTGCAGGGACTGGCGCAGCGCGTTTCGCGCCGAGGCGTCGTCCTGCTCGGGCCAGAACAGGACCAGTGCACGGTCGCGCCGCTGCGGACCAGCGGGCTGCGCGGCCGTCAGCCACGCCAGCACCGCGAACCGCTTCGGTCGCGTCAGCAAGGCCGCGGCGTCGCGGCCGCCGTCGATCGCGGGCACACCGAGCAGGCGGAGAGAGACGCGCGGCGGGGACATCGTTACGAAAAATAACGGCGCGATAACAGGGCGACGAACGGGCTGTGGCGAAACTCCTCGTCGCCCGGTGACGCGAGCGCGCGCCGGGTGAATGCCACCCTCCCCACCCCAGGGCCCACCGATGCTGCGCACTCTTCGCTTCTCCGCGTCCCTTGCGTGCCTCGCGCTCGGATCGAGCGCGTGTTCGGAGCCTGCCGATCCGGGCGTCGGCTCGTCGTACTCCATCTCGAGCGACTCACCCTCCGGAACCTCGTCGGTCCAGACGTCCACCGGTATTTCGCTCCCGACGCTGTCGTCCGCATACCTGTCCCCGAACACCATCGTCGGCTGGATCCAGAACGAGCCCACGTGCTACCTCATCTTCACGCTCACGGGATCGACGGGCACCGTCACGCTCGCGCCGAGCTCCGCTGGGGAATCGAACGCGGTGTATAGCTGCGAGCGCGACGGCCATGCGTACGGGTACCTCTCCGGCACTGTGCGCATCGTCTCGCGGAGTGCGAACCCGGACGCCGGCACGGGATCGTTCACGGTGGACTTCTCGGGCGCCTACCTGGCCAGCAGTGCGTCGCTCGCCGAGTCGGGAGTCGTTGCCTCCGCCAGCGACGGCACGACCATGTCCGGGAGCGTATCGGCGTCCATCGTCAACGGCACCGGCGGCACCGGCGGCACCGGGGGCACGGGAGGCACCGGGGGCACGGGGGGCACCGGGGGGACCGGGGGGGCGTCCTGCGTGAACGACTTCCGGATCGCGAAGATGCACGGGTATTACTCGTCCGCCGACATCACATCGCCCAAGACCGTGGCGGCCACGGGCACCAGGGCATCGGCGACCGGCGGCTACGCCATGGTGCTCGCGTCCACCGAGCTCATCGATGGCAAGCCCAAGTACTATGCGCAGCTCATCCTCGGCGGGTCGCCGCGCACCGGTACGTTCACGATCATCGACGACGGCCAGGTCACTGGCGTACGGAGCAACGAGGCGATCGCCAAGCTGACCTACTCACTGGGCAAGGATCAGACCTTCGGCCAGGAGGTGACCGACACGTTCTGGACGAACCTCGACTTCGGTACGAACAAGAACATGGGCACGATCACCGTCACGAGCGTATCGCCGAAGATTACCGGCACATTCTTCTTCCAGGCCAGCGGCGACGGCTACCCCAGCCTCTCGGACTATTTCGCGCAGGTTGACAACGGCCACTTCTGCGTGACGCCGTGATCACGCGCCCCTGGGAACGTCC
The DNA here is from genome assembly GCA_964556915.1 of uncultured Gemmatimonas sp. Taxonomy (GTDB): domain Bacteria; phylum Gemmatimonadota; class Gemmatimonadetes; order Gemmatimonadales; family Gemmatimonadaceae; genus Fen-1231. The sequence continues at coordinate 4,001 of CAZKYG010000172.1, forward strand.
TGCGGTGCCCGCGCGAACCGCTCACGCGGCGGGGATGGGCATCGCGGTGATGCTGATCGTTGCGCTCGCGGCCTGCGGCGGTTCGGATGGACCGACGACGCCGCCCGACCCGGCCCTCATCGGCGCCACCGGAGGCACCGTGAAGACCGCCGACGGCCGGACACAGGTGATCATCCCGCCCGGCGCGCTCGCGTCCAACGTGAAGATCACCATCGCGCCGGCCGCCGATGATCCGGTCGATCTCGTGGCCCGAGGCAGCGTGTTCGACTTCGGGCCCACGGGCACGCAGTTCGCGCAGCCGGTCGAACTCCGCATCCCGTTCGACTCCGCCGGGCTCGCGCCCGGCACGGACGTCTCGTCGCTCTACCTCGGGCGCCGCCGCACCGACGGTACGTGGGAGGCGATCGACGACGTGGTCGTGGACTCCGCCAATCACGTCGTCCGCGGCAAGACGACGCACTTCAGTACGTACGCCGTCGCCGCCCAGCCGTGCAACTTCAAGCGCCTCGACTACTCGCTCACGAACTCCGTCGTGACGACGAGCCGGCTGGAGTCCACCGATTGCTCGGACCACGGCAATCGGTGGGAGCTCTGGCTTGGCGGCGGAGAGAGTCAGGCGGAGATCGAGGTGAGCTCGAGCCTGCCATATCGCGTGGTGGTCGGCACCGGCCTCCACCCGACGCCCGCGGACACGAAAGCCCCGGTGGACGGCCTGGTGACGGATTCGCTGCTCGCCGGCGGAACCACGGTGATGCGGGTCGCGACGCACACGCCGCCGCAGGTCGCGGTCATCGCGATGGACACAAGCGCGCGCGGCGAGTTCCGCATCCGGTACACGTCGCTCAGCACGCACCAGGTGTCGTCCGGCAACGGATGCGACCGCGGCGTGTATCTCGAGCGGGGCGCGAGCATCCAGGGAACGCTGAGCGCCAACGGCGACTGCCCCATCACCATCAAGTACAGCCCGACTCCCGTGGTCAACGGCAAGCAGGCGTACGCCGACTACTACTGGGTGAAGGCGGGCCAGGGTGACGTGAAGATCAACGTCGGGCCGACGTCCGGCACGACCGACTCGACCCGCTTCCGCACCACGCTCGCGATCTTCCGGACGGGGCAGCAGCCGATCGTCGTCGCGGGGGCCGGGCAAAACAGCTACACCCTCGACACGGGCGGCGCCGCGGTGACCGGATACTACCTGATCGAGGTGTCGAACGGCGTCTTGTTCGACGGCGAATGGCGCACACCGGACACCGAGTATTCACTCGGCGTCGGTTGCGTTGCCTGCCCCGGATCGGTTCGCACGCCCTAGTCGCCACCACCCGCCGCAGTGGCGGTCGTCAGCATCCGCCGCAGGTGCGTTGGCGTCGCGCCAATGTGGCGGCGCATCGCGAGCACGAAGTGCGAGTGGCTCGCGAACCCGAGGCCGTGCGCCATCGCCGAGAGGCCGGTCGCCCCCCCGGACTGCAGCAGCTCGACGGCCTGCCGGACCCGCAGCTCGCTGCGGTACCCGTGCATCGTGCGCCCGGTGCACGCGCGAAACACGCGGCACAGGTGGAACGGCGACGTGCCAAGCGTCGCGGCCAGCTCGTGCACCGGCGTGTTGCGCGTGACCGTGCGATAGATCTCCGCCCGCGCGGCCTCGGTGAGCTCGCGGCGGCGGGCCGCCGCGCGGGCCCCGGACGCAGGCCGCGGTGACGCGCGGTGCGCAACCGCGAGCACCTCCCCCACGATCGCGATCGCCTCTTCCTCTGCCTCACACGCATCCAGCTGCCCCGCCTCCGCCCGCCGCACGAGCGCCCGCTGGCGCAGGTAGAGCGCCGCTGGCGTCGGCGCCCAGGCGTGGCGGAACGGCCGGTCGGATTCGGCGGCGCGGGCGTCGAACGCCCCGACGATCTCGCGCGCCACCTCGTCCGACACCGCAAACCAGTCGCAACGGTCGCCCTCCGGCGACGCCGCGAATCGCTCGTACCGCTGCGCCCGGTTGTAGATCGTCGCCACGGTCGGGTCGGCGAGGAACGGACGCGATCCCTCGTGCCGGATCTGCACCCCCGTGCGCGGGAACACGACGATGTACTCGCGGATTGGCCCGGTGTCGCGGAACGCCGGACAGGTCACCGGACAGCGAAACTGGCCGATCGCCGCGCGCGGCCCACGCACGAGGTCCCGGTCCACGATCCCGCCGGGCGTACCGTTCGAGCAATCGTGTTGAAGCGTGCGGGTCACAACGGCCGTTCGATTCAGGAACACCTCAGGTTGGAGACCCACGCATGCGGCCACGACTTCGCCTCTGCCTGCTGATACTACCCCTCACCGGCGCCGTTCGTCTCGCCGGCCAGTCGGCGCCGCCCCAGCCGCCTCCCGCCGACATGCAACGTGCCAACGACCTGTTCAACAAGGCCGACTGGCCCGGCACCCTGGCCGCGTACGGCGCCATCGCGAAATCCTACCCCGGCAACGCCTTGGCGCACTTCCGCATGGGCGTGTCATACATGGAGCTTGGTCGGTTCGCCGACGCGGAAAAGAGCCTGCGCGAAGGCGAACGTCTGGGAGTCGCACCGGCCAACGCGGCGTTCCGCCTGGCCCAGCTGTTCGCGGTGTCGAGGCGCCCGGACGACGCCATCGCAGAGCTGAACCGGGCCATCAAGGCGCGGGCGTTCGTCGGCCAGTCCGCCGTCGAAACCGATCCGCACTTCGCGTCCCTCGTCGGCCACCCGCAATGGCACGCCGTGCTCGACGGATTCGACGCGATCGTCCGGCCGTGCATGCACGACGCACGATTCCGCGAGTTCGACTTCTGGGTTGGCGACTGGGACGTGAACCCCACCGGCGGGCCACCGCTCCCCACGCCCGCGCGCAACACCGTCACACTCGAGGACAATGGCTGCGTGGTGGCGGAGCACTGGAAGGCGCCAAGCGGGTCGGAAGGACAGAGTTTCAACATCTTCGACCGCTCGTACGGCGTGTGGCGCCAGACGTGGGTGGACAACATCGGCGGCCAGCACGACTACCGCGGCTCGCTGCAGGGCGGGAACATGGTCTTCACCGGCGACACCCCGGCCCCCAACGGGGCGCGCGGCCGCATTCCCACGCGACTCACGTTCTTTCACATCAGCCAGGACTCCGTCCGCCAGTTCTCCGAGACGTCGCCGGACAGCGGCAAGACCTGGCAGGTCAGCTACGACCTCATGTACGTGCGCCGGAAGCCATAAATTGCCGGGGTGACCGACCACCGCCGGCTGCACGTTGCCTCACTGGGTACGGTGGCCTACGCCGACGCGCTCGAGCTGCAGCGCGCGGCGGCGCGGGCCCGCATCGACGGTACGCTCGACCAGGACCTCCTGATCCTCGTCGAGCACCCGGCGGTCGTCACCACCGGGCGCAGCACGAAAGCCGGCCACCTCCTGCTCGATCGCGAGGCGCTCGCCGCCCGCGGCGTCGAGCTGTTCGACGTCGAGCGCGGCGGCGACGTGACCTTCCACGGACCGGGGCAGCTCGTCGGCTATCCCATCATCGACCTGCGCCGGCACACGGAAGACCTGCACTGGTACCTCCGCCAGGTCGAGCAGGTCCTGATCGATGCCCTCGGTGCGTTCGGCATCGCGGCGGAGCGCAATCCCGGCAAGACCGGCGTGTGGACCCGCGGTCGCAAGATCGCGTCCATCGGCGTCCATGCGCGCCAGTGGGTGACGTGGCACGGCTTCGCGCTCAATGTGACGACCGACCTCTCGTACTTCGACGTCATGGTGCCGTGCGGCATTCCGGACGTCGTGATGACGAGCGTCGAGCACGAGCTCCTCGACCGCGCCGACGGCGTGTGCCTCGCGCCGGCGCCCACGCTCGCGGACGACGTGCGCGAGGCGGTCGTCGCCGCGGCCGGACGCCGCTTCAGCCTCGATCCGGTGGCCATGGACGGCGAGACGCTCCGCCGCGTCGTCGGAACGGTGCACGCCCCGTGACGTCCACGCCGTGACCCGCACCACGCCC
>CAZKYG010000173.1:0-12588 GCA_964556915.1 uncultured Gemmatimonas sp.
AGGCATACCTCCAGCGCCTCGTGAATTACTAGGAGCAGTTTGTCGACATCTCCGAACGCGTTTCGCTCGCGCTCCGCGCGAAGTACAGCGGACGCGTCAACGACGCCGGCCTCGACAAGGCCGCCACGCTCGCCACCAGCCTCAAGGCCAAGGCCGACTCGGCGGCGAACGCCGCCATGCCGCCGTCCGCCGTGCCGCTTCCGGGCGGCCCGCCGCCGGCCGGCGGTGGCGCGGCCGGGACGAAGAAGCCGTAATGCACCTCCGTCAACGGCGCGTGGCTGGCGCGTTGGCGCTCGCGGTCGCGAGCGCCGCCGCTCCCGTGCGCGCCCGGGCGCAGGGGCCGATCGAGGCGGCGGGCGTTCACGTGCTCGACCGGGTGGTGGCCATCGTGAACAACCGCCCCATCCTGCTCAGCGACGTGCTCGAGGAGGTCAACGGCCGTCGGCAGCAGGGCATGCCCGTGCCGCCCGACTCCGCGGGGCAGGCCAACCTCATTCGCAGCGTGATCAGCGACCTCATCGACCAGGAAGTGGTCGTCAACGTCGCCACCACGTACAAGGCCGAGGTCAAGGACGAGGACATCCTCAAGGCGGTCGAGGACCAGTACGACAAGGTGCGCAAGCAGTTCCAGTCCGAGACGGAGTTCCGCGATGCCCTCCGCAAGGACGGGTTCGGCACGCCGGAGGACTACCGCAAGACGATCCGGGAACAGGTGAAGCGGTATCGCCTCCAGCAGATGGGGTACGACTCGCTGCGCGCGCACGGGCGCCTCTCGGCCCCCGTGCAGGTGACGGAGGACGAGGTCGAGAAGGCATTCGCGGCGTCGAAGGAGAAGCTGCCGCGTCGGCCGGCGACGGTGTCGTTCCGCCAGGTGGTGGTACCGCCGCGAGCGTCCGCCGCCGAACGGGCCGTGGCCCGCGCCAAGGCGGAGTCGCTCCTCGTGCTGCTGCGCAACGGTGCCGATTTTGCGAACCTCGCGCGCCGCGAGTCCATGGACCCCGGCTCGCGCGACCAGGGCGGCGACCTGGGGTGGGCCCGGCGCGGCAGCGGCTTCGTGCCGGAGTTCGAACGCGTCATCTTCTCGCTCCCCGCCGGGGCGATCAGCCCCGTGTTCGAGACGAGTTTCGGATTTCACATCGTGAAGATCGACCGCGTGCAGCCGGCGGAAGTGCGGTCCCGCCACATCCTCATCGCGCCCACGATCGACAGCGCCGACGTCGCGCGGGCTCGCGCCCAGGCCGACACCGTCCTCATGAAGTGGCAGGCCGGCACCCCGTACGACTCACTCGTGGCGCGGTACCACGATCCGGCCGAGGAACGCAGCCTGCCTGACGGCTACCCGGTGGATTCGCTCCCCGACACCTACCGCGCAGCGCTCGCCGGCGTGGGTCCGCACCAGTTCACCAAGCCGTTCGAGATTCCCGATCCGCGCACGGGACGCCCGAAATACGGCGTCATCCAGGTGCTCGACCGGCAGGAGGGCGGCGAGTACACCGTGGCCGACTGGAAGGACCGGATCCGCACGCAACTCACGCAGGAGAAGCAGATCCGCCGCATGCTCGACCAGCTGCGACGCGAGCAGTATGTCCGGGTGATGTTCGACGAGCCCGCGCCGGGGCCGGCCCCGGCGAAAGCGCCGACGCCGTAGCGCCGATGGCGCCGCGCGCGCGCCTGGCCGTCACGCTCGGCGACCCCCGCGGCATCGGTCCCGAGGTGGTCCGCAAGGCCCTCGCCGACCCGCGGGTGCAGGCCGCCGTCGAGGCGACCGTCGTCGGTCCCGACGGGACGGAACAGCCGGCCGACCTCGTGGTGGGCGCATGGATGCGCAGCGGCACGCCCGCCGACGCCGGCCGGCTCGCCGGGCTCGCCATCCGGCGCGCCGTGCGCCTGGCCCAGTCCGGGGCGGTGCACGGCATCGTGACGGCGCCCATCGACAAGGCCGCCCTCGCCGCCGGCGGCTTTGACTTCCCCGGGCACACCGAGATGCTCGCCGAGCTCACGCAGTCGGACACCGCCATGATGCTCGCCTCGGACCGGCTGCGGGTGGTGCTCGCGACGACCCACATCGCGTTGCGCGACGTGCCCGCGGCGGTGACACCCGCCGCCATCGCTCGGGCCGCCACGCTCACGCGCGACGGACTCCGGGGCTGGTTCGGCATCGCCGAGCCGCGCATCGCGCTCTGCGGCCTCAATCCCCACCTCGGCGATTCGCGCCGCTTCGGCACCGAGGACGAGGATGTCCTCGCGCCGGCAGCGCACGCGACCGGCATTGCGGGGCCCTTCAGCGCCGACACGGTGTTCGTCCGCGCCATGCGTGGCGAGTTCGATGCCGTGATAGCCCCCTATCACGACGTCGGGATGACCGCCATCAAGGTCGCGAGCTTCGGGAGCGCCGTGAACGTCACGCTCGGGCTGCCGTTCCCGCGCACGAGCCCGGACCACGGCACCGCGATCGACATCGCGGGGCAGGGCGTGGCACGTGCGGACTCCATGGTCGAGGCGCTGCTGGCGTGTGCCGGAATCGTAAGTCGCACCGCGCCGCAGGACGTTGGGGCGCCGCCCGCCTAGCGCCTACGCGCTGGCCGCGTCGATCCGCTCGAGGGCCACCGTCCCGATCCGGCGCCCGACCATCGAACGGACGGCCCACGTCGCCCCGCCCGCCTCGACGCGGTCGCCGACCACGGGCAGGCGACCCAGCGCACCGAACACGAACCCGCCGATCGTCGTGTAGTCGGCGTCCGGGATGGCGAGCCCGTAGCGCTCGTTCACCTCGCTGATCGGCATCGCGCCCTGCAGCAGGGTTTCGCCCGGCGCGGCGTGCGCCGCCGGCATCTCCGTGGTCTCGTCGAACTCGTCGCGAATCTCCCCGACGATTTCCTCGAGGAGGTCCTCCATCGTGACGACCCCCGCCGTTCCGCCGAACTCGTCGAGCACGATGGCGAGGTGTTCCTTGAGTCGCTTGAAATCGGCGAGCACGTCCTCCACGTCGCGCGTGCCCGGCACGACGTGCACGCCGCGCATCACGTCACGCACGCGCACCTCCTGCCGCCCGTCGGCGACGGCCCAGAGCAGGTCCCGCGCGTGCACCATGCCCACGATGTCGTCGATCGTGCCCTCGTACACGGGAAACCGCGAGAAGCCGCTCTCGCGCACCGTGGTCAGCGCCCGCTCCAGCGGCGCGTCGGCCGGGAGCGCCACGACGTCGGTGCGGGGCGTCATCACCTCGCGCGCCGTCTTCTCCGAGAACTCGAACACGGCGTCGATCAGTTCGGCGTCGTGTTCCCCGAGGGCGCCGCGCTCCTCACTCTGTTCCACCAGGATCCGCAGCTCGTCCGGCGAGTGGACCGCCTCGTGCCCATCGGAGAATCGCTGCCGGAACACGGCCAGCACGCCCGCCGCCGACCGGTTGAGGACCGCGATGAACGGGGTCATCAGCCACGCCCACGCGAGCAGGGGCGGGGCCAGCCACTTGGCGAACGTCTCCGGGTGCCCCAGGGCGGCCGACCGCGGCGCCAGCTCGCCGAACACCACGTGCAGGTAGGTCACCGCGAGGAGGGCGATGGCGGTCCCGATCGTGACCCGGACCGCGGTCTCCACCGGCAGGGGCAGCTGCGCGAGGACACCGGCGATCGCGTGACCGAAGGCGCTCTCGGCCACCCATCCCAGGGCCAGCGACGCCGCGGTGATCCCGATCTGGCTGGCCGACAGCACGCGGGCGAGATTTCCGGTTGCGGCAACGGCGAACTTCGCGATGGGGTCGCCGGCGCGAACCATGGCCTGCAGGCGCGAGCGCCGGGCCCGGACCAGCGCAAACTCCACCGCCACGAAATACCCGTTGAGGACGAGCAGGACGACGATGATGGAGAGTCGCGCCAGCACGACGACAAGTTACGGGCACGTGCCGCCGACCCGCCAGCGAGCGGGCGGGCCGCATGTGCGCGGCCATCAGGGCCACCACGGGCCGCCTCATGCGCACGGTGCGCACGCGCATCCGGGCGGCGCGCCGGGCAGCGCGCCGGGTCCTGTCGAGCCAGGGTCGGCCCGGCGCGCGTTCGACCACGGCGCCCACGTCCACCACCGCGACGGCGACCAGGGTGACGCGTCCGGCGCGCTCCGCGCGGCGCTGATCGTCACGGCGATCTTCCTCATTGCCGAGGTGGTCGGCGGCATCATGTCGAATTCGCTCGCCCTGCTCGCCGACGCGGGGCACATGCTCACCGACGTCGGCGCGCTCGCGTTCTCGCTGTTCGTGGCGTGGCTCTCGCGGCAACCGGCGACGCCCAGGCGGACCTACGGCTACCTGCGGTTCGAGATCCTCGCCGCGCTCCTCAACGGCGCGACGCTGCTCGCCGTGTCGGCGTGGATCATCTGGGAAGCGATCGGGCGCCTCACCCACCCCCCGGAGGTGGGCACCGGCGTCATGCTGGTCGTGGCCAGCGGCGGCCTCGTCGTGAACGCGTTCGCCGCGCGCATCCTGCACGGCAGTTCCGGCCATTCGCTCAACGTCCGCGGCGCCTACCTGCACGTGCTGAGCGACCTCCTCGGTTCGGTGGCGGCCGTCATCGCGGCCCTCCTGATGCGCTACCGGGGCTGGGCGCTGGCGGACCCGGTGGCGTCCATCCTGATGACCGTCCTCATCGTGCGCGGCAGCTGGAGCCTGGTGCGCGAGAGCGTGGACATCCTGCTCGAATCCACGCCGGGGCACATCGATGTCGCCGAGGTCAAGGCGGCCCTCGAGGCGGTACCGGACGTGGACTCCGTGCACGACCTCCATGTGTGGACGCTGACCTCCGGCATCGTCGCGATGAGCGCGCACGCCATGGTCGGCGATCCGGCCGGCCATCAGCGCGTCCTCGAGCAGATGACCGCCGAGGCGGCGCGGCTCGGCATCCATCACACGACGATTCAGCTGGAAGACCGGGCCATGGCCGACTGCGCGCCGGCGCCGGCGCACACCCACTAGCGCTTCGCATCCCTCCCTCTCCCCTCGTTCCCATGGCCCAGATCGACAAGCTCCTCCAGTCGATGGTGCAGCACCGCGCCGACGAACTGCTCCTCCGCGAGGAGGAGGGCGCGGCGTTCCGCGTGGACGGCCAGCAGAAGCCCGTCACGAAGTCCCTCACCGGCGCCCAGGTGATCGCGCTCATCAAGGAGATCGCGCCACCGCAGGCGAGCCAGAACATCGATGCGCGGGTGCCGGCCAAGTTCCAGTACACGGGCGCCGACGGCGTGTTTGCCGTGCGCGCCATGCTGCAGGACGGCAAGTGGAACGTGTCGGTGATGGTGGACGAGAAGGGCGACTTCGCGCGCCGCACCGGGATGTTCAAGCCCGTCGACCTGCCGCCCGAGGAGCCCGCGCCCGCCCGCACGTCGCGCAAGAGCGTGAAGATCGCGGCGGTCACCGGCGACAAGGCGCGGCTGCAGATGGAGGAGCTGCTTCGCACGCTGGTCCGCGAGAACGGCTCGGACCTGCACATGCGCGTCGGCGAGCCGCCCATCCTGCGCAAGCACGGCGAGATGGTGCGCGTCGAGGGCTACGACCCGATCACGAACGACGAGATGGAGACGCTGCTCTTCTCCATCACGCCGGAACGGAACAAGAAGGAGTTCCTCGACCACAACGACGCGGACTACGCGTACGAAATCGAGGGCGTGGCGCGCTTCCGCTCCAACATCCTCAAGGACCGGAAGGGCATGGCGGCGGTGTTCCGCGTCATCCCGAGCACCATCGTCACGGCCGACCAGCTCGGCGTGACGCAGGAGGTGCAGAACCTCTGCTTCCTCACCAAGGGGCTCGTGCTCGTGACCGGCCCCACCGGGTCCGGCAAATCCACGACGCTCTGCTCGCTCATCGACGTGGTGAACAAGTCGCGGTCGGACCATGTGATCACGATCGAGGACCCGATCGAGTTCGTGCACGAGAACAAGAACTGCATCATCACGCAGCGCCAGGTGGGCGTGCACACCGATTCGTTCAAGAGCGCGCTCCGCGCCGCCCTCCGCGAGGACCCGGACATCATCCTCGTCGGCGAGCTCCGCGACCTCGAGACCGTCAGCATCGCCATCGAGACGGCGGAAACGGGCCACCTCGTGTTCGGCACGCTGCACACGACCACGGCCGCCAGCACGATTGACCGGCTCATCGACCAGTTCCCCGCCGACCGCCAGGAGCAGGTGCGCACCATGCTTTCCGAGTCGCTCAAGGGCGTCGTGTCGCAGGTGCTCTGCAAGAAGATCGGCGGCGGGCGCGTGGCCGCCCGCGAGATCCTGCTCGTCACGCCGGCGATCTCGAACCTGATTCGCGAAGGGAAGACCTTCCAGATCCCGAGCATGATGCAGACGTCCAAGCGGCTCGGCATGCAGACGATGAACGACACGCTCCTCGACCTCGTCGAGAAGAAGCTCGTCGAGCCCAAGGAGGCGTACATGAAGTCCGTGGACAAGGGCGCCTTCGTGGCCGCGCTCAAGGCCAAGGGGCACGACACGAGCTTCGTGGAGGGCGATCCCGGCAGTGCCTCGGCGGGCGGTGCGGCGCCGGCCGCCGGGGCGGCGACCAAGTCCGGAGGTGCGACGCCCGCCCGGCGCTGACGCGCCGGGCGGCGCCGCGGCGTCACCGAATTCCGGCCTGTTCGTTGCTGAATCGCGGCCTGAGACCGATTAGATTCCCCAGGCTATGCAGATTCGCAACATCGCCATCATCGCGCACGTCGACCACGGCAAGACGACGCTCGTGGACCAGATGCTCCGCCAGGCGGGCGCGTTCCGGGAAAACCAGCAGGTCGCCGAGCGCGTGATGGACTCCAATCCGCTCGAGCGCGAGCGCGGCATCACGATCCTCGCCAAGAACACGTCCGTGCGCTGGCGCGGCACCAAGCTGAACATCGTGGATACGCCGGGCCACGCCGACTTCGGCGGCGAGGTGGAACGCATCCTCCGCATGGTGGACGGCGTCCTGCTGGTCGTGGACGCGTTCGACGGTCCGATGCCGCAGACGCGCTTCGTGCTCCGCAAGGCGCTCGCGCTCGGCCGCAAGCCGATCGTCGTGATCAACAAGATCGACCGGCCGGGCGCCGACCCGCTGCGCGTGCACGACGAGGTGCTCAGCCTCCTCATCGAGCTGGAGGCGACCGAGGAGCAGCTGAACTGCCCGTTCGTGTATGCGTCGGGCCGCGACGGCACGTCCACGCTCGACATGGACGTGACGCCGACCGACCTGACGCCCCTCTTCGAGACCGTCGTCGCCGCCGTGCCCCAGCCGCCGTCGGACGCCGCCGCACCGTTCCAGATGCTCGTCTCGACCATCGACTACTCGCCCTACCTGGGGCGCCTCGCGATCGGCCGCATCGAGCGGGGCACGGTGCACGTGGGTGACACCGTGTCGCTCCTGCCCATCGGCGACGCCGTGCCGGCCACCGCGCGCGTCACCAAGCTCTACGCGTTCGAGGCCCTCGACCGCGTCGAAGTCGACGCCGCGTCGGCCGGCGAGATCGTCGCGATGGCGGGTCTCGAGGGCGTCGAGATCGGCGCCACGCTCGCCGACCCCGAGCACCCCGACCGCCTGGCCGGCATCGCCGTCGAGGAGCCCACCATCTCGGTGGACTTCCTCGTCAACAACTCCCCCTTTGCCGGCAAGGACGGCAAGTTCGTCACGTCACGCCAGATTCGCGACCGGCTCTACAAGGAGCTGGAGAAGAACGTCGCGCTGAAGGTCGAGGACACGGACTCCACCGACACCTGGACGGTCAGCGGCCGCGGTGAACTGCACCTGACGATCCTCATGGAGACCATGCGGCGCGAAGGGTACGAGTTCCAGGTCTCCCGCCCCCGCGTGATCACGCACGAGGGCCCGAACGGCGAGAAACTCGAACCCTATGAGGAGCTCGCGATCGACGTCCCCGAGGAGTTCATGGGCGTCGTGATCGAGAACCTCGGGCGCCGGAAGGGGACCATGCTCGAGATGAAACATCCGGGCCAGGGCCTCGTCCGCCTCCTCTACCGGATTCCCGCGCGCGGCCTGTTCGGGTACCGGTCCGAGTTCCTCACCGAGACGCGGGGGACCGGAATCCTGCACCACCGGTTCCTCGAGTACGGCGAATGGGCCGGCTATCTCGAGGGACGCGGCCGGGGCGTCCTCGTGTCGATGGAGGGCGGCACCATCGTGGCCTTCGCCCTCAACAATCTCCAGGACCGATCCGTACTGTTCGTAGCTCCCGGCGACCCCGTGTACGAGGGCATGATCGTTGGCGAGAACGCGCGGCCCGCGGACATGGATGTGAATCCCACGAAGGAAAAGAAGCTGACCAACATGCGGTCAAAGGGCGCCGACGAACACATCATGCTCGAGCCGCCGCGGGTGTTGACGCTCGAAGGGGCGCTGGAGTATATCGAAGCCGACGAGCTGATCGAGGTCACGCCGTCGTCCATCAGGCTCCGCAAGCGCCTCCTGTCGGCCAGCGACCGGAAACGCGTGACGCGGGAACTCAAGCGAGAGCGCGCGTCGTAGACGTCCCCATGGTCAGACTGGTAATGCGAACGAGCTCCATGCACCCGCGGGCGGCGGCCGGCGACGTGCTCGACGTGCCGCTGGACATCGACGCGATCCCCGACGACCCCTGGACGGTCGTGTGGGACGCGCCCGCCGGCCTCGACACGCGCGCCGCCAAGCGCAGCGCCCCCGACCCGGACCCGGAGGACGAGCCCGAGGATCCGGCGGGGGACGACGAGGAACTCGACGAGGACGGGGAGTTCGATGACGAGGACGCCGAGCTCGAGGACGACGAGTTCGACGATGTGGACGACGACCTCATCGACCTCGACGACGAGTGGGACGAGAAGGACGAGGACGAGCGGCACGACAACCCGCACCGGTTCTTCGAGTAGCGCGTTGACCGGACCTCGGCGAACCGGCTAGTTTTCGGGTTCGTTCCGGGCCATTAGCTCAGGTGGTTAGAGCGCACGCCTGATAAGCGTGAGGTCCGAGGTTCAACTCCTCGATGGCCCACTGACTGCGAGTCCGACATTCGACCCCGCCGGCGCCGCGCCGGCGGGGTTCGCGCGTTCGGAGGGTCCGATCCGAAACGCGCTGCGGTTTCGGTCGTATTATGGAATCGCGGGCGGCACCGTCCACACGGGCCGGTTTCCACGCCCGACGGCGTCAGGGTCCCGGCCCGCGGCCGAACACCCTCAACTCCCACGATCATGCGCATCCAGTCCCTGAAGGTCCTTGCGGTCGCCTCGACGCTGGTGGCGTCGGTCGCGTCCGCGCAGGCGCCGGTGCAGGTCGCCCTGTTCAATCCGGCGCAGATCATCAAGGAAGGCGACGCGGTCGACGGCGTGCGCCTCAGCGTCTTCTACACCAAGAACACGGACGTGGACTTCGTGGACCTGGGCATCGGGTACAACCTCACGACCGGCAACGGCATGGGCGTGCAGTGGGCGCTCGTGCCGCACACCAAGGGGACGTTCTCCGGGTGGCAAAGCGGCTTCGTGGCCGTCACCGAAGGCATGTTCACCGGCCTGCAGCAGGGCGTCGTCACGAAGGCCGGCAAGGGCAAGGGCGTGCAGTACGGCCTCGTCAACGTGGCCCAGAGCTGGCACGGCCTGCAGCTCGGCGCTGTGAATCTCGCCGACAACATGAACGAGGGCGGCCTGCAGATCGGCCTCGTCAATGTCATCAAGACCGGCGGCCGGTTCCCCGTGTTCCCGATCGTGAACTGGAAGTTCTAGGTCCGCCGGGCGCCGCTGCGGCCTACACCGGCTGCAGCGGCGCCTGCGCGGCCGGCATCGCCCGGATGCGGATCTCGGGCGGCTGCCGCAGGTGTTCCTTCACCGCGCACTGGTCAGCGGCACGAACGACGGCCTCGCGGTACTTCGCCGGGAACTCCGGCGGCAGGTGCACGTCAATCTCCACCTCGCCGACGTGACCGGTGGCATCCGCGCGCACGCGCTCGGTGAGCCGAATGCCGGCCGGGTCGATGCCGCGCTGCCGACAGAACCCGAGCACGTAGATCCCCGCGCAGGTCCCGATCGAGGCCAGGAAGTGCGTGAAGGGCGTCGGCGCCGACGCCGCGGGCGGCTGGTCGGTCCTGATGTCGAACGGGCCGACGTGCGCGTCGACGCGCATGCCGCCCGGGAAGTCGATCGTCATCTGCATGCTTCCTCCATGGGTCTTACGTCGCCGCGACGTAGTGACGCGACGCCTCGGCGAACCCGCCGGCGTCGGTCACGCGCCGGAATCCGAGCGCACGGAGCTGGCCGGCCGCCATGGCCGATCGCGCACCGCTCGCGCAGTAGACCATAACGTGCGCATCGCGCGTCAACGTCGGGGTTGTCCCGACGCGGACCGGGAGAACGTCCACCGGCACGCAGATGGCGCCCTCCAGGTGGCCCAGCCAGAACTCGAGCCGGCTGCGCACGTCGATCACCACGTCGACGGGTTCACCCTTGTAGGCGTGCCGCCGCGCGGCGTGGCGTTCGGTCATGTGCGGCGCGGCGCGCAGGTGGAGATCCCGAGCACCGAGTACAGCGGGCACACGCCGAGCGCACCGGTGAGCAGGGGGACGAGACCGAGGTAGCCCCACGGCGTGCGCGGGCCGACGACGGCCAGGGACAGGATGGCGAGGCCGAGCACCACGCGAATCGCGCGGTCGGTGGCACCGGCATTGACGGCGAAGAACGATCGGGCGGTCATGGATCCTCCGGGGCGGTCAGGGTTGCGAATCAAGTATATAACGATATACTCATATATGCAAGCTGAATACCCGGCTGATGCCGCACCAATCCTGCGCCGGTGGGACGCACCGATGGCACGCACGCGACTGACACCTGAACGGTTCGAGCAGGTCGCCGCACGCTTCAAGGCGTTCGGCGAGCCCGCGCGGCTGCGCATCCTGTACGCGCTCCGTGCGGGGGAGCGCACCGTGGGGGAGCTGTGCGACGCCACGGGGCTGTCGCAGGCGAACCTCTCACGGCACCTGCACTACATGCTGGCGCTTGGCCTCGTGGCCCGGCGCAAGCAGGGGGTGTTCGTGCGCTACTCGCTGGCCGGGCCGGGCGTGCTCCGGCTCTGCGACGTCGTCTGCGGTCAGCTCGAGCGCGAGGCGCGCGCCTCGCTTCGCTAGGGCTCGCGCGTCCAGCGCGCCGTGATCTTCTTCGCCTCGTCGCCAGGCGCCCAGATCACGAGCACCTTCGCCCCGGCCGCCCCCGTCTTGTGGCGGATCTTGCCGGGCGGGCGCACATAACCGGTCATCCCGGGCTTGAGGATCGTCGTTTCGCCGTTCACGGTGTGCTCCAGCTCGCCGGAGAGCACGTAGAGGATCTCCGTCGCGCCATGCACGTGCTCTCCCGAATCCATGTTCGGCGGGAACGTGAGTTCGCCCATGGAGACGGCCGGGCCGACCGTGCTGTCGTCGAGAATCAGCCGGAGCGTGGCGCCACTTGGCGCGCGGAACACCGTGCCTTTCGTCACGGCCTGGGCGTTCGCGCCAGCGCTCGAGGCAAGCACCGCGAGGGCGAGCATTGTCACGCGCGAGCGCAGGGTGGGCGGTCTGGTCATCGTGCCTCCGTGAGGGGAGCGGTGCCGGGGACGCGCTTCGCGACGCCCGCCGGCCGCACGACCAATACTACGGCGATGCGCACGCCGGCGGTCTCGGTCGAGCAAGGAAATGGAAGTCGTTCAGGCACGAAGCAAAGAGCGGGCGACCATGGGTCGCCCGCTCGTCGGTTTGGTCCCGCGTCGACCGGCTAGTTGCAGACGGGCACACCCTCGTTGGTGCTCGACCCGCCGACCGAGATCGTGCAGGTCTTGGGCGACGCCGTGTGCGTGGCCGTCGCTGCCCAGCCGCTGCCGGTCACGGACCCGAGCGTAACCGTCACGCCGGTGGAGATGTGGTAGTTCGACCCGAGCGACGCGATCACCGACGGGTAGGTGCTGTTGTTGTCATTGAAGTACGCCTCCATGGCCGTGGCGAGGTTGCGCAGGTCGGACTTCATGGCCGTCTGGTTCGCCCGGTCCTTGGTGTTCGCGAACTTGGGGATCGCGATGGAGGCGAGGATGCCGATGATCACGACGACGATCAGCAGCTCGATGAGCGTGAATCCGCGGGGGGTGCGCGTCATGGGGGCGAAGGATGAGCGGGGGGAACGGATCGCGCGGTGTCGCAGGTCACTTAGGGGATCGTCACGTTGCGGCCGGCCTGGCCGCCGCGATGGCACGTAATGCACGAGATGGCACGCGGCTGGCCGCCGCGGCCCGGACCCATCCGCGGCAGGAGCGACGTGTTGATGTCGCTGACGATGCCCATCATGGTCCGCGCCGTCTTCTTCCGGGCGACGGAATCCGATGCCCAGTCGTTCGGGACGTGGCAGTCCGTGCACCCGTGCCCCGTGCCGCGGCCGATGCCCTGGTCCATCGCGGTCAGGAATTCGGCCGCGGGGATGTTCTTCATGATCTGGATGTTCTTGAAGACCTGGCTGGCCGGCTGGTTCTCCTTGCCGGAAATCGTCGTCATGAGCTGCTTCACGGTCTCGGAGCGGACTTCGGCGATCGAGTCCGCGCGCGCCTGGCGCTGCTCCGGGGTGAGCGCGGGC
>CAZKYG010000174.1:0-6544 GCA_964556915.1 uncultured Gemmatimonas sp.
GCGGCGGGTAGATTCAGGATCACGACCGAACCCAGGAGATCGCAGCATGCAGGCTTATGGCGGCGCCGAACTCGCCGGCGCCTTTCGCACCGTCCGCAAGAACACGATCGCCGTCGCCACCGACATTCCCGAGGACAAGTACGGGTTCGCGCCCGCGCCGGGCATGCGCACCGTGGCCCAGCTCCTCGCCCACATCACGCAGGTGTCGCGGTTCAACGAGGACGTGCACCGGGTGCGCCGGCTGCACACGATCGAGGGCTACGACTTCAACGCCCTCCACAAGGCCACCGCCGCGGACGCCCAGGCGCTCACCACGAAGTCCGCGCTCCTCGCCGCGCTCCACGCCGAGGGCGAGAAGTTCGCCACGTGGCTCGAGTCCCTCTCCGACGCGTTCCTCGCCGAGCGCGTGACGAACTACGACGGCAAGGGATCCAAGTCGCGCCTCGAGATGCTGCTCTCGCCCAAGGAGCACGAGATGCACCATCGCGGGCAGCTGATGGTGGTGCAGCGGATGCTCGGCATCGTGCCGCACCTCACGCGCGAGCGCGACGCCCGCGCGGCGCAGGCCGCCGCCCAGGCGTCCGCCGCAGCCTCGGCCTGAGACGGAGCGTCCCGCGTGTCGCTGGCCCTGATGCTGGGTGGCGGCGGCGCGCGGGGCGCGTACCAGGCCGGCGTGCTGCGGGGGCTGGCCCGGCGCTGCCCCGACGTCACGTTCCCGATCATGACCGGCATTTCGGCCGGGGCGGTGAACACGATCCACCTCGCGGCCCACACCGGGTCGTTCGCCGGGGCCGCCGAGGAGGTGGTGCGCCTCTGGTCCGGGCTGAACACGGACCAGGTGTACGACGTGCGTGCGGCGCCGCTCCTGCTGAACGCGCTCCGCTGGGTGGCGCGGCTCGGGTCGGGCGGCATCGGCACACGGCATGAGCACACCAAGGGGCTCGTCAACACCCAGCCGCTGCGGGCGTTTCTCCACCGCAGCCTGATGCCGGGCCCCGACGGCACGATCGGCGGCATCGAGAAGAACCTCGCCGCGCGGCGCCTCAAGGCGGTGGCGCTCACCGCCACGAGCTACACCACCGGCCAGTCCATGACGTGGGTGCAGGGCCGCGACCTCACGCTCTGGCAGCGCCCGCAGCGGCGGAGCAGCGCCGCCTCGCTCACGGTCGAGCACGTGATGGCGTCGAGCGCGTTGCCGCTCGTCTTTCCGGCGGTCGAGGTGGAGCGCGAGTGGTACGGCGACGGCGGCATCCGCCTCACGTCGCCGCTTTCACCAGCGCTGCACCTCGGCGCCACGCGCATCGTCAACATCTCGACGCGGTACGACCGCTCGCCCGCGGAAGCCGGCAGCCCGCAGACCGCAGGGTACCCGCCGCCCGCCCAGGTGCTGGGCTCGCTCTACAATGCCATATTCCTCGACCTGATCGACGAGGACATCGTGCGCATGCAGACGGTGAACCGGCTTCTCGAGCGGGTGCCGGAGGAACGGCGCAACGGGATGCGCGTCGTGGACGTCAAGGTGATCCGCCCGTCGCGCGACCTCGGGTTGCTCGCGCGCGAGTTCGAGCCGCGCCTCCCGTCGTTTGTGAAGTACCTCACTCGCGGCCTTGGCACCAAGGACACGGCGAGCCCGGACTTCGTGAGCCTCATCCTGTTCCAGCAGGACTACATCAAGCGGCTCATCGAGATCGGCGAGGCCGACGGCGAGGCCAGCGCCGACGCCGTGCTCGGGATGATGCAATGACGCCCGATACGCGCGACGCGATCGGGCGCTGGTTCATCGTCGTCGGCAGCGTCGCCGCCATCGGGCTGATCGACTACGCGACGGGCACCGAGGTGCGCGTGATGCCGCTGTATTTCGTGCCGGTGGGCGTCGGCGCGTGGCACTTCGGGCGCGCGGGCGGCGTGGCCGCGTCGGTGCTGAGCGCCGGCATGTGGGCGGTGGCCAACTACCTCGGCGGCGTGGTGTACTCGGCCGAGGGCATCTGGGCGGTGAACATCGTGGTGCAGTTCCTGGCGTTCGGCGTGGTGGGCCTCCTCATCGCGGAGGTGCGGCAGGCCGAGCGCTATCAGGCGACGCTTGCGCGCGTGGACCCGCTCACCGGGCTGCTCAACCGGCGCGCGCTGTACGACATCGGCGCGCGCGTGTGCGCGCGATGCCGCAAGGTGCAGCTGCCCGTGGCCATCGCCTACATCGACCTCGACGGCTTCAAGGGGATCAACGATACGGCGGGGCACGAGGCGGGCGACCGGCTGCTGAAGGAAGTGGCCGACCGGCTGCAGCTGGCCGTGCGCCCCACGGACCTCGTGGCGCGGCTCGGCGGCGACGAGTTCGCCATCCTGCTCCCGGAACTCCGGCCCGAGTCCGCGGACACGGCGCTCGAGCGGGTGCGCGCGGCGGTGTCCGCCGTGCTCACGCCGGCCGGGGCGCCCGTGACGGCGAGCATCGGCGCCGTGGGGTTCACCGACCCGCCGGACCACCTCGACGGCATGATCGCGCGCGCGGACGAGGCGCTGTATCGTGCCAAGCGCGAGGGGCGCAACCGCGCGCGCTACGAGCTGGCCACGTCCTGACGGCGCCGGGGCGGGCGCCCCGCGTCACGGCGACGTCCGCCCGAGCGGCGTGCTTCGGCCCACGCGATCGAAGTACGTCCACGCCGTGCGCGCGATCTGCGCGATGGCCTCCTGGGCCCCGACGGCGTTGCCCCCGTAGGTGGTCATGACGGCGATCGCGAACGGGCGGCCCGGCACGAACACGATCCCCGCGTCGTTGCGCACGCCGTCGAGCTCGCCGGGTTTGTTGGCCGTGCGCACGCCGGGCGGCAGCAGGAGCGGGATGTAGCTCGCCTTCTGCGTGCCGAGCATGCGGAAGTAGCCGTCCGTGGCGCCGCCCAGCACACGGCCCGAATGGAGCGAGTCGAGCAGGGCGACCAGCTCGCGCGGCGTGCCGGTGTTCTCGCGCCCCTGGCGCGCCGCCTCGCCGTCCATCATGTGGCGCCGGAGGCGGGTGGTCGTGAGGCCGAGGCGCGCGAGCAGCGTGTTGACGTTGTCCATCCCCACGCGGTCGATGAGGATGTTGGTGGCCGAGTTGTCGCTCACGCCGATCATGAGCGTGGCGAGGTCGCGCACGGTGAGGCGCGTCGTGCCCGGCGTGAAGCCGCCCATGAGGCCCGATCCGCCGACGAGGTCCTTCGCGTTCAGCACGTACTCATCGGCGAGGTGGGCGTGGCCCGGTGCCGGCGCCGCGCCCGACGGGGCGCCGGTCGGGCCGGCCAGCGGTGTGGCGGCATCCTGCCGGAACAGCTCGGCCAGGATCGCGATCTTGATGGTGCTTGCCGTCGGGTAGATGGCGCCGGCGTTGAGGTAGAAGCCGCGGTGGTCCGTGAGGTCGAGGATGGCGACGCCGACGACCGCGTCGGCGCCGGCGGCGATGCGGCCCACGGAGTCGGTCATGCGCCGCCAGAGGACGTCCTGCTTGGCGCGGGTGGATGCCGGCGTGTCTTGCGCGGCGAGCGGGTAGGGAGCGACGGCGCATGCGACCATGAGCGCGGCGGCCCGGCAGGCGGAGAATCGCATGCGGTAATTATGGGTTGTTTCGCCGTCACCGGATGTGCGGTTGCCGCCGGCACGCTAGAATACGGCCGGACTCCCACCGCAGAGGGGTGATGCTCAAGGTCCTCCTGACGTTCCACATGCTTGGCCTGGTGATGGGCTTCTCGGCGCCGCTGGCGAACATGACGCTTGGCATGCTCGCGCGGACCGCCACACCAGAGGAGATGAAGGCGTACATGAAATTTCCGCCCCGCATCGCGCGGGTGAGCGACGTGGGGCTCGTGTTGCTGATTCTCTCGGGGATCGGGATGGTGTTCGTGAAGTACGGCGGGTTCGCCGGGCTGCCGTGGACGTTCCAGGTCAAGATGACGGCGGTCGTGGTGCTGGTGGTGGCCGTGGGCATGATCCACGCCAACATGAAGAAGGCCTTCGGTGCGGGCGACAAGGCGGCGCTGGCCCGCATCCAGAACCTGGGCAAGGTCTCGTTCCTGTCGGCAATCACGGCGCTGGTGTTTGCGGTGGTGACGTTTGGGTCGTAGCCGGTTGCGGGCTGCACGGGCAGGTCCCACGCGGCTACATTAGAGGTCCTTGGCGGGCAGGCTGGCCGTCAGACGGGACGTAGCGCAGCCCGGTAGCGCACCTGAATGGGGTTCAGGGGGTCGCGGGTTCGAATCCCGCCGTCCCGATTGAGTAAGACTCGATAATAGAGTGAGTTACGGCGAAGGCCGGAGCAAGGTCCTCCGGCCTTCATTGCTTGGAATAATCACGGAGTAATCACCATCGAAGCAGGAAAACGCTGACCCTCGCGACCGTCCGGGCTTGGGCGGCAAGGGTTAGCTTCCAGCCGTGACCGCGCAATCGACGCTCACCTGTCCCGAGTGCGGGGCCAAGACGACGTCTACGATGCCGGACGACGCCTGCGTGTTCTTCTTCGAATGCCCGAACTGCAAGACGCTGCTCCGGCCGATCGAGGGAGACTGCTGCGTGTTCTGCTCCTTCGGCGACCATAAATGTCCGCCGCAGATGGCTAGCCTCCAATCGCGACGTGGCTCGAAGACTTGAACGATTTGCCGATTGGACGGGACCAATCGGCTCGGTCTTTGCCGCCCTCTGTTGCCTCGGCGTCCCGTGGCTGGTCGCGGCGGTCACCGCCGTCGGCCTCGGCTTTCTTCGGAAGGACGCGATTCTTTGGCCGCTTATGATCGCGGCCATTCTTCTCGCGTTCTGGGGGATGTGGCTCGGATATCGAGCGCACCAGTCCGCTCCGCCATTGATCCTCGGAGTTGCGTCCGGCATCAGTCTCGTGGCTGGCGTCATCTTCGTCCACGGCTTCCCGGCGAGGGAGCTGATCTACGCGGGGTCGGTCGGCCTGATCGTCGCGAGCATCGCGAACGCGGCCCTGCGGTCACGATGCGAACGACGTGACGCCCGGGCGCGACACCAGGCTCCGTCGACCTGACCGGACTGCGCCGCCGTCCACCAATTCGCGAGCTCCGAGGAGCGCTGACGTGGAACTCACGGCTGCTTCCCCGGATACCAAACGGGCGAATCCCTTTTATTATTCATCGTGATGTTCCGACTCCGCCGACTTGCGCCGCTGATGTTCAGCGCTCTGGCTCTCCAGTTCCTCGTCGGGGCCAGCGGGCTTGCCTGTGCTATCCGCATGTCGGGGACGTACGGCGGAGGAGCCGCCGCGACAGATGGGTCCCCGATGCGGGATATGCCCGGCATGCCCGTGCCGAGTAACTCGAACGCTCCGCGAAACGATGGCAGCAGTCAGACGCCCTGCAACCTTCCGTGGGCGCCTGCGAGCTGCAGCATTACTGCTCCGTGCGCGGCGGGCGGTATGGCCGCGCACGTCGTTGCGCTCGCCGACCTGACGCCGAGCGCCGGCACGCCGTTGCCCGGCGATGTGCTCACGCCCGGCACGCGCACCACGGCACCAGAGCCGCCCCCTCCCAAGGCGTAGTCCGCCTCACAACTCGGAACGGTTGACCGCGTCCGCGGGTCGGTGACGACCCAGCACTGACGCGGCGTCATCGTGCGCCTCCGGCGAATCGGTTGGTTCGCCAGAGCACGGGCTCGGACACACGCGAGGGAACCATGGATACGCATGTCATGCGCGCGCGACGCAATGCGCGAGCGCGCCGAATTCACGTCGGATTGATCGCTGCACTGGCAGCGGTACCATCGATGCCGGCAACGTCATTCGCACAGTCGGCACCGCTCGACTCGTTGGTGCGAGCGGCGCTCGCCGCGAACCCCGCGTTGCGGGCCGCTCGGGCGAAGGCGAGGGCCACGGCCGCGCGGGCGGCTCCCGCCGGCCTTCGTCCCGACCCGATCGCGAGCGCGGGGCTCGTGAACTACCCCCTCGGTCGGGAACCCTCGGTAGCCTCCGCGCACGGCGCAACCGCGGCGAGCGGTCCCGACCCGATGACGATGTACGCCGTCGGGATTGAGCAGGTGATCCCCTATGCCGGCAAGCTCGATGTGCAGCGACAAATCGCCGAACGAGAGCGTGATGCCGCCGAGGCCAGCGTCGTGGCTGCGGAGCGCCAGCTGATCCGGGACCTGAAAGACGCGTTCTACGAGGTCACGTTCGATGACCGCGCGCTCGCAATCATCCGCCGCAACGCCGACGTTGTCGGTGCGTTAGTGGGCGCGACCCAGGAACGCTACAGTGTCGGCCGCGCCGAGCAGCAGGACGTGCTCCGGGCGCGAGTGGAGGCAACGCGGCTGGCGGAGACCGCATCGGTACTCACGGAGCAGCGGCGCGGCGCGCTCGCACGGCTCAACGCCCTTCTCGACCAGCCGAGCGAAACGCCCCTCGCTGCACCGGCGATACCGTCGTCGCTTGAACGCGAGGCTGGTGCCGCCGGCACCTCCGCGACCTTCCTGTCGGCCACCCTCGGCGCGCGCGCATCCGGGTCGCCGATACCGCCCGTCGAGACCCTTCAGGACCTCGCGATCCGCGCCAATCCCGAGCTTCGCG
>CAZKYG010000175.1:0-2947 GCA_964556915.1 uncultured Gemmatimonas sp.
TCGCCGAGGACCGGCGCGACACCGCGAGCGCGCCGTACGCCGACGGCATGCGCAACCCCGACGCGCGCATCCGCGTGATCGCCCGCCGCGCCATTGCCCGCGCGCGCGACGCGCGCTTCACGACGCGCGACTCGATCCTGCCGAAGCTGCCCGACCCGCCGAAGTACGACGACCCCGCCTGGCGCTACCGGTACCGGCAGCTGGGCAACCGCAACGACAACTGCCGCCAGCTGGGCGAGGCGCTGCACGACAGCGTGTGGGCGGTGCGCCTCCGCGCCGCCGATCTCGTCACCTCGGCCTGCGCGCGGGACAGTGCGGTGGCCAACGTCGTGCGCGCGTGGGTGGCGGGCCTTCCCGGCACCACGGCGCATCGCGCGGGCGACGTCTCGTGGCACGCCGCCGCCCACGGGTTCGTCGCGCTGGCCCGCATCGCGCCGGCCGAGGCCCGCACCGCGATGCCACGCCTCGCCACGAGCGCCATCCCGCAGGTGCGCACGTACGCTGCGCGCGCCGCCGCGGTGCTCGACGACACGGCCACGCTCGTGCGCCTCGCGGGCGACCACGACGACAACGTGAAGGAAGCGGCGATCACCGGCCTCGCGTCGGTCGCGGGGCACGCGCAGGACCAGGCCATCATTGCCGCGCTCGGCGCGCCGGGATACCAGGCCGTGCGCGCCGCGGCGCGCGCACTTCGCGCATCGCCCCTGCGCGACATCGTGCTCTCGGCCGCCATCACCAACGCGCTGCGCCTGCGCGGTGACTCGAGCGAAAGCTCACGGGACGCGCGCCGCGCCGTGGTGGAGCTCATCGCGAGCTTCGCCACCCCGCCCGACTGGCCGCGCATCGCGCCGCTCGCCGCCGACTTCGATTGCACGATCGCCGCCGCCGTGGCGGCGCTCGGCGATTCGCTTGGCGACGCGGGTGTGAAGCCGAAGTGCACGCCGTTTGCCGTGGACCTCCCGCCGGACGCGGTGCGCCTGGCACTCGGCGCCGACGTGCGCGTGCGCGTGACCATGGCGGACTCGAGCGGCGGGGGATCGTTCGTGGTGCGCCTGCGCGGCGACATCGCGCCGGTCATGGGCGCACGCGTGCTGCAGCTCGTGCGGGCCGGCTACTACGACAACCGGCCGTGGCACCGCGTGGAGCACGACTTCGTGATCCAGGGGCCCGGCGCGAACGAGTACGTCGGCAGCCCGCGCTACGTGCGCGACGAACTCGGGAACGTGCCGCACGCGCGGGGTACGGTGGGCATGAGCACTCGCGCGCACGACACGGGCGACGCCCAGTGGTTCGTCAACCTCAAGGACAACATCCGGCTTGGCCGCGACTACTCGGTATTCGCCGAGGTCACCGACGGCATCGATGTCGTGGACGCCATCCTCGAGGGCGACGTCGTGGCGCGGATGGAAGTGGTGGGAGACGGCAGATAGCAGATGGCAGGCGGCCGGGGCGCGCCGGTCGCGCGCTCAGCCCCCGGACCCGGCGTCGGGCCGGCCCACACCCAGCGCGTCGGCCATGCGATTGATGTAGTTGAAGAACGACGCGATCACGGCGATCTGCGTGATGCCGCGGTCGTCGAAGCCGATGGCGCGGAGCCCATCGAGCGTGGCGGGCGTCACACGCGTGGCGTCGAGCGTGATCATCTCCGCGTACTCGCAGATCGCCCGCTCGCGCGCGCTGAGGGTCGCGGCGCGCCAGTCGGTCTTGATGGCCGCCACGAAGGCTTCGTCCGAGGTCACGCGACGCAGATACTCTGCGTGAGCGTCAATTCAATACCGGCATTTGTTCAGCGTGGACACGAGCGTTGCGATCATCTCGTGTTCCTTGCGCGAGAGCGGCAGCGACGGGTCCATCGCGTGGCCGAACGTCGCGAACGCGTGCTCGAGTACGGCCGGGATCTGCGAGTGCGACGCCACGATCCGCCCCTCGGGCGGGATCGCCGACTGCGACGACTGCGCGTAGTCCGCGGGGTACATGCCCATGCCCGCCGCGAACGCGGCTTTCACCTCGGGCGGCGCAGTGGCCGGGGAATGCGTGCGAATCCAGGTCATGACAGAAGGCAGATGGCAGATGGCACACAACATATCATGGGCCAGCGGCCGCCGACGGCAAGTCCCCGGCCCGCGGGCGCCGCGCACGCCGGGGGCATGCTGGGCATAAGTTTGTGGCACTGTCACCGCCGGAGCCGATGCTGTGCCCCTTTCGATCCTGACCGCCCTCCTCCTCCTCGTCGCGCGGCCCGCGGCTGAGCCCCTCCGCGGCGTGCGCGCCCCAGCCTACGCGCCGGACGGACGCCTCGCCGTCTCGATCGACGGGCACCTGTTCGCGCAGGAGTCGGCGGGCGGCCGCTGGGTGCAGCTCACCACGGGCGCCACATGGGACCGCGACCCCGCGTGGACGCGCGATGGGGCGGCGATCGTGTTCTCCTCGAATCGCGGCGGCGTCTTCTCGCTCTGGCGCATCGCGGCGGCCGCGGGCGCGTCCGCCGGCGCCGCGCCGGAACGGCTCACCGACGCCAGGGACGACGACAGCGCGCCGACAACGGCGCCCGACGGCAGCATTGCGTTCGTCCGCGGCTTCAGCGGCGGGGCGCGCGTGTGGATTCGCGCGGCCGACGGCGCCGAGCGCCGCGCCACTACCCGCGAGGAGGCGGAGGTGGCGCCCGCGTTCTCGCCCGATGGGTCGCATCTCGCGTACGTGCAGCTCTTCGAGACGGGGCGGCGCCTGATTGTCCGCAACATGGCCACGGGGCGCGACGGTGTGGCCGTGGGCGACCGGGCAACCGACACCGTGTAGGTGGTCTTGGACAGCAGGGGGCAGTCCGGTGCCGGCGGGTCACGGTCGGCAGGGCATTCAAGAGGTTGGCGATCTGGGTGACGTCGGCGGGCTCGGTGAGCGCCATGGAGGTGAGCCCGGGCCGCCCGGGAGCGCTTGGGTGCTGCGTGAT
>CAZKYG010000176.1:0-6268 GCA_964556915.1 uncultured Gemmatimonas sp.
GCGGAGCGCGGGGCGGCGGGCCATGGCTCCACCCAATATGGAACGGGCGCGGCGTCAGGGCATGCGTGGCGGTCCGGCTCCGGCCGCGAGCACCTCGCGGGCGGCGGCAAGGACGCGGGCCCGCACGTCGGCCGGGGCGCCGGCGACGAGCGCCCCGGCGGCCCGCAGGTGTCCGCCACCGCCGAACCGCGCGGCGAGCGCATTGGCGTCAACGTCCCCCACGGAACGGAACGACACCTTCACCTTGCCGTGCCCGAGGTCGCGGAACAGCAGCGCCAGTCGCGTGCCCGCGATGGAGCGCGGGTATTCGGCGATGCCGTCGAGATCGTCGCCGCTGAGCCCGTGCCGCTCCAGCGCGCCGGCGGGGATTGCCACCGACGCGAGGCCGAGCGACTCGTCGACCTCCAGCGTCTCGAGCACCTCGCGCAGGAGGCGCAGCCGCCCCGCCGGCATGGAGGCGTAGATGCGACGGTACATCTCCTCGGGGCTGACCCCCGCCGTGATCAGTCGCGACGCGATGGCCAGGGCGCGCGCGGACGTGTTGCTGAACCGGAAGCCGCCGGTGTCGGTGAGAATTGCGGTGTACAGCGCGGTGGCGACCTGCGGCGTGATCTCGAGGCCGAGGGCGACGGCGAGATCGAACACGAGCTCGCCGGTGGCGCAGGCGGACGTGTCGGCGAAGCGCACCGGCCCGGGGGGCTCCTCGCCCGGCTGGTGGTGGTCGATCACGAGCGGCGCAGGTGACAGGGCGCGCACGGCATCGGCGAGGGCGCCGAGGCGACGCACGTCGCTGATGTCCAGCACGACCAGACGATCGACGCCCTGGAGGGCCGCCGCGCCGCGCGGCGTGTCGTTGCGCAGGCCGGGCAGGAGGTAGTCGAACATGCCCGGCCAGGGCGTGGGGTTCACGATGCGGACGGCGATCCCCCGCTGCGCGAGCAGGAGGGCGAGGGCGGCCTCCGAGCCGCAGCCGTCACCGTCGGCGTTGATATGCGTGGACAGTGCGACGGTGCGCGCCGACAGGAGGTGCGGCGCCAGGGCGTCGATCGCGGCGCGGCGCGCGGGGGAAACGTCGAGGAGGTCGGACATGAGGGGAGTGTAAGCGAGCGGCGCCCGGCCAGCGTCAAACAGGCCGGGCGCCGCGGAACCGCCGGGGTCGGGCCCGCGATCAGGCCTTGGCGAGGTTCGAGTGCGACTTGCCGTAGCCGAAGTAGAACACGAGGCCAATGACGAGCCACACGCCGAGTCGCAGCCAGTTGGTCCAGCCGAGGCCGTAGATCATGGCGCCGCAGACCAGGATGCCCAGGATCGCGACGACGGGAACGGCGGGCACCCGGAACGACCGCGGGATGTCGGGGCGCCGGACGCGCATGATCCAGACGCCTGCGCAAACGAGCATGAATGCGAAGAGGGTTCCGATGCTGGTCATTTCGCCGACAATGCTGTCGGGCAGGAACGCGGCGAACAGCGACGTGAAGACGAAGAAGAGCATGTTCGACTTCCACGGCGTGCGGTACCTCGGATGCGTGTCCGAAAACACCTTGGGCACGAGGCCGTCGCGGCTCATCGAGTAGAACACGCGCGACTGGCCGAGGAGCATCACCAGGATCACCGAACTGAAGCCGGCGAGGATGGCCACCGTCACGAAGTTGGCGAGCCACCCGTATCCGGTCATGTACTTCTGGATGGCGAAGGCGACCGACGCTTCCTTGCCGGCGGTACGGAAGTCCTCGACCGTCGCGACGCCCGAGAGCACGTGCGCGAACAGGATGTAGAGCACCGTGCAGATCACGAGCGAGCCGAGGATGCCGATGGGCATGTCGCGGCCCGGGTTCTTGGCTTCCTGCGCAGCCGTGGACACGGCGTCGAATCCGATGTACGCGAAGAAGACCACGCCCGCGGCGCCGAGGATGCCCATCACACCGCCGAACGGATGCGTGATACCCTCGGGCGTCGTGTACGTGGTGGCCGCCGGGATGTACGGCGTATGGTTGGCCGGGTTCATGAACTGCCAGCCGAGCGAGATCACCATCAGCACGATGGCGACCTTGGTGATGACGATGATGTTGTTGACCCAGGCCGATTCCTGCGTGCCGCGCATGAGGACCAGGGACAGAACGAGCAGGATGCCCACGGCCGGGACGTTCATGATGCCGTGCACGCCCGTACTGGAGACCTCGAGTGACGAATGGCTCCACTGGTACGGGACCTCGCTGATGCCGAGGATCCGCAGCAGGTTGTTCAGGTACTGGGCCCACGCAATCGCGACCGTGGCGGCGCCGACGGCGTACTCGAGGACGAGGTCCCAGCCGATGATCCAGGCGATGAACTCGCCCATGGTCGTGTACGAGTACGTGTACGCGCTGCCCGCGATCGGAATCATCGACGCGAACTCGGCGTAACAGAGCCCGGCGAACGCGCAGCCGATGCCGGCGACGATGAACGCCACGGTGACCGACGGGCCGGCGCGCTCGGCGATGGCGGCCGCGGTGCGCACGAAGAGGCCGGCGCCGATGATCGCGCCGATGCCGAGGCCGACGAGGGACATCGGGCCGAGGGTCCGCTTGAGTCCGCTTTCCCCGCCGACCCCGCTGTCCGCCATGAGGGCGTCGATCGATTTCGTCCGGAACAAGCCGTTAGCCACGAATCCCCCTTGAGTGCGATGTCAGCGCCGTTCCGGGCAGGAACATGCCCGGATGGTCACGATGGCGTCAAGGAAGCGGACGAATCCCGCTCAGACGGAATAGTTCGGCGCTTCGCGCGTGATCGTGACGTCGTGCGGATGCGACTCGCGCAGCCCGGCGGCGGTGATGCGCACGAACCGGGCCTGCGTGCGGAGCGCGTCGATCGATGCGCAGCCGGTGTAGCCCATGCCGCTCCGCAGGCCGCCCACCATCTGGTAGAGGACGTCGGCCGCGGGACCCTTGTACGGCACGCGCCCCTCGATGCCCTCGGGGACGAATTTGCGGGAGCTCATCTCGCCTTCCTGGAAGTACCGGTCGGCGCTGCCGTCCTGCATGGCGGACAGCGAGCCCATGCCGCGGATCATCTTGAACCGGCGCCCCTCGAGCAGGAGCGACTCGCCGGGGCTCTCCTCGGTGCCGGCGAGCATGGATCCCATCATGACGGTCGCGGCGCCGGCGGCGATGGCCTTCACGATGTCGCCGGAGTACTTCACGCCGCCGTCGGCGATGACCGGCACGTCGCCCGCGCCGGCGACGCCCTCCATGACGGCGGTGAGTTGCGGCACGCCCACGCCGGTGACGACCCGCGTCGTGCAGATCGAACCCGGGCCCACGCCGACCTTCACGGCGTCCACGCCACGCGCGACGAGCGCGGCGGCGGCCTCGCGCGTGGCGACGTTCCCCGCCACGAGCTGCACGTCGGGCATCGCGTCGCGCACCGCGGCGGTGGCGTCGAGCACGCCCTGGCTGTGCCCGTGCGCCGTGTCCACCACGAGGGCGTCAACGCCGGCGTCCACGAGCGCGCGCGCGCGATCGAGGAAGTTGCCGCCCGCACCGATCGCGGCCGCGACCATCAGGCGGCCGTGCGCATCCTTCGCGGCGAGCGGATACTGGCGACGCTTGTGGATGTCCTTGACCGTGATGAGGCCGATGAGGTGATTCCGGGCGTCAACCACCGGCAACTTCTCGATCCGGTGCTTCGCCATCACGCGCTCGGCCTCGTCGAGCGTGGTCCCGGCGGGCGCGGTGATCAGGCCCTCGGACGTCATCGCCTCACGCAACGGACGGTCGAGGTTGCGCTCGAACTGCAGGTCCCGGTTCGTGATGATGCCGACCAGGGCGCCGTCCTCGGCCACGACTGGCAGGCCCGAGATGTGGAATTTCGCCATCAGGGCAACGGCGTCCCGGAGTGTCGCGGCGGGCGGCAGCTTGATCGGGTCGCGGATCATCCCGCTCTCCGAGCGTTTCACGCGATCGACTTCGGCGGCCTGGCGATCGATGCTCATGTTCTTGTGGAGCACCGCGATGCCGCCCGCGCGCGCCATGGCGATCGCCATCTCGCTCTCCGACACGGTGTCCATCGCCGCCGACACGAGCGGGATGTTGAGCGTGATGCCGCGCGTGAATCGTGACACGGTGCTCACGTCCTTCGGATGCACCATGGAGTGCGCCGGGACGAGCAGGACGTCGTCGAAGGTCAGGCCGACGTCGACGCGGATCCGCGGTTCCGCCGACTCGTCGAAACGCGAAGGCCCGCGCGCGGACGAGTCCGGGGCGGGCCTGGCAGAGGGGACGGGGTTCGTTATGGTCGCCATGACGGAAGTTAGCGGCGACGCCGCCGAATCGGTACTCCGCCGCGGCGCGCGGGCCCTGGCTTACCCGGGTTTCGGCTCGTCCGGCGGTTTCGCGCCGCCGCCCACGAGGTCGCTCGCCACCGACTTCCCCGCCGCGGCCACGCCGCCCAGGACGCCCATCGCCTTGTTGAGCAGGGACATCGTCTCGGCGACGGTCGTCGCCGACATCTTGCCCGCGCGCATCGTGTCCTCCACGCCATCGGCAAACCGCTGGAAGACGCTCGGCGGTGCCGGCCGGTGCTCCGCGTACTTCGACTCGAGGAACTCGATGTAGTCGAGCACCTGGTACACGCGATCGTCACTCAGGGTCTCGAGCTTGCGCACGACACGTTCGGTCAGGGACTGGT
The DNA here is from genome assembly GCA_964556915.1 of uncultured Gemmatimonas sp. Classification (GTDB taxonomy): domain Bacteria; phylum Gemmatimonadota; class Gemmatimonadetes; order Gemmatimonadales; family Gemmatimonadaceae; genus Fen-1231. The sequence goes on from CAZKYG010000176.1 coordinate 4,666, forward strand.
GCATGGCAGGAGGGGCAGATGGCGGGCCGCAGGTGGCAGGTGGCGGGCGCGTTCGACGGGCATGGTCATCCCCGCCAGCGTTTTCGCTCGCCGCGGACATCGATATGTACGTACGGATTGTTCCCGTGGTTACCGTAGACGCCCATCCCTCCCACGAGGTCGGGATGTTCCGCCTCGACCATGTCCACGGCGCGGGCGATGGCGAGGATGTCGAAGTACGACACACGGCCGTCGCCATCGGCGTCCACCGCCAGGTCAACGGCGTCGCCGTACTGGTGGCGGCTGTCCGACGCGGCGCGCGGCACCCGGCGGTTGTGGAGCGGCGTCCGGAACCCCGAGTGCACGTCCACGGTCATCACGCGGTGACGCGCGCCGAGGTGATCGAGCACCAGCTCGACCTTGTCGAGGATACGCGGGTCGAGCGCCACGTACCGGGGCCACTGCATCTGGTCGTCGTGGGTGATGAAGTCGGCGACCTGCAGGTGGTTGCTGAGCCAGAGGTCGGCGTCCTCCTCCCACACCTCGACGAATCCGGGCGGCGGGCGCGACACCTCGCCGCGGGCGCGCTCGGCGCGGTAGGTGCCGATGCGGTAGCCGTTCAGGGATGCGCCGATCTTCTCGTTGAACGGGACCATGACGGCGAGCACGACGTCGTTGACGATGGCACGGCGGCCTTCGCTCGTGACCGCCATGTGATAGAAACCCGGGCGGAGTGGCGCCTGCACGGAGTCACCATGGAACGCGCCCGGCGGCGCCAGCGCGCCGGAGTCCACGGCGGACACCCACTGGTACGTCGCCGCCCGCGACGCGTCGGCGAGCGACAGCGGCAGGGCGAACGTCTGGCCGGGCAGCTTGAGCTGCAGTCGGACGTCGCCGCTCGCCCCGAACGCCTCGGGGCGCGCCGCAACGGGCGGAGGATCCGACACGCCGAACACCGATCCCAGCAGCCGCTGGGGCGGGAACACCACCAGCACGCCGATCACCACCACCGCAACGACGCCCGAGAGCGCCGCATGGCGGAAGGACCACTGCTCGTCCTGCCGGTCGGGGGGAAGGAGGTGTCCGGTCATCGTGTGGGATGGTACCCCGCTGGGATGGTACCCCCGCCGCGCCAGGCCGTCGCGTCAGCGCCTGACGATCGTGAGCAGGTCGAGGATCGGGGTGCCGGCGGGCTCGCTCCGGCCGCTGCGAACGCGCGCGGTGACTGCGACCTTCGTGAGCGGAGGGATGGCGCGCGCATCGGCCACGAGGCCGGGCGGAACGGCGAGATACAGCACGACGTTCTCCGCGCCCGGGCCGCGCGCGAGCAGGTATGGCTCGTCGGGGGCGAGTTCGACTCGCAGCGGGTCGGCCGTCTGGAAGGCCATCACCTCCACTTCCCACTGCACGACGCGGCCCTTCATGCCTTCCGGGTCGGCGCGGAGGTCGGCGGCGCGCACCGTCGGCGCGGCGACGCTGTCGCCGGACAGGATGTCCTTCTCGGGCGCCCACCCCTCCGCGCGCACTCGCACCCATCCCGACTGACGGCCCACGACATCGACGGAGCTGCCCGGCGACAGCCCGCCGACCACCGATCCGACCGGCAGGTCGCGGAGGCTTGCCC
>CAZKYG010000177.1:0-7123 GCA_964556915.1 uncultured Gemmatimonas sp.
TGCACTGTTCTGGTTTGTTCTTGGGGACTCGATCTGGTGGTGGTAGGCTGGGGTCGGGGGATCTTTCTTCTTCCACCTATGATATCTACTTCTACTATGGTGTTCGTTGGTGCTGTAATCGTCGTCGCCGTCCTTCGGCCGGCGACGGCCGGAGTACTTGCATCCGGGTTCGACGTCAATACGATGGGCAGCGTTGCATTCTTCGCGCTGCTCGCGTTTACGGCCCATCTGCTTGAGTATCACCGCCCTCGGGGCTCGACGGGAAATATCTCGTTCATCCCATACATGGCGGGCGTCGCAGTTGCGCCCTCGGCGGCCGCTGCCCTTGCGACCGCCTTGTCCGTTGCCGCCAGTGAAATCCTGCTGCGCAGAGCTCCGGTCAAAGCCGTCTTCAACGTTGCGCAGTACACCGCTTCGGTTGCTGTGGCGTCGATCGTGTACCTGTCGGCTGGCGGGTACCCGTTGTCGCTGACCACTGACCACTCGATCATTCCGTTCGCCGCCGCGTTCTTCAGCTACGTCGTCGCGAATACTGCATCGGTCAGCGGCGTGATCGCTGTCAGCGAACGCCGCAATGTACGCCAGGTTTGGAGGCAGATAGTTGGCGGCTCAGTGCTGTTTGATCTCTTTGCACTACCTGCTGTATACGGGTTTGCGTATGTATTTGCGGCGTACGGAGCGATGTGGACGCTTGCCGTCGCGCTGCCACTTTTTGGGATTCGGCAGCTTTACAAGGCGAATTACCAACTGGAACGTATCAACGAGGAACTGCTGCAGTTGATGGTCGCCGCGATCGAAGCGCGAGATCCGTACACTTCCGGTCACTCCCAGCGCGTCGCGACTTACTCACGCATTGTTGCGAACGCTGCGGGCGTGAGCGCGCGACATACTGAGCGGGTGTACACCGCCGCATTGCTGCACGACGTTGGCAAGATTCATGAAGAGTTTGCACCCATCCTGCGGAAGCCTGGCCGGCTCTCGGACGAGGAGTTCGCTGTGATGAAGTCGCACTCGGCGAAGGGTGCCGCACTCGTTGCACGCGTGAGTCAGTTTGCTGACATAGTTGCGGCGATCAGGGGGCATCACGAGGCCTGGAATGGATCCGGATACCCCGATGGCCTCGCCGGCGACAAGATACCGTACTGGGCACGTATCATTGCGGTCGCCGATACCATCGACGCGATGACCACAGATCGCCCCTACCGCGAAGGGCTCGACCCTGACACCGTCAGGACGGAACTTGCCGCACAAATCGGTCGGCAGTTTGATCCGCGCATCACAGCGGCACTTATCGATACGCGCGTTTGGCCGACGATGATGAGAGCGATCAATTCATTTCAGCCGGACCGCGCTGCAGCGCGTGTGGCGGTCGGGCGACTCACGCCGCGCCACTCTGCAGCGGTTGCGAGTCAACTCGCCCGCTAGATGCTCGCAAGCGCCGCGATATCGACGGGCAACGGAGACTGGTCTCGGCGCCATTCGTCGCGGTAGCGCCGAGCGTATTCTCCAGCTGCGGCACGATCGCCAAGTACGGTCAGCGCCATGACGTACGCTGACACATACGGGTCCTGGCGAAAGAAGCAACGAGAGCGTTCCAAGGCAACGCCGAGTCGCGTTGCCGACTCGCGCAGCTGGTCGAGCCGGCCTGCGATCGCGTGAATGCGACACTGAAGGCTCATGGATTCCAACGCCTCCCGTGCTGTAGTTGCCGGGCCGCCGGCCGCGAGTTCCTCGATGAGCTGGGCAGCTGCGTCATGGTCGCTCCGACTCAGCGCGAGATGAGCGCGCAGGAAGCCTTGGCTGCGCCTGAGATACGTGAGCGAAATACGTTGTGCCCAAGCTTCTGACTTATCAAGCCATGCTTCGGCCGTCTCGAAATGTCGTCGGTCGAGTTCAATCGTCGCACAGATGTCTGCAGAATGCGCTGCTTGTTCAGCGAGCTGATGTTGTGCGGCGATACGGTGTGCCTCGGTCGAGAGAGCAAGCGCACGGTCAAGATCACCTGCGGAGCGGCACGGATAGCATGCGAAGCGGAGGGCGCGCGTGAGTTCCTCGGGTCTGCCATCTCGCCTTCGCTGTTCCACCAACTCGGATGCCAAAGTGACAGCTGCGGTCAAGGAGCCCAGTTCAGTTTCATAGATGATGTCAACAAGTTGGCCGACAGGCATCGTCTCAGGGCTCGAACGCACGATATCGACCGCCAGCGAGTATGCCTTCGCCAGCACTTTGGCGTCGAACAGATTGGAGGCCGTTTGCGCAGCGATCAAGCATGCTCGAATACGGTGCAATGCTGGCGCGCTCGCCTCTACGCCGCAGCTAAGTGCGCGTTCAGCTGCGAAGTGCGGAGAGCGGCCCGTGCGCCAAAGTGCTTCGATCGCGAAGAGCTCGGCGTCATCGTGTGGAATAGCGACATCGGATACTGTGCTCTGGGCGATGGTTGGACCAACCGTGAGAATGTCGGCCCAGCGTCCTGCTTGGTGCAGCGCGCGCAAGTAGAGGGCTGTGCAGCGTGACTTGTCGGCCGGTTCGTGCGCGATGTTCCAGCCGTGCCTGCTGGTGGTCACCGCGTCATCGGTGAGCCCATTCGCGAGCTGATGCTCAGTGGCGTGGCACAGAAGACGAATTGCGCGGGCTCGTGCACCGCCCGCAATCAGGTGGCGAGCAGCGTCCGCGGCCAGGGCTGCCGAATGATCGATCTGCGACTCTTTCTCAAGGACTTCACCGCTGCGCAGTTCCAGTAAGGCGCGGGCGCTAGGCTTCGTGCTGGCGACAACCTGTTCCTGCCACAGGTCATGAAGAGCCAGTGAACCTGGCGTCCCGTCAATTCCCACGAGACCAAGGCCGTCGAGCTCCTCGACGGCTTCAAGCAGCTCGACTGTTCCCACCTCCAGCACCGCCGCCACGCGCGGAACGGTCGCGAACCTGCCGAGCACCGCACAGCAGTGCAGGACGCGCTGCGACGCCACGGTGAGCCGCGCGACACGTTCTTGCATCAGCGAACGCAGGCTCACGGGAAGCTGTTCCTGGCCCGTCACCGACCAGTGACCGGCCACCTCGCGGATGAACAACGGATTCCCGCCGGTGGCCGTGAAGGCCATCTGCGCCATCTCGGCATGCCGGCGCGCACCGGGCGCGAACGCATTGAACAGCTCGGCGGACTCGGCGGGGCCCAACGGACCGATCGTGCGGGTGGGAACGCGATCCGCGGGGAACGATTCGCGCAACACGGCGAACCGTGACTCCATGCGCGACGTCATCAGCCACAGGATCGGGAGCCGCTCCGCGCGCTCGACGCACCAGGCGAGCAGGCGCAGCGACGGCATGTCGATCCAGTGCAAGTCCTCCAGCACGACGATCAGAGGCCCCTCGTGGGCGACGGCGCCGAGCAGGTCGAGCGCGGCCATGCGGATGCGAGCCTGCACGGCCTCGGGTTCCTGCGACAGGCCGGCGAGGAGCTCCTCGCCCTCGTTCCGCACGCCGAGGAGACGCCGCAGCTGGGCGATGGACTCGGGCGCCGCCCCAAGCGCTCCGCCTGCCGCGAGCAAGCGGGGCAGCAGTTCGAGAAACACGCTCATCGGACGGTCGCCGTCGGTCGGCTGCAGTCGCGACACGGCGACCTGCCAGCCGCGCATCTCCGCGTACGCCGTGAACGCGCGCACGATCGCCGTCTTGCCGATGCCGGGCGGCCCGGCGAGCATCGCCGTGGCGGGCGACGTGGGGCCGACGGCGTCGCGCCGCGCGTTGAGCCACACGAGATCCTCGGCGCGGCCGATCAGAGGCGGTTCGCCCGAGCGCTGCAGGTGGAAATGCGGCTGTGCCGCGATCCGTCGCCGGAGAAGCCGGGCCTCGTTCCCGGCGCCCTCGCTATGGCCGCCGATCTCCCACAAATAGGTGTCGAGGATCCGCAGCGACTCGGCCTGCGCCCCGGCCATGGCGGTGGCCTCGGCGAGCGCGAGCGTGGCGTCTTCATTGAGCGGGTCGCACTGCAGGCAGATGCGCGCGACGTTCTCCACGTCTTCCCAGCGGCCCTCGTGACGGCCGGTTCCGATGTGGCGCTGGCACGCCAGGCGGATGCGGCCGGCGGCGTCGTCGCGGAGGCTCTCGAGCCAGGTGTCGAATGCTGCGCCAAGCGTGGGCCGGTAGCCCGGGAGGATCGCCCGCGGGGAGGGAATGTCGGCCACGCGCGCGCGCGCGGGCCAGTCCGGGTCGAACACCGCCAGCAGGTCGCAGCGGACCGATGATCGCGCGACGGTCATCTCGTCGCCGTGGACATCCAGCGTCACGCCGGCGCGACGCACGCGATACAGGAGCTGGCGCAGGGCATGACGCCGCGACCGGTCGTGCCCATCCGGCCAGAGCAGGTCGAGCAGTTCCTGCCGCGTCACGGGCGTGCCGGCGCGCAGCGAGAGGTACAGGAGCAGTCCGAAAAGGACCGCGGAATCCGGCTTCACGCGGGCACGGCCGAGCTGGATGTCGCACCGGCCCACGATGGACACACGAATCGGCAGGCGGCCCGCAGGCCGGCCGCCACGTGTACGCGGGCGGGGCGACATGCCGTCAATTGGATCGGGGGCCGTCACTCGGGCGTCACTTGGTGGGGGGACCATCGGGATTCTCCGCGCGGGGAGCCGCCTTCGCAAGCGCCATTCCGGCCACGGAACCGGTGGGGAAGTGACGTCCGGGTGACGCCCCGGCGGCACCGTGCCTGCGCACCCCCAAACCGGAGGCCGAAGTGGTGCAGGGAACGGGCAGGCGGCGCGAATACCCGGACACGGTGGCGCTGCGATCAGGCGATCGCTACCTCGTCGTGCGCCTCGCGGAAATCGAGTGGGTCGAGGCGGACGGCAACTACACGCGGCTGCATGGGCACAAGCGCGTGCACGTGATGAGCCAGTCGCTCACGCGGCTCGAACACACGCTCCTCGACCCGCGGCTGTTCCAGCGCGTACATCGCTCGGCGATCGTGAACGTGCGTGCCGTCGCCGCTCTCGAACCGCTCGGCCACGGCGACATGCGCCTCCTGCTCGCCGGCGGGCACACCGTGCCGTGCAGCCGTCGCTACCGGAGCCGGCTGGCGCAGCGGCTCGTGTTTGCGCACTAGAAAGTCACCATGCGAGCGGCGCTCGAGTCCCGCCCGTCCGGTTCCTGATCCCGCCTGCGTCCTTCCGTGCTGCGCGCGGTGCATGTCGCCCCGATCCTTGCGCCATCACCCGGAGGGGTCATGCCACCGCAGCGCCGTATGATGGGACCGCTCGTGCTCCTGATGCTTGCCGTGGGCGCTCATGCCGCCGCGACGCCGTGGCACGCGATCGCGGAGCCGAACGTTTCGGCGATGCGATCGCGCGAGCGGACGGCGATGGAGCGGTTGGGGGGGCGGGTGCTCGCGTCGCGGGGGGCGTGGTTGCAGGCGACGCCGGCCGACTGCGGCGTGGCCGTCGTGCGCGAGGCCGTACGCACGCTGCAGGCGGGGCGCGGGCGCGTGCCGTCGCGCGATTCGGTGGCCGCGCTCACCGGTGCCTCGGCGCGCGGCACGACACTCGACGGCCTCGCCCGGGCGCTCGACGTGCTCGGTGCGCACACGCGGCGCGCCGACCATGCGCTCCCATCGGGCGCCACCGTCTACGTCGCGCACCTGCGCGCCGGGCACTTCGTGCTCCTCCGTCGCACCAGTCGCGACACGGTGTGGATGTTCGACCCGCTCGTGGGGGAAATCGCAATGGAGCAAGCGGCGTTTCGCGCCCTGTGGTCCGGGGCGGGGCTCCGTGTGGATGGCCAGGCCGGGCTGGCGCAGCGCCGCGCGCGCACTTCGGCGCGTGCGGGGACGTGAACCGCTCAGCGGAGGAAGAGACGATGCGACGCACTGGACTGGTAGCAGGAGCCGTGGCGCTCCAACTGATGGGAATGGCGGCCGCGGTGGGTCCCGCGGCAACCGGCGCGACTGCCGCGACCGGCGCGCCCGGGGTGTACGGCGCGGGGTGGAGGGAATCGCTGGCCTGCGCCGGGTGTGCGGTGGTGGGCGTCACCGCGATCGCGAATGGCGCGGCGGAGGCGGCCGCGATCACGCTGCTCGTCGGCGGGCCGGCCGCCGTGGCGATCGTGACCGGAGTGGGGACCTGCATCGGCGTGTGCACGGCGGCGCTCAAGTAGCCACACACCCACCCACCACCTGGAGGAACCCACATGCGATCGAGACTGTTTCGCCACACCCTCGCGACCCTCGCGGCCGTCGCGATGCACACCGGCGTGCTCCTGGCCGCGACGCCCGCCCAGGCCGCACCGCTCGGGCCGCCGCGTGACAGCGGACGCGAGCATGCGGTGGCCGGCAGCGGCGCTGGCCTCGTGTGCACCCTGTGCCTCGCCGGCGGGCTCATAATCGTTTCGGCGGGAGGCGCGGGGTATGCGCTGCTCGTCGCGGAGCCGGCCATCACGGCTGGCGCGATCGCCGCCTGCGTCAACGCCTGCGCAACGGCGTGGAAGGAGAAGAAGTGAAGCTGGGACCGGTCGCCGCCGCGGGGGAGGCGCGTGAGATGGATGGCGGCGGCGACCGCGCCCCAGCGCGGCGCCGGCGGATCACGGCCGGCATCGTGCTCGGCGGCGTGGCTGCGCTGCTCGTCATGTCGGGCGGGCGCCCACGCGACGTGTCGCCGAGCCGTGTCCGGCCGGCGAGTGTGGTGCCGGAGTCGGCACTGCGCATGATGCCGGCGGCCGCGACCGCATCGCGGCGGCGCGTGAGCGTCGTCTTCGTGTCGGCACGCTGCGCCGCGTGCCGACAGCTGGTTGCCGCCGTGCAGCGGGACGATCACCAGCCGTGTGCCGAGGGTGGGGTCGTCTTTGTGACGGATTCGGCGTGGGACGCGCTGCGCGAGGTGGCTCGCGGTGGCGGGTGGATCGTGGAGCGCGGCGACGCGATGGCACGCGCGTTCGGGATTCGCGCGACGCCAACGCTGGTCGCCATCGGGCCGGCGGAGCGCCACGTGTCGCGCATCGAAGTCGGGGCCGTCACCGTCCGGGATTACCTCGTCGGCGAGCGCACGTCATGCCATGCGCGGCCTGGTGGCGCATGACCGCCGCCCGTGCGGCGGGGCCCATCGGCGCACTTCCGGCATTTCTCGGCGCGATGCTC
>CAZKYG010000178.1:0-6151 GCA_964556915.1 uncultured Gemmatimonas sp.
GGAGCACCGACCGGTCGATCGTCGGGCGCGCGGCCGCGGGACAGGCCACGCTCGCGCCCCGCGCGGTGGCGCAGGGCGCCAGGCCGGCCGCGGCCGCGCGCCCGACGATCGACCGGTCGGTGCTCCCGAACGGCCTCCGCCTCCAGCTGCTCGAAGACCATTCGTCGCAGGTCGTGGCCGTCTCGCTCTGGTACGACGTCGGCGCCCGCGACGAGGTGAAGGGCAAGACGGGCTTTGCCCACCTCTTCGAGCACATGATGTTCCAGGGTTCGGCGCACCTCAAGAAAGCCGAGCACTCGCAGCTCATCGAGCGCGCCGGCGGTCGCGACAACGCCAACACGCAGTACGACATCACGCGCTACTACGAGGAAGTGCCGTCGAATCGCGTGAACCTGGCGCTGTGGCTCGAGGCCGAGCGGCTGCGGTCGCTCACCGTGAACGCGGAGAACCTGAAGAACCAGATCGAGGCCGTGAAGGAGGAGCGCCGCCTCCGCGTGGACAACCAGCCGTACGGCAAGGCGCTGTGGGAAGCGACGTATCCGATGTTCGACGCCGCAACGTGCTTCGGCTACGGGCACTCCCTGATCGGGTCGATGGACGACCTCAACGCGTCGAGCGTCGCCGACGTCAAGAGCTTCTTCGACCGGTACTACGCGCCGAACAACGCCGTGCTCACGATCGCCGGCGACATCAATCCGGCCGAGGTCAAGACGCTGGTCGCGCAGTACTTCGGCTCGATCCCGCGGCAGCCCGACCAGCCGCGCCCGGCGTGCGGCCAGCCGTTCAACCCGGGGCGCCAGGCCGTCACGGTGAAGGACGACAAGGCGACGCTGCCGGCCGTGCTGGCGATCTACCGCGTGCCCGCCACGGGCGACGCGGACACGCCGGCGCTCGACCTGCTCACGACGATCCTCGGCAGCGGCGAGAGTTCGCGGTTCAACCGCGTGCTCTCCCGCGAGACGCGGCTTGCGCTCGGCACGCAGGTGCTGCTCAATCCCTTCGGGCCGCGCCGCGGGCCCGGCGAGTGGCTCGCGCTCGCCATCGCCAACCAGGGCGTGAACCCGGACTCGCTCTCGGCGCGGATCGAGGCCGAGATCGCGAAGGTCGCGCAGGGCGGCGTCACCGAGGAGGAGCTGACCAAGGCCAAGAACCAGTTCCGCGCGCAGAAGGTGAGCGAACGCGAGACCGCGTTCTCGATGACGGAGGCCATCCAGGCGGCCACGTTCTACCTGGGCGACGCCAACGCCGTGTTCACCGACCTCGACCGCTACGCGAAAGTGACCGCGGCGGACATCAAGCGCGTGGCCGCGAAGTACCTCGTTCCGGAGAACTCGCTGATCGTGACCATCCTGCCGGAGGCCAAGTGAGCGCCCGCGCCATGGATCGCCTCGCCGCGCCGCGGCGTGTCCCCGTCGGGCCGGCGCGGGTCGCGCGGTCGCCCGTCACACTGGCCCTGGCCGTGGCGGCGTTCGCCGCGAGTGTCGCGCGCCCGGCGGCGGGGCAGCAGTTTCCGTCCACGCCGCCAGCGCCGCTGCCGATCAAGGCGGCCCAGTTCCCGCCGTTCGGCGAGGCCACGCTCGCGAACGGCGTGCGGCTGCTCGTGGTGACGAACCATCGCCTGCCGACGCTCTCCATGTCGCTCGCATTCGCGGCGGGCGATCGTTACGACCCCGCGGGGAAAGCCGGGCTCGCGGGAATGGTGGCGGGCCTGCTCACCAAGGGCGCCGGCACGCGCGACGCTGACGCGGTGGCCGCGGCCATCGAGGGTGTGGGCGGCTCCATTGGGGGCGGCTCCGGGCCGGACTTCCTCACCGTGAGCGTGAACCTGCTCTCGGAGAACGCGAAGCTGGGGTTCGACCTCATGGCCGACGCGGTGATCCGGCCGACCTTCGACCCGAAGGAGGTCGAACTCGCGCGCACGCAGGCCCTGTCGGGCCTGCAGCTCGCCCAGTCGCAGCCGGCGTCCATCGCGTCGCGCATCTTCGCGCGCGAGCTGTATGGCGCCCACCCGTATGCGGTGAGCCCCGACCCGGCGAGCGTGAAGGCCATCACGCGCGACGATCTCGTGGCGTTCCAGAAGGCGCGGCTCCGGCCGTCCGGCGCGCTGCTCGTGGTCGCGGGCGACATCACGCTCGCGCAGGCGAAGGCGCTCGCGGATGGGGCTTTCAGGGGATGGACCGGCGCGGCCCCGGCCATGACGGCGTCGGCGGCGCCGCCGCAGCGGACCTCGACCGAGATCGTGCTGGTGCACCGTCCCGGGTCGGTGCAGTCGAACATCGTTGCGGGCAACCTGACGTGGCCGCCGTCGAACCCGCAGGCCTACGCGGCCGCCGTCGCCAACATGGTGCTGGGCGGCGGATCCGATGCCCGGCTGTTCCTCATCCTGCGTGAGCAGAAGGGATGGACCTACGGCGCGTACTCCTCGTTCACGCGACTCAAGGAGATGGGCTACTTCACCGCGTCCGCCGAGGTGCGGACGGAAGTGACGGATTCGTCGCTCACGGAGATGCTCGCGCAGATGCGACGGATCGGCGCCGAGCCGGTGTCGGCGGCCGAGTTCGACGCGGCGAAGTCGGCGCTCGTGGGGCGGTTTCCGCTGCAGGTGGAAACGTCGGCGCAGGTGGCGGGGCAAGTGTCCACGGCGCGGCTGCTCGGGTTGCCGGCGGACTACGTGCAGACGTACCGGCAGAAGCTCGCGGCGGTGACGCCGGCGACGGCCCTCGCGGCCGCGAAGGCGGGCATCCAGCCGGACCGCGCGCTGATCGTCGTGGTGGGTGACGGCGCCAAGGTGTATGACAAGCTCAAGGCGATTGCCCCGGTGCGGATCGTCACACCGGACGGCACGCCGCTCAAGCCCGAGGACCTGACGGTGAAGGCCGCGGCGCTCGACCTGGCGATGGACCGGCTCGCCGCGCGCACGGACTCGTTCGCGGTGTACCTCCAGGGCAACGCGTTCGGCTACCAGCGGAGCACGCTCGAGAAGACGGCATCCGGGTGGAAGTACACCGAGGATGCGGTGCTCGGGCCGATCATCCAGCAGCACACGGAAGTCACGTTCGGCGCGGACCTCGCGCCCATCGCGATCAGCCAGACCGGCAAGGTCCAGGGGCAGGAGGCGAAGATCGACGTGCGCTACGCGGCCGGCCACGCGAAGGGCTCGGCCACCACGCCGGCGCAAGGCGGGCCGAAGACGATCCAGGTGGACGCGGACGTCGCGAAAGGCACGATCGACGACAACATGCTCGCGCCGCTCCTGAGCGGATTCCGCTGGGCCGCCGGTGCGAAGTTCACGGTGCAGGTGTTCCAGTCGGGGAAGGGGACGTCCGTTCCCGTCACACTCGCCGTGGACGGCGCCGACGTCGCCGACGTGCCGGCCGGGAAGATCCCCTCGTGGAAGGTGACGATGACGGGCGGCGAGCAGGCCGTGACGTTCTGGGTGGAGCAGGCGGCGCCCTACCGCGTGGTGAAGATGGCCCCGACGGGCGTGCCGATTGAGATGAGGATCGTCAAATAGGTGAGGGGCAGGGGTGAGGGGTGAGGGGCGGGTGAGGGGGGAGGGGGGAGGGGTGGGGGAGAGGGGTGAGGGGTGGGGGGGCACGAAGAAAAAAGAGCGCTTCCGCGTTCAAATGATCACGGTTTGCCCGCGCCGGGGCGCCATGATTCCCCATGGACACTCCGCCCGACGATCCTGCGCTCCTGCGCTGGGCCGAATCCCGGCCGCGCGAAGTCACGGGCGACCCGCTGTGGAAGCTCGCCGCCTATCGCCACGCGGCATACATCGCGTGGCTCGCCCGCGATGACGCGCAGACAGTTGCTGCCGATGTCGTGTGCAAGGCGGTGGCGGGCCAGCTACTGACCTCGGCCACCTCGGTGGCCGCAAATATCGCCGAGAGCTACGGTCGGCCAACGAACACGGATCGCCTGCGCTTTCTGTCGTACGCGCTGGGATCGGTTCGCGAGGCGCTGATGTGGTACGAGGCCGCAGCGTCGGCGCTTGGCGCCGAGGCGGTGGCGGATCGCCTGGCGCGCCTGTCCCGCGCGCGGCGGATTCTCCTGGGGCTGATCAACCGGGTGCGCGGCCGCCGGAGTCACCCGATAGACGGGTGGTAAGGACTGGGGACTCCCCTCACCCCTCACCCCCACCCTCCCCCCTCACCCCTCACTCGCCCCTCACTCCCTCACCCATGCCCCTCACCTTGTGTCAAGTCGCACTCCCAGCGTAGTTTGCAAGGCTACCAACCGGCGCCACGAGCGCCACCCAAGGGGGGAGTCAGAGTTTGTCGGAAGTCATCATTCACGAGGACGAGAACTTCGAGCGGGCCTTGAAGCGCTTCAAGAAGAAGTGCGAGAAGGCTGGAATCCTCTCGGACCTCAGGAAGCACCGCCACTACGAGAAGCCCAGCGAGCGCCGCAAGCGGAAGCTCAACGCCGCGATGCGGAAGAACCGCCGCACCCGGCCCATCTAGTGACGGCTGCCCCCCGACGGGAGCCGGACTTGGCGTGACGCCGGCAGGATCGCAGGACCCGCAAACCCGAACGAGCGATTTCGATCGCGCGGTCGGGTTTTGTGTTACCGAGGCGGCGAGTGGCCGCACGCTCGCCGCCCTCCAGTTCGCGAGCGTGCTCGACGCGGTCGCGGGCTTTGCGACAACGCCACTCGGCGCCGCACACGTGCGTGCGCTCGTGCCGCGGTGCGTGCCGCGGGGCGATCCTGCCGCGCACGACGCGGTCGCCGCGGAGCATGCGCGCGTGGCCGCCGCGCGCGCGCTCGCGTCCGCGGACGACCCGTGGCCCGCGCCGGAGATCCCCGACCTCGCGTCCGCGGTCGCGCGGCTCACCGTGGCGGGGAGCACCTGGACTGCGCCCGAGCTGCGGGATGCGATTCGCCTCCTCGCGGCCTCGCGCGTTGCGGCCGCCGCCTTTCGCGCCGCGCACGCAAGGGGCCTCGACGTCGTGGCGCTCGCGCCCGTCGCCGACGCGCTGGCGCACGAGCCCGCGGAGGAGAAGGACCTCGATCGCGAGGTGGAAGAGGCCGGGACGGTGAGCGACGCGGCATCGCCGGAGCTCCGGCGCGAGAGCAAGCAGCTGCGCGGCGCCGAGTCGGAGCTGGTGCGCCTCCTCGAGCGGGTGATGGCCGGCCTCGAGGCGCACCACCGCGTGGACGATGCGTCCGTCACGATGCGCAACGGCCGCTGGGTGATTCCGGTGCGGCGCGAGGGACGCGGCGCGGTGGGCGGGATCGTGCACGACAGCTCCGCGTCGGGAGCGACCGTGTTCGTCGAGCCGCCCGCCGCCGTCGAGTTCGGCAACCGCATCCGCGAGCTCGAACTGGCCGAGGGGCGCGAAGTGGAGCGCATCCTGCGGGAGGCCACGGAGGGCCTCCGCCCGCACGCGGACGCGCTCGACCGGTCGCTCGCCGCGCTCATCGAGCTCGACTCGTGCCTGGCGCGCGCGCGATTCGCCATGCGCTACGGCGCCGCGCGCGCGCGGTTCTGCGCGCCCGCGGACGGGATGTCGATCGTGGACGGCCGGCACCCGCTGCTCGCCGTGAAGGATCCGGCCGCGGTGGTGCCATTCACCCTCGCGCTGGCGCCGGGCGAGCGCACCCTGCTCGTGAGCGGTCCGAACACGGGCGGCAAGACGGTCCTGCTGAAGAGCGTCGCGCTGCTCTCGCTGCTCGCGCAGGCCGGGGTGCCGCCGACCGTCGGGGAATCCTCCGTGCTGCCGTTGTACGACCACGTCTTCGCGGACATCGGCGACGAGCAGTCGATCGAGGCGTCGCTGTCCACGTTCAGCGGTCACGTGCGCAACCTCATCGAGATCGTCGCGCACGCCACGCCCGCCTCGCTCGTGCTCGCCGACGAACTGGGGTCGGGCACCGATCCGGCCGAGGGCGCGGCGCTTGGTGCGGCGATCCTCGAGACGCTCACGCGGCGCGGCGCCATGACGGTCGCCACGACGCACCTGGGCGCGCTCAAGGACCTCGCCCACGAGGTCGCGGGCGTGGTGAACGCGTCCCTGCAGTTCGACGAGGTGGCGCTCGCGCCCACGTACCGGCTGCTGAAGGGCATCCCGGGCCGGTCGTACGGCATCCACATCGCGCGCCGGCTGCGGATGCCCGAGGACATTCTCGTGCGCGCCGAGGCGCGCG
>CAZKYG010000179.1:0-23293 GCA_964556915.1 uncultured Gemmatimonas sp.
GCAGCATCACCGTGAGGGCGAGTTCGGCGCCGACCAGGGCGCGGCGCACGCGGCCGGCGCGCCCGGCGGTGGCGCCGTGCCCGCCGCCCGACTTGATCGTGGCGCCGGGCGCCTCGCGCGTGGTGCCGAGCGCGGGCCAGAGGCCGAATCCGACGCCCGTCACGAGCGCCAGGAGCGTGGCGAAGCCCAGCACGCGGAGGTCAATCGTCGCGTCGGCGAGGCCCTGGAGCGAGGCCGGCATGATCGCGCCGATGAGCCGGAGCGCGAGCGGGGCCAGCGCAACGCCGACGACCGCGCCGGCGAGCGCGAGGACGATGCTTTCGGTGAGCAGCTGGCGCACGACGCGCCCGCGCGTGGCGCCGAGCACCTCGCGCACCGCGATCTCCCGGCGCCGGCCGGCGGCCTGGGCAAGCAGGAGGTTCGTCACGTTCGCGCAGGCGATCAGGAGGAGCAGGGCCGTGGCGCCGAGGAGGATCATGAGCGCCGTGTTGCGGTCGCCGACGAGCGTCTCCTGCAGCGGCCGCACGGCGCCGGGATCATTGAATGCCTTGATCGCCTCGGCCCGGTAGGGGAAGCCCGGGTCGGGCGGGCCGAATACGCGGATGGCGTGGGCGGCGAGTTCTGCGCGCGCGGCGGCGAGCGTCACGCCCGGCGCGAGACGCGCGACGGACACCGTCGGCACGAAGTTCCGGAACGCATCGAACGTGGCGAACGTGTTCGGCACGGACATCGGGATCCAGACGTCGCTCTGCGCGGGGAAGCTGAAGCCCGGCCGCATGACGCCGATCACCTGGTAGGTCTTCCCGCCGAGCTGAACCCTGAGGCTGTCGATCGCGCGCGCGCCGAACTGCCGCTGCCAGAGGTCGTAGGAGAGGACGGCGACGAGCGGGCCGTTGGGCACGCCGTCGGCGTCGGCGAACGTGCGGCCGCGCAGTGGCGTGACGCCGAGCAGGGCGAACAGGTTCGTCGTGACGACGCCCGCATTGAGACGCACCGGGTGGTCCGGATCGGCGAGGTTGAGGCCGCCGGCCGCGTACGACGCGACGCCGGCGAACACACCGCTCATGCCGCGCACCGTCACGAGGTTGGGCGTCGGCCTCGCGTTGAATATCCGGCCGCCGCCGGGGTCGAGCGGTGGCGAGATGTTGTTGAGGACGACGAGCCGGTCCGGCTCGTGGAACGGCAATGGCCGCAGCATGGCGGCGTCAACCGCGCTGAACATCGCGGTGGTGGCGCCGATGCCGAGGGCGAGCACACCGACAATGGCGGCGGTGAAGCCGCGCTGGCGCGTGAGGCGGCGCACGGAATGGCGGACATCGGCCCGGAACTGGTCGAGCGAGTGGAATCCCCACATGTCGGTGCTCCGTTGCTGGATGACGGTGGCGTTGCCGAACCGGCGGCGGGCGGCGTCGCAGGCGGCGCGGGGGTCGAGGCCACGGGCGCGGAGCGTCTCCTCGCGCAGTTCGCGATTCAGGCGCATCTCCTCCTCGAGCTCCCTCGTGGCGCGCTCCCGGTGGACGAAGCGGTCGAACCGGCGCCAGAGTTCGCCGGGGCCGATCACGCGCCCGCCAGGTGAAGGACGCCCGCGATCGCCGCGTTCACGCGCTGCCAGGACTTCAGTTCGCGGTCCAGCTGGCGCCGCCCCGCCGCAGTGATAGTGTAGAAGCGGGCCCGGCGGTTGCCCTCGGTGCGGCCCCATTCGCCCGCGATCCAGCCCTTCATGAGCATGCGCTGGAGGGCGGGGTAGAGCGACCCCTCCTCGACGCGCAGCACGCTGCTGGACCGGCGCTCGATGGCCTCGGCGATGGCGAAGCCGTGCGCCTCGCCGCCGCGCGCCAGAGTGCGCGCGAGCGTGCCGAGGATGAGCATGTCGAGGGTGCCAGGGGGGATCTCGTCGTGGGTCATCGGCGGGGGCGTGGGGTCACCGTAACATAGACTATCTATGTTATACGACACACGGCCCCGGCAATACGTTGCCCGCGCGAGGGCGTCCACGTTCGTGGGTGAGGTGGGACCCGGCCGGTCGAGCGGATGAGCCGCGGAACGTCAGGTCGCGCCGGCGCCGCGCGGCATCCGGCAAGCGCCGGGAACAGTTGCCATCCCGACGCCGTGCACCGCATCGTGCTGCATGCGAAACGACCGTCCGACCGGAGGGCGCACGCTTCCGCCGCGCCTGGACGCAGGCGATCACCCCGTGGCGCCGCGGTTCCTGATGCCGCACGACAAGCCGCCCGCCATCCGGTGGGTCGAGCGCACGGTGATCGCCATCGTGTGCGCGCACGTGGTGCTCGCCACGTGGGGGATGTACCGCCGCGTCTGGCAGGTGTTGCGCATCGACCTTCGCGCGTCATCGGCCACGCTCGCGCCGGGCACGACGGTCTCGTACGACGTGATCACGTCCGGCGAGACGCACAACCGCATCCTGCTCGAGCTGGTGCAGGGCGCGCACGCGGAGCCGCTGCGGGAGGAGCGCGCGGCGACGAACCGGGTGAACACGTACGACCCTCGTGTGTTCCGCTACGCGCGCACGGTGACGATCACGCCGGAGCTGCTGGCGCGGTTCGCTCCCGGGCCGGCCACGCTGCGGCTCACGGGCTTCGGCGGGCAGAAGCTGCTGCGCACGCCGCCACCACGCGTGCGCGAGCTTGCCGTGCAGCTTGCGCGCTGACGGCGGCGCGCCGCCGCGTCGTGCGCGAACTCGTGCGTGAACTCAGGTGCGACTGCGGCGCCGGGGCGCGAGGCCGGGCGCCACGCGGGCCGAGCCAGCCTTGAGGCGCGAGAGCCAGTCGCTCGCGCGCGCCGCCACGTCCATCTGGCCGCGCTCCCGCGCCACGCGAATCGCGCGCTCGGTGACGGCAGCGGCCGAGTCGGGACGGTTTGCCTGCACCTCTGCGTCCGCCAACCCCTGGTAGGCCGCGATGTTGGCCGGGTCGAGCGCAATGGCCCGGCGGAGCTGCGCGATCGCGTCGTCCAGGCGCCCGGCCTTGGCCAGCGTCAGGCCGAACATGAGGTGGTCGTTGGCGTCGTCGTCGCGCACCCGGAGCGCGGCCGCGAAGTGCGGGATTGCGTCTCCCGGCCGGCCGGCGTCGCCCAGTGCCACCGCGAGGTTGAAGTGCGCGTCGCCGTAGCCGGGATCGAGCCGCAGCGCCGTCTCGAACTCGGCGATGGCGGCGTCGAGCTGGTCGCGGTCGCCGTATGCGGTGCCGAGGTTGTAGTGCGCGAGTGGGTCGTTGGGCTGCGAGGCGATGGTGTCCTTCCAGAGCGCCATCTCGTCGTTGTAGAGCGCGAGGTGCCGCGCGCCGGCGACGCCGGCCGCCACCACGAGCACGACCGCGATGAGCGTTCCGGCCTGACGTGGCCACGCGCCGCCGTCGGCCGCCAGCCGTGTGAGCAGCGCGTACCCGCCCACCACGACGGCCGGCACGATCACCGCCATCGGCAGGTACATCCGGCGTTCGGCCACGATCTCGGTCATCATCGGCACGACGATCGTGGGCGAGAGGATCGTGATGACCGCGCCGAGGGCGAAGCCCGCGGCGGCGCGGCGCCGGAGGAGCGCCACCGTGCCGGTCGTCGTCGCGAGCACCGCGAGCAGCCACGGCCACGCCTCGCGCGCCGTGCGCAGGAGCGGCAGGTCGTAGTGCACGGCGAGCGGCGCGGGCCAGAGTACGAGCTTGAGGTAGATCCACTGCACCTTCGCCTGCGTGAGCCACCAGGCCACGATCGGCGCGTCGGCGCGGAAGCCGGCGGACGTGCCGCGCGGCGCGTCGTAGTTGAGCGCGAGGAGCACGAGCCAGCTGAGCCCGATGCCGGCGTACAGTCCGCGCGACTCCTTCCAGATGTCGCGCACGGATCGCCGGAAGAACGTCCACTCGAAGAGCAGCAAGGTGGCCGGCAGCGTGACGATCATCTCCTTGCACGCCGCGCCGGCGATGGCGGCGAGTGTGGCCGCGGCCATCCATCGCGCGCGCCCCCGCGCCTCGGCGGCGGTCCAGTACCGGAGTGCCGCGTACGTGGCCGTGAGGTAGCAGCACGCCGAGAGCAGCTCCGTGCGCTGGGTGACGTATTCGACCGACTCGGTGAGCAGCGGGTGTGCGGCGAAGAGCGTGGCGGCCGCGAGCGCAAGCCCGTTGGTCGCGTCGCCGAACGTGGCGGCGAGTGCCGGGAGCTGGAGTGTGCGGCGCACCACCAGGAAGAGCAGCAGCGCCGTGAGGACGTGCACGGCGAGGTTGAATACGTGGTAGCCGAACGGGTCGAGGCCGCCGAAGTGGCGGTTCACGGCGAGCGAGAGGTTCACCAGCGGGCGGCCCGCGACCGGGCTCGCGCGCAGGCGGTTGAACACGCCGGGGTCACCGGAGTCGGTGACGAGCGGCCAGAGCCGCACGATGGAGGTGTTCTCCACCGTGCTGTCGATGTCGACGAAGAAGAACGGCGCGCCGAGTGCGACGGCGTAGGGGGCGCAGGCCACCACGGCGATGAGGATCGCCGGGAGGAGCGTGGGGAGGAGCGTCGGGGTGGCGGGGCGCGCGCGGGCCATCAGGCGGAAAGTTAGCCGAGGCGGCCGAGGCGCTCCTGCTGGCGCGACATGCGAGCATGGCGGTCGGTCGCGAACCGGCGAATGCCGCCGACGATCGACTCCACGTCGAGGTGCGCTTCCGCGACGACGTCCGCTTCGAGCCCACCCGTGAGCCACTGGTGGTCCCAGTCCGACGTCATCGAGTACTCGTCGGTGAGCGGGCCGACGTTCTTGAGCGGCCAGACGCGGCGCGTGCCGGTGCTCACCACCATCAGGTCGTAGAGCGCCTCGGGCGGGAGGACGGCGTCGCGGTACGCCTGCGGCTGGCGGTCGAACAGCTCCTCGCTGATCGCCGCGATGACGCGCACGTTGACGCCGGCGGCGCCGAGCTGCGGGAGGGCGCGCACGACGTTCACCGTGGCGCTCGACCCCTGCGCCACCACGTAGCCGTGCCTGGGCTTGCCCGGCGCGAAGTCGCGAATCATGTAGAAACCCTTCGCGGCGGCGCGAATGTCGGTGTCGGCAAACGTGGCGCGGTCGGCGACGGGGAAATCCGGGCGGGCCACCTCGAGCGTGATCACGCCGACCTTGGGGTCGCGCGCGGCGATCTCGGCGGCCGCGAAATACCCGGCCGCCACGTCGTTGTAATCCCAGAAGTTGAGGTGGATGGTCTGCGTGCGCGGGAAGAGCTTCCACACCTGCGGCGCGAAGATGCCGAAGTGACTGCGGCCGTCGGCGGCGGTCTCGGGCCCCGAGTGGCCGACGAGGATGTGCAGCACGCCCATGCGGAACCTGCTGTCCTGGTTCTGCTGGCTCCAGATGCGCGCCGGCGTGTACATGAGCGGCGTGAACGCGCCATACGTGCCGCTGATGGCCCACACGCCGGCGAACTTCGCCGGATCCTCCGACGCGCTCTGCGACACCATGCCAATCGCGGTGGAGACGTTGCCCGCCTCCTGGATCGCGGCCTTGACGCGCGTGCCACGCGGGTTGGTCTCCGGGTCGTAGTGCCCCCAGAGACTGCCGTGCTCGAGGTTGATGGACTCCGAGAGGTCGGCGGCGAGCGTGACCATCCGGTTGCCGGTGACGTAGTTCAGCCACTTGACGATCTCGGAGATCGCGCGGCGCGAGCCGGCCATCTCGCCGGCCTTCCTGAACAGCGCGATGGAGACGTCCTTCGTCTCGCCCGACGCGTCGTTGACGACGCTCACCTTCTGCGTGTCGAGCGGGAGGTTCGCCACGCGGAGTCGGTCGTCCTGGAACGGGTCGCGGTCCACGGGGATGCGCACCTTCGGCTCGGCCACCGTCTCGCCGATGCCCACGAGCCGGTCGGCGAGCCACGCGCCGGTGCCCGTGCGCTCCATGACGTCCATCACGACGTCCACGTTCGTCTTGAACTGGATGAGCCGTTCGCGTTCGTCCCGTGGCACGCCGTCGCGGATGCCCGCGAACGACACGCCGTAGTGGCGCTCGAAGGTGGTGGCGAGGGACACGAAGTACGGCGAATTCATCTTGAAGGCGTACGGATGCGACTTGTAGCCCGTGATGTGGTCGCTGTCCGCGAGCTTGCCGTTGGCGGCCGCGGGCCAGTATCCCTTCGTGGTCTGGCCGATGATGACGATCGGCCGGCGGTCGGCGGCGTCGGCGTGTTCGGCGGCGCCGAGCGCGGCGAGGACTTGCGCGTAGTCGTGGCCGTTGCGGAGGTCGATGACGCGCCAGCCGTACGTCGCCCACTGTGCGGCGAGGTCATAGACCTCCGCGTACTTGCGGTCGATCACACCGCCGATGAGTGCGTCGTCGATGCCGGCATTGTTGGACGAGATCATTACGCGGAGCCGCTTGCCCACCTTGAGGGCGAGCGCCTGCGTCTTGAGCTCCTGGGCGTGGCCCTCGGTCATGGCGAACTCGCCCTCGAAGGCGATGACCTTGGGGCCGCCGTCCATCGGCGCGCCCGCGATGTCCCAGAAGGCGGCCTTGCCCGCGGCGGTGGCGATGCCGACGCCCGACGGGCCGCCGTTCACGTCATTGGTGAGGTCCGTGCTCTCGGCGTGGCCGGAGAGGGACCGGATGCCGCGGATCTTTGCCTGAGCGAAGCGAGGGTCGCCGTCCAGCCCGGCATCCTTTAATAGGGTCGCAAGCGCCCCGGCGCCCCGGCGGAAACCAAGCGCATCGATTGGCAGCATGGCGACGTTCGGGTCCACGGCGTAGCGGCGGTCGCCGGTGGCGGCGAGGCGGCGTGCCATGGCCTCGCCCATGAGCATCCAGAGGGAGTAGCAGGTGTTGATGCAGTGTCCGCCGGCGAGCATGAACTTGTCGGTGGACGGGTGCTTGGGCCGGCGGTAGTCGTAGCGCAGGCCGCCGCGTTCGGGGCCCGCGAGGTGCACGGCGACGTTGTAGGGGGTGTACGCGAGCGGCCCGCCGAAGTGGCCCGTCTGGGAGTAGTTCCCCATGAGGGCGATCATCATGCAGGTGAGGAACCCGGTGTCGTCGAGGCGCGCGAGGTCATCTGCCGCGCCGGCGGACACACGGGCGGCGAGCGTGGGGGCGGAGGTCATCGGCGAGGAAATTACGCGCGGGGCACGCGGGTCGCTGGCCGGGCGACGCGTATCCGCACGAGGGGCGACGCGGCGCGATATTGCACACAACACGAGCACGCACCCATGGCGGAAATCACGCTTGACCTTCGAGGCGTTCCCAAAGCCGAAGCCTATGGACTCGCGGCCGAGTCCATCGCACACCTGCTCGACGGCATCGACGACCCCGTGGCCGCGATGGCGACCATCAGCTCGGTGCTGCACCACGGGTTCGGCTTCCTGTGGACGGGCTTCTACCGGGTGGTGAGCCCGACGCTGCTGCGCGTAGGGCCATACCAGGGAACGGTCGGCTGCCTGGAGATCACCGTTGGGCGCGGCGTGTGCGGGACGGCCGCGGCGGAGCGGCGCACGGTGATCGTGCCCGACGTGACGGCGTTTCCCGGCCACATCGCGTGCGACGCTCGTTCGCGGTCGGAGATCGTCGTGCCGGTGAGCGATCGTGCGGGCAGGCTCATCGCGGTGCTCGACATCGATTCGGCCGGGCTGGACACGTTCGGGCCCGACGACCAGGTCGGGCTCGAACGCATCGTGGGTTGGTTCACGGCCCGCTGAACGGCCGCCGAACCGTTTTCCGGTCGGCGTGCGCGCGGCGAGCGGCGGCGCGACCGGCGCCGGTCCCGGCGGGGGGCCCGCGGCGGGCAGCAGGTCGGCGCTCACCAGTGCGCCAGCCGTCTCGATGGCGAACACCACGCGCCGGTTCAGTTCCGCGCCGGGATCGTCGCGGGTGGCGCCCGGCGTGACGAGGCGTGCCTTGCCGTAGCCGATCGGGTTCAGGTTCGCCGCCGCGAGCCCCTGGTTGACGAGCTCGGCCCGCACCGCGTCCGCGCGCCGTCGCGAGAGGTCGAGGTTGTAGGCCGCGGAGCCGGCCGGGTCGGCGAAGCCCTCGACGGTGATGCGCGAGTCCGGATAGTACGCCTTCACGATGGCGGCGAACCTCGCGAGCACCGGCTGGTCCTGCGGGCGGACGGTGGCGTCGTCGAAGGCGAAGTGCACGGGGACGTCGAACTTCAGCGAATCCCTGGCGGCGCTGATCTTCGCGCCGAACTCGTCGCGCATCGACTGGAGGTCGGCGCGGAGCGCCGCGACCTGTGCGGTGAGCTGCGCGGCGACGGAATCCACGCGCTGGTTGAGCGTCCGGTCGCCGGCGGCGCTCGTGGCGTCGGCGGCGTGCACGGCCGAGTCGCGCGCGGCGGCGATGTCGGCGTGCGTGGTCGCCGCTGACGCGGCCATCTGTTCGCGGACGAATCCGCGCGTGGCGATGCAGGCCTGCGCGCCCACGAGGGCGCACGCCAGGGAAGCGAGGGCAACGGTGCGAGTTGACATGGTCCCGTCCTCCACGGGTGGGTTGCCACCACGGTACGCCACGGCGCCCGCAGCGTCTGCCGGACCGGGTCCGATCGGTGTGTGCGCCTCTCGCAACGCAGCGCGTGGGATGGCCTCCGACGGTGCACGCTTGCCAGCGTTCGGACGCACCCGTACCGTTTGGGAGACGGTTCGACCCCCTCTGCGTCCCGGAGCCCGCACATGTCGCCCACCCGCCGCGATTTCCTTCTCACGTCCGCCGCGGCCGCGGCCGCCGCCTTCGCGCGCCCGTCGTTCGCGCGGGCATGGCAGGGGCAGCAGGCGATGCCCGTGTTCACGCCGCTCCGCCGGAACATCGGATACTTCACCATGCAGGGGGGCACGATCGGCTACCTCGTGAACTCCGGGGGCATCGCCGTCATCGACAGCCAGTTCCCGGAGCCGGCCAAGGCATTCCTCGCGGGGCTCAAGGAGCGCGCGGGCGACCGGCCGGTGGACCTGCTGATCAACACGCATCACCATGGCGACCACACCGGCGGCAACATCTCGTTCCGCGGCGTCGCGAAGAAGGTCGTCTCGCAGGCGAAGGCGGCCGAGCACATGCACAACCCGCCGGGCGCGCAGCCGCCGGCGGACCAGCTCTACCCCGACACGACCTTCACCGACTCGTGGTCGGCCGACGTGGGCGACGAGAAGATCTCGGCGAAGTTCTACAGCCGCGCGCACACGAGCGGCGACGTGGCGATCACGTTCGAGCGCGCAAACGTCGTGCACATGGGCGACCTGATGTTCAACCAGCGGCATCCGGTGGTGGACCGCGCGGCCGGCGCCACGCTCCGCGGCTGGATGACGGCGGTGAAGGGGGCGGCCGACGACCACGCGCGCGACACGCAGTACATCTGCGGTCACGCGAACACGGGGCTCCCGGTGGTCGTGACCCAGGCCGACCTCGTGGCGTTCCACGCATATCTCGGCGCCGTGCTGGGCTTCGTCGAGGCGCAGGTGAAGGCGGGTCACGCGCGCGCGGAGGTCATGGCGATGCGCGACCCGCTGAAGGGCTTCGAGAGCTACGGGAGGTTCGGCGCCGAGAACCCGCGTGAGATCCTCACGTGCGCGTACGAGGAAGTCACCGCGGGCGCGTGAATCATCCGGCGCGCCGGCCGCGTAGGGCCCGCGACGGAGGACACATCGCATGCACTGGGACCCGGACCTCATCCTCATCATGGGTGGCGCGATCGCCATCGTGCTCACCGTACGCCTCACCGGCGCATTCACCGAATGGGTGAAGAGCCGCTCCGCCGACCCGCCGGACCTGCGCGCGATGCGGCAGCGCATGGACGAGATCGGCAACGCCGTGGACACGATCGCGCTCGAGGTGGAGCGGATCGCCGAGGCGCAGCGATTCTCGACGCAGCTCCTCGCCGGGCGCCCGGAGACCGCGCGCGCGGCGATACCCGGCGCCGGCGATGGTGCCCGGCAACCTCCTTCGTCCCATTGACCCGATGACTTCGCGCCGCGACTTCGTTGCCCGCTCCGCCACCACGCTCGCCGCCACGACACTCACCGGCGCCACGCTCGTGCCCGCGACGCTCGTGCCCGCCACCACGGAGGCTCAGGGAGTGCCGGACCTCCCGCCCGCTATCCGCGCCCTGGCGTCCATGAAGGGCCAGGCCACGCCGATCAGCGTGGACGAGCGGCGCGCGCGGATCGAGAAGGCCCGGCGCCTCATGCACGACAACCACATCGACGCGCTCCTGCTCACCGGCGGCACGTCGATGGACTATTTCACCGGCATCCGGTGGGGACTCTCCGAGCGCCTGCTCGCCGCGGTCATTCCCGCCAGCGGCAGCGCGTTCCTCGTGACCCCGAAGTTCGAGGAGGAGCGTGCCATGGAGCAGGCGCGGCACGGCCCGCTGGGCGCCGACACCGACGTGTACGCATGGGAGGAGGACGAGAGCCCGTACGCGCTCATCGCCCGCGGCCTCACGGCGCGCGGCCTTTCCACCGCGACCATCGGCGCGGAGGAGACGGTGCGGTTCGTGTTCGCCGACGGCGCGGCGCACCTTCCCGGCGTGACGGTGGTGAGCGGGACGCCCGTGACCGCGGGGTGCCGCATGGTGAAGGATGCGCACGAGCTCGCACTGATCCGGCTGGCCTGCCAAGTGACGCTCAAGGCGTACGAGGCGGCGTGGAAGTCCCTGAAGGAAGGGATGACGCAGGCGGACTTCGCGCGGCTCGTGGCGCAGGCGCATGCGCAACTCGGGTTCGACGGCGAGGCCGGCGTGCAGGTGGGCAAGTACTCGGCACTCCCGCACGGGTCCGCGACGCCGCAGGTGGTGCGCGAGGGCACCATCCTCCTCATCGACGGCGGCTGCAAGGTGGAAGGCTACAGTTCCGACCTCAGTCGTACGTTCGTGCTCGGCAAGGCCACGCAGCGGATGAAGGACGTGTTCGAGGTGGAGCACCGGGCGCAGACGACCGCCGTGAAGACCGCGCGGCCGGGCCTGCCGTGCGAGGCGGTGGACGCCGCGGCACGCAAGGTGATCACCGACGCCGGGTTCGGGCCCGACTACAAGTACTTCACGCACCGCGTCGGGCACGGCATGGGAATGGACGGCCACGAATGGCCGTACCTCGTGCGTGGCAACACGCTGCCACTCGCGCCGGGCATGGTGTTCAGCGACGAACCCGGGATCTACATCCCCGGCGAGTTCGGCATCCGGCTGGAAGACGACATGCACATCACCGAGTCGGGCGCGGAACTCTTCACGCCGCAGTCGGAGAGCCTCGAGCAGCCGTTCTGAGGCGCCGCCGCCGACCGGGGCAAGCTGGCCGCTGCCCGGGCAGCGCATCGCGCCGACACCGAGGGAGCGGTGAGGCCCCACGGAGGTTATCTTCGGCGAATGGTGCGAAACTTTCCGCCGACCCGCGGTTGCGGGCGATTGGCCGCGGTGCGCATCGGCGGCGCAATTGGGCTGTTGGTGAGCGTCGGGTGCGCGACGGGCCACGGCAGGCAGGCCGCCACGTTCCATCCGGGGCTCGATGGCGCACGCGAGCGCGCCAAGGCCGACAGCGTACGCTACCCCTACACCCAGGCCGACATCGACTTCATGTCGGGCATGATCCATCACCATGCGCAGGCCGTCGTGATGGGGAAGTGGGCGCCGACGCATGGGGCGAGCCCGGCGGTGCAACGGCTCTGCGAGCGGATCGTGAACGCGCAGACCGACGAGATCGGGCTGATGTCGCGCTGGCTCGAGGACCGCAACCAGCCCGTGCCCAGGCCCAACCCGATGGGCATGCCGATGGAGATGGGCGGCATGACGCACGTGATGCCGATGCCCGGCATGCTGAGTGAAGCACAGATGAAGGAACTCGACGCCGCGCACGGCATGGACTTCGACCGGCTGTTCCTGACCTTCATGATCCAGCACCACAAGGGCGCCGTCACGATGGTGCACGACCTGTTCTCGCACCGGCAGGCCGGCCAGGACGAGACCGTATTCAAGTTCGCGTCCGACGTCGAGGTGGACCAGACCACCGAAATCAACCGGATGGCCGACATGTTGCTCGGACTCGGCGGACCATAGTCCGCCGCGAGTTGTTCGTTCGCCAGACCCCCACCCAGCACAGAGGTACATCGATGAGTCGTTCAGTCCGCACGTCCTTCCGGACGTCCGTGCGCACGCTCGTATCGGCCGCGGCGCTGCTCGCCGGCGGCGCCTGCGCGAGCAACGTGCCGCGGCAGGAAATGTCCGCGCCGATGGCGAAGCCCGATCCGCGCGTCGGTCTCAAGGCCGGCCTCATGGACGCCGGCGAGGCGATCGGCAACCTCAAGGTCACGGCGCAGGTGCCCTCGCCGCCGGGATTCCTCGGCGTCACCAACTCCGACCTCACGTTCGTCGGCAACTACGCGATCCAGGGCAACTACAACGGCCCGGTCATCTGGGACGTGTCGAATCCGTCGTCGCCGAAGCTGGTGGCCACGTACACCTGCCCGGCGTCGCAGAACGACGTGTCGGTGTACGGCCACCTCATGTTCATGTCGTCGGAGGGCACCGGCAGCCGCCTCGACTGCAAGCCCGGCGGCATCGCCGATCCGGTGAGTGCGGAGCGCATGCGCGGCGTGCGCGTGTTCGACATCAGCGACATCCGGAACCCGAAGCTCGTGGCGAGTGTGCAGACGTGCCGCGGGTCGCACACGCACACGCTGCTCGAGGACCCGAAGGACAAGGCCAACGTCTACCTCTACGTGTCGGGCTCGGCGGGCACGCGCTCGGCCGAGGAACTGCCCGGATGCGTCGGTGACGCGCCGGACAAGGACCCGAACTCGACGCTGATGCGCATCGAGGTGATCAAGGTGCCGCTCGCGCATCCCGAGCAGGCGGCCGTCGTGAACCGCGCGAACATCTTCGCCGGGCTCACGTACACGCCCGCGCACGCCGACGCACCGGAGGACGCGGCCGCGGCCGCGAAGGCCATCGCCGACGCACGCGCGGCGGGTGGGTTCGTGGCGCGCCGGCCCGACGGCCGGGAGGTCGTCGTGCGGTCGGGGTTTGTCGATCCGCAGCTCGACAGCATCGTGAAGGCGCGTGGCGGGAGCGGGCGGCCGACGGCGGCCGACAGCGCCGCCCTGCGAGCCAACCTGGACCGGATCATCGCGCCGTTCTACCCGCCGGGCCCGAAGGCGGGCGCTCCCATCGCGGTGAACCGCCAGTGCCACGACATCACCGTGTATCCGTCGCTCGGCATTGCCGGCGGCGCGTGCGAGGGGCACGGCCTGTTGCTCGACATCAGCGACCCGGTGAACCCGGTGCGGCTCGACGCCGTGGCCGACTCGAACTTCTCATACTGGCACTCCGCGACGTTCAACAACGACGGCACGAAGCTGCTGTTCTCGGACGAGTGGGGCGGTGGTGGCGCGCCCAAGTGCCGTGCCACGGACAAGAAGGAGTGGGGCTCCGACGCGATCTTCACGATCGTGAACCGCAAGCTCAGGTTCCAGAGCTACTACAAGCTGCCCGCCGCGCAGACCGACAAGGAGAACTGCGTGGCGCACAACGGCTCGCTGATCCCGATCCCCGGCCGCGACGTGATGGTGCAGGCGTGGTACCAGGGCGGCATCTCCGTGTTCGACTGGACCGACCCCGCGCACCCGCAGGAGATCGCGTTCTTCGACCGCGGCCCGGTGGACTCCACGCGCATGGCGATGGGCGGGTCGTGGTCGGCGTACTGGTACAACGGCAAGATCGTGAGCTCCGAGATCGCGCGCGGGCTCGACGTGGCCGAGCTGGTGCCGAGCGAATACCTGACGCAGAACGAGATCGACGCGGCGAAGACCGTGCACTGGGACCAGCTGAACGTGCAGGGACAGCCGAAGATCGCGTGGCCGCCGAGCTTCGCGCTCGCGCGGGCGTACACGGACCAGCTGGAGCGCAACAAGTGCCTCTCCGCCGATCGCATCGCGGCGGTGCGCGGCGAGCTCGCAAGCGCCGAGAAGTCGTCGGGCCAGACGCGGCGCCAGGCGCTGGCCACGCTGACGACGCAGCTCGAAGGTGACGCGCGCAGTTCGTGCGACGCGCCGAAGGTGCAGAAGCTGCGCGAGGCGGTGAGCAACCTGCAGAACCAGATCGTGCCGTAGCCCGCACGGCTGCCGGACGGACGACGGGCCGGGCGCGCATGCGCCCGGCCCGTTCGCGTGGTGCGTCCACGGCCACGCGTGGATCATGCGCCCCATCGCGTCGAGCGGATCTTCACGACGAGGAGTGCGGGCAAGCCGGTGCGCATCGGCGAACGCGCTGAACAGTTCGTCCCGGACGTCGCCGAGTTCATGTGGGACGGCGGCCGATTCGTGGACGATGCGCTTCGCCGCGCGTGCGACGCGGTACGCGGGCCCGGCGATGCTCGTGCACGAAGGGTCACGACGTTTATCGGTGCCGACCACGCGCGTGCGCGCGTCCTCGCGATGAATAGCCGCGCCGGCAATGTCGGTGCACGTGGCCTTGCGGCGTTTCGTTGTGTCGGCCACGGCCGTGCGGGCCGGTTCGCGCCGGTGTTCCGCGCCGGCGATGCCCGTGCGGGCCGGTTCGCGGCGCTACGCCGCGCCGGCGATGCCCATGCACGCAGGTTCGCGGAGAATTGGCGGGCCGCCCATGCCCGTGCAGGCCGGTGCGCGTCCGTTGTCTGCGCGCGCGACGCGCGTGCACGCCGCTTCGCGACGGCTCGCTGCATCTCCGATGGGCGTGCACGTCGCCTTGCGGCGTATTGCCGTGCCGGCGATGCCCGTGCAAGCCGCCTCGCGGCGCATTTCCGTCTCCGCAACGCGCGTGCGGGCACCTTCGGCGCGGGTGCAAGCAGGTTCGCGACGCGTGCAGGCAGGTTCGGGACTGGGTATGTTCCTCGCCAGGTCGTCCGGCGCGGGTCCGAGGGTGGCGCTTGTCGGGAATATTGGCGGTGATCCGGGCGAGGAACGTGAACGAGGATCCCGCAGGCGAGGAACTTGCCGGCCACCTCGCGCACGACCGGGCGCCAGTCACCGTACGTCGCGGCGAACCGCTCCTCACAAGCGGCGTGAAACGCGTCGAAGTGGTCGGCGCGCAGGCGGAAGAGCGGGATGCGGCGGCTCGGCGCGGCTTGTCGGCACCGTGCGGCGCCGCGGACGTGGGCGGGCCTCACTGGCACGAAGGGACGCCCGCATCTTTGCTCCGCCGCCGTCCGGCACCATCACCACACTACTGCGAACGGTACCATGGTATTGCGACGTCGGCGCCGCCGTCGGCGGCGCCGGCATCCACTCGCCCCTACGCGTGGATCATCCGCCCCATCGAGTCGAGCGTGGCCTCGGCGATCGCCTCGGAGAGCGTCGGGTGCGCGTGGATCGCCAGCTCGACCTCCTCGACCGTGTACTCGTTCTCGCGCGCCACGGCCAGCTCGTGGATCATCTCGGTGGCGTGGGCGCCGACGATGTGCGCGCCGAGGATCTCACCGTACTTCGCGTCGCGGATGATCTTCACGAACCCGTCGGTGTCGCCCGAGGTGCGGGCGCGACCGTTGGCGCTGAAGGGGAACTTGCCGACCTTGTAGTCGATCTTCTTCGCCTTCACCTGCGCCTCGGTCATGCCGATGCTGGCGACCTCGGGGTGGCAGTACGTGGCGTTGGGCACGTTGCCGTAGCTCAGCGGGTGGAACTTGTGGCCCGCGATTACCTCGGCCACGATCATGCCCTCGCGCTCGCCCTTGTGGGCGAGCATCGGCGGGCCGGCCACGTCGCCGATCGCGTACACGCCCTTCACGCTCGTTTCCATCCGCTCGTTGATCTTGATGAACCCGCGGTCGGTCATCGCGACGCCGAGTTCCTTGATGCCGATGTTCTCGATGTTCGGCGCGCGGCCCGTGGCGACGAGCACGATGTCGGCCTCGATCTCGTTCCTGGCGCCGTTGGCCTCGACGGTGAGCTTCACCGAAGACTTGCCGACCTTGGCGCCGGTGAGCTTGGCGCCGGCCATGACGTCGATGCCGCGCTTCTTGAACGCGCGCGCCACGTCCTTGCTGGAGTCCTCGTCCTCGAGCGGCAGGATCTGCGGCATGGCCTCGATGAGCGTGACCTTCGAGCCGAACGCGTTGAAGACGTCGGCGAACTCGCACCCGACGGCGCCCGCGCCGACGATCGCGATGGTCTTCGGCGCCTTCTCCAGGACGAGCGCCTCGTCGGACGAGATGACCGTCGTCTTGTTGAGCTCGAGCCCCGCCTGCGGCAGGCCTTTCACGCGCGAGCCGGTGGAGATGACCACACCCTTTGTGGCCGTGTGCGTCTCGGTCTTGCCGCCGTCGAGCGTGACCTTGACCGTCCTGTTCGCACCGACCGTGCCGGTACCCTTGATCCAGGTGACCTTGTTCTTCTTGAAGAGGAACTCGACACCCTTGGAGTTCTTGTTGCTCACGTCGCGCGAGCGCTTCATGGCGACGCCGTAGTCGGTTTTCACCTCGCCGAGCATGACGCCGAACTCGGCGGCATGCTTCGTATGATTGGCGAGGTTGGCCGCCTCGAGCAGCGCCTTGGCGGGGATGCAGCCCCAGAGCACGCACGTGCCGCCGAGGCCTTCGCGCTCGACAACGGCCGTGTTGAGCCCCAACTGGGCGGCGCGGATCGCGCCCACGTATCCGGCGGGACCGCCGCCGAGGAAGATGACGTCAAAGGAGGCCATGGTCAGTACACCAGCATCAGGGGGTTTTCGATCATGCGGCGGAGCGTCTGCAGGAACTTCGCGCCCACGGCGCCGTCCACCGCACGGTGATCGCAACTCATGGTCACGCGCAGCTTCTTGCGGAACGTGACGGCGCCATCCGCACCGCGCGCCGGCTTGTCGTCGATCGCGCCGATGGCCAGGATGCCGACTTCGGGCGGGTTGATGATCGCCGTGAACTGGTCGATCTGCATCATGCCGAGGTTGCTGACGGAGAACGTCGAGCCCGTGAACTCCTCGGGCTTGAGCTTCCGCTCCCGCGCGCGCGTGGCGAGCGCTTTTGCCTCGCGGCTGATCTCGGCGAGGCCCTTCTTGTCGGCGTCGAAGATCACCGGCACGATGAGGCCGTCGTCGGTGGCGACGGCCATGCCGAGGTGCACGCGGCTCCAGTAACGGATGTGGTCGCCGAGCCAGTGCGCGTTGACTTCGGGATGCACGGCCAGCGCCGTTGCCGTCGCCTTCAGGATGATGTCGTTGAACGACACCTTGTACTCCGGGCCGAGCTCCGCCATGGCGGAGCGCATTTCGTTGGCGCGCTCGAGGTCGAACTCCGCCGTGAGGTAGAACGTCGGGATCGGGCCGATGGACTCCCCGAGGCGCCGCGCGATGGTCTTGCGGATCTGCGTGAGCGCGACGTCGGAGTAGTCGGCGCCCGCCGCCGCCGCTGGCACGGCACGCGGCGTCGGGGCGATGCGGCCCGCGCCACCCGAGGCCGCCGGGGCCGGTGCCAGCGACGGCGCCGAGGCTGAGCCCGGCGTCGGTTGCCATCTTGCGCGCGAGGGGCGAGGCGAGGGCGCGGCCTCCGGCTACCGCGGGTGCAGGGGACTGGGGGCCCGGAGCGGACGAACCGGCACCGGCCGCCGGTGCGGCGGGCGGTGCCGGGGACTGGGGTCCCGGCGCGGACGCGCCGGTTCCGGCTGCCGGTCCCGCGGGCGGTGCGGGCGCCGCGGCACCCGCACCGGCGATGAGCGCCGCGATGTCTTCGTCCTTCCCCGCGATCACGCCTACGAGCGCGCCGACCGGAGCCGTGGCGCCCTCGGCGAGAACCCGCTTGCGCAGGATGCCCTCGCCCCGCGCGACGAGTTCCATGATCGCCTTGTCGGTTTCGACTTCGGCGAGCACGTCGCCGTTCTTGACGGCGTCACCCTCGTTCCTGACCCACTTGGCCAGACGACCTTCCTCCATCGTCGGGCTCAGGGCTTCCATGAAGACTTTGGTGGCCATGGTCTCAGTCCAGGTACATGACTTTGCGAACGGCCGCGATCGTCTTCGGCACGTCGGGCTTGGCGGCCTTTTCGATGGCCTTCGCGTACGGCATCGGCACGTCGGCCTGGTGCACGCGAATGACCGGCGCGTCGAGATGGTCGAAGCAGTCGCGCTGGATGTAGTCCACGACCTGAGCGCCGATGCCGCAGATCTCCCAGCCCTCCTCGAGCACCACGGCGCGGTTCGTCTTGCGCACGCTCGCGGTGATCGCGTCCACGTCCATCGGGCGAATCGTGCGCAGGTCCACCACGTCCACGCGAATGCCGTCCTTGGCCATCTGGTCGGCCGCCTGCATCGCCACGAGCGCCATCTTGCCGCTCGTGATGATCGAGCAGTGGTCGCCCTCGCGCTTGAGCTCGGCCTTGCCGAGCGGGATGGTGTACTCCTCGTCGGGCACTTCGCCCTTTGTGTTGTAGAGCATCTCGCCCTCGAGCACGACGACCGGGTTGTCGTCCCGGATGGCGCTCTTGAGGAGGCCCTTCGCGTCGTACGGCGTGCCCGGCGCGACGACCTTGAGGCCCGGGATGTGCGCGAGCCACGACTCCCACGCCTGCGAGTGCTGCGCCGAGAGCTGCAGGGCCGCGCCGTTCGGTCCGCGGAAGACGATCGGCATCGGGAACTGTCCGCCCGACATGTAGAGCATCTTCGCGGCCGCGTTCACGATCTGGTCGAGCGCGAGGAGCGCGAAGTTCCAGGTCATGAACTCGACGACCGGCCGGAGGCCGACCATCGCCGAGCCCACGCCGACGCCGGCGAATCCGAGCTCGGTGATCGGCGTGTCCACCACGCGCATCTCGCCGAACTCCTCGAGCAGGCCCTTCGACACCTTGTAGGCGCCGTTGTACACGCCGACTTCCTCGCCCATGACGAAGACGCGGTCGTCGCGGTGCATCTCTTCGCGGAGCGCCTGGTTGAGGGCGTCGCGGTAGGTGATGAGCGGCATCAGGTCGTGGTCTCCACGTAGACGTCCTCGTAGAGCGCCTCGATGGGCGGCTCCGGGCTCGCGTCGGCAAAGTCCCACGCGTCCTGCACCGTGGCGGCGATCTCCTTTTCCATCGCCTCGACGTCGGCGTCCTTGATGGCCTTGTCGCCGAGGAGCTGCGTCTTGAGGAGGTTGATCGGGTCGCGCTTGCGGTACTCCTCGAGCTCTTCCCTGGTGCGGTACGTGCCGCTCACCGCGTCCGACATCGAGTGCCCCATGTAGCGGTAGGTGCGTACCTCGAGCAGCGTCGGCGAGTAGTCCTTGCGGGCGCGGGCGATCGCCTCCTGCATCGCGTCGCGCACGGCCCAGACGTCCTGCCCGTCCACCTCGGCGTTGGCGATCGCGTAGGTGTCGCCGCGCTTGTACATGTCCTTGATGCTCGATGCGCGCTCGATGGCGGTGCCCATGCCGTACCGGTTGTTCTCGATCACGTACACGACCGGCAGGCGCCAGAGGCCCGCCATGTTCAGCGATTCGTGAAAGGCGCCGTTGTTCACCGCCGCCTCACCCATGAAGCAGACGACGCACTGGTCGCCGCCGCGGTACTTGATGGCGAAGCCGACGCCGGTCGCGAGGGGCACGTGCCCGCCGACGATGCCGTGGCCGCCGAGGAAGTTCAGGTGGCGGTCGAAGAGGTGCATCGACCCGCCCTTCCCGCGCGAGCAGCCGTCGATGCGGCCGAACAGCTCGGCCATGACGTTGCGCGGCGCCATCCCGCGCACGATCGCCTGCCCGTGGTCGCGATACGTGGTGAAGATGTAGTCATCGTCGCGCAGGAGCGGGATGATGCCGCTGCTCACCGCCTCCTGGCCGATGTAGAGATGGCAAAAGCCGCCGATCTTGCCGAGCGCGTACGCCTCGGCGGCCTTCTCCTCGAAGCGGCGCTGCAGGATCATCGCATGCAGCAGCTGCCGGCCGAGGGCGGCGTCGGTGTCAGGTTTCTTCTTTGGTGGCATGTGTAGTCAGGTGGCAGCAGATGGCAGATGGCGGATGACGGATGGCAGGCGGCTACACGCCGGCGGCCTGCACCTGTTCCCACGCGTGGTAGCTCGAGCGCACGAGCGGGCCGCTCTCTACGTGCCTGAAGCCCATCTCCATCCCCGCCTCGCGGAACATGCGGAACTCGTCCGGCGTCACGTAGCGGTCGAGCTCGATGTGGTCGTTGGACGGACGGAGGTACTGGCCCAGCGTGAGGATGTCCACGTCCACGGTGCGCAGGTCGCGCATCGTGTCGAGCACTTCCTCGTTGGTCTCACCGAGACCGAGGATGATGCCCGTCTTGGTGGGGATGTGTGGCGCGTACGACTTGGCGAAGCGGAAGATTTCCTTCACCCGGGGATAGCGGCCGCCGGGGCGCGCCTTCTTGTAGAGGCGCGGCACGGTTTCCGTGTTGTGATTGTAGATCTCCGGGCCCGCGTCGAGCACCAGACGAATCGCGTCCTCGTTCCCCTGGAAATCGGGCACGAGGACTTCGACGGAGCAGCCGGGCACCTTTTCATGGATCTGGCGGATGACCTCGGCGAAGATGCCGGCCCCGTAGTCGGGGAGGTCGTCGCGGTCCACCGAGGTGATGACCGCGTGGCGAAGCCGCATCTGGGCGGCCGCGTCGGCCACCTTGGTCGGCTCCGAGGGATCGAAGATCGGCGGGCGTCCATGGGCCACGGCGCAGTAGGCGCAGTTCCGCGTGCACACATTGCCGAGGATCATGAAGGTGGCCGCGCCGTGATCCCAGCACTCGCCCACGTTGGGGCAGTGCGCTTCCTCGCACACCGTGTGGAGGCCCAGGTCCCGCATCATGGACTTGAGGCGAAGGTAGTTCTCGCCGCCCGGCGCCTTGACCTTGAGCCAGGGTGGCTTGCGCTCGGGCAGCGGTTCGCGCCGATGCCGTCCCATGATCTGGTACAGTGTGTCCGACATGAGCGTCGGCAGCCTCGGGGACTGGGTGGCGGAACCGGAATGACGAATCTAGGGAACGGGTTAGACCACCGCCAGACACCGTAACCGGTATCAAAGTATAGACAGGTTACTCACCAGCGTTGATCCAGTGAGCGGCACCTGACCCGCGCCAGTCCCACGTTTCGCGGCGACACACGTTTCGCCGCCTGAAACAGTCCGTCCGCTGGTCCGTAAGGATGTCAGAACCCGACCAAGGACATCACCATGCTTCGCACTCTCTTCTCCGTTGGCGTCATGGCCATGGTGGGCCTTTTCCTCATGAAATTCGTCTTCGGACTGTTCGGCGGATTTGTGGCCCTCATGTTCTTCCTGCTGGGCCTGGCGCTGAAGATCCTGATCATCGGCGCCATCGTGTACTTCGTGATCCGCCTCATCAGTCCGAACACGGCGCGGCGCATGACGGACTCGTTCTCGGGGCCGTCGGGCAGCTGAGTTCCGGAAGGCTCGCGCCGGGCTGGTGGGAGCCGGCAGCGCGCCAGACCGGAGGTCGGGCAAGCGGGGTCGCGCGACGGCGCGGCCCCGCTTCGTCGTTCAGCGCGCCTCGAGCCGGTCTATGACGGCCCAGGCCAGCAGGGGCACCATGAGTTCGTGGTGGCCGGTGATCTCGTAACCGACACCGCTGTCGAGCGTGGGGCGTTGCACGACATTCACGCGCGGACGGTAGTGACGCTGCATGTCGAGGTCGCACGTGACGAACTCGCGTGGCCGGCCGCCGTTCACGTTGCGCGCCACGGTCAGGGCCTTGAGGAACACCTCGGGCATGATCACGGCGCTGCCGACGTTGAGGGCCACGCCGCCGCCATCGAGCTGCTCGATGCTCGCCGCGAGGCGCCGGAAGTCACGATGGCTCGTCTCACCGATGGCTGCACCGTCGGCGGCGGGATGCTGATGGATGATTTCCGCGCCGAGTGCCGCATGCACGGTGGCGGGGATGCCGAGCCGGCGGGCAGCGAGCAGCACCGAGAGTTCGCCGTGCGCGAGCGTCGGCTCGGCCGCGAGCGCGCGGCCCACGGCCTCGCCCATGCCCCAGCCCTCCGCGCGCCCCCGGACGAAGGCCTCGTTGAGCCCGCGCCCGGTCTCCTCGGCCATGCCGAACGAACCGTCGCGCAGCCCGGCGGCGACGTCCTCGGACGTGGACCCGAAGCGCGCCACTTCGTAGTCGTGGATGGCGGCCGAGCCATTCATGGCGAGGTGCGTGATGACGCCGCGCTCCATGAGATCAATGAGCAGGCGCGACAGCCCCGTCTTCACCACGTGCCCGCCGAGCATCACGATCACGCCCTTCCGCGCGCGGGCAGCCGCGACGATGGCGTCCACGACCTTGAGGAAGTCGCGGGCGACGAGGATGTCGGGCAGCGACGCGAGAAACGCGTGGAAGCTGCGGTCGCCGGACGGCGGCGCGGCGAAGTCCTCGGCGCGCACCTTGCTGGCGCGGCCGGCGATGGGCACCGTGCGGACGCCGGCGAGGTTCGTTTCGCGTGGCTGGTCGGTCATGTCCCGCCCCGCCGGGTGGAGTCGCCGGGGGCCACCGGCGGGAGGACGAACTTCCGCAGGTAGAGGTTGAGCGACCCGAACGACAGCTTCGATTTCATCTGGAGGAGAATGCGACGGCTGTCGTCGGAGAGCCAGAGCTCGGCGTGTCCGCCTTCCGAGAAGATGCCGTTGGTCTTGATCATCGGCTGGATGACGATGGCCGGGAAGCGGCCCGCCGGCACGTCCACCGTGTCGCGCCGGAGGACGCGGATCGTGACGGGATTGGCCTTCGGGTCGAAGTAGCGGTTGAAGTCGTACGACTGCCCGACCTCGAGCGGAATGGTCCGGACGAAGAAGAAGAACGCGGCATCGTCGAGCGGGTTCTCGACCGACGGCCTCTCCTCCTGGTCGTTGAGCCGGAAGACGGCGCGGCCGGGGAAGATCTCGTAGACGCGGTCGCGGCGCTTGCCGAGTTCCAGCAGGTGCTGCTCGAACCGGAGCGAGTTGTGCGTCTCGGCGTCAAGCCAGCTGTCGAACGCGTCGTTCACGTGGGCGAACGGGATGCCGCCCGAGAAGTCGAACCTGATGCGCCACGCGTCGCGGCCGCGGACGGTATCGCGGCCGGTGACCTGCATGCGTCCCGATCCGACGCTGATGGCGCCGAACTTGAGCGTGTACTCGAGGAACTCGCCCGCGGCCCACGGCGTCTGGACGCGCACCGGCGCGGGCGCCGGGGCGGGCGCGGGGGCCGGGACGCGCGCGGTGTCCTGCGCGGGCGCGGCCCGGCCCGCGACCAAGCAGAGCAGTGCGGCGGCGCGGCCCACGAGGGTGCCCGCGCGCGCGAGGATTGGAACGACGCTGATGCGCCCGCGGCCGGTCACGACTCGCGCGGCTGGCGCGCCGGGAACATGCCGCGTGTCGCCCACGCCCGTTTCGTCACGTCGATCGCATCCTGCCAGGG
>CAZKYG010000180.1:0-10038 GCA_964556915.1 uncultured Gemmatimonas sp.
CCCCTCTCTCGCCCCTCACCCCTCACCCCTCACCCTATTTGCCGGGCCACACCACTCCCTGGTTCGCGCGCGTCACCGACCCGATGCCCTTGTACACGAACTTCTGCACGCGCTTTCCCTCGTAGGTCTCGGTCGTGAAGATGTTGCCCTTCGAGTCCGTCGCGATCGAGTGCACGGCGAACCACATGCCCGGTTGCCGCCCGCCGTCGCCGAACGATGTGAGGATCTCCAGCGACTGCCGGTCCATCACGTAGATGCGCTCGTTCTTGCCGTCGGCGAGGAAGATGTACTTCTGCTGCGGGTCTCTGGAGAACGCGATGTCCCACACGCTGCCGTCGCCCAGGGTGCGCGGCGCCACCTGTTTCTCCTTCACGAACTTGCCCGCCTTGGTGAACACCTGGATGCGGTCGTTCGGGCGGTCGCACACGTACACGAAGCCGTCGTCCGAGGGGATCGCGCAGTGCACCGGCGTGCGGAACTGGTCGATGAGCGGCTTGTCCGGGCTGTAGGGGCCGTAGTTCGAGTCGCTCGGCACGTTGCCGTACGCGCCCCAGAAGCGCTTCATCGCCCCCGACTTCATGTCGAGCACGGCAACGCGGTGGTTCGCGTAGCCGTCGGCAATGAAGGCTTCCTGCGCCTTGAAGTCGAAGTTGATGCGCGCCACACGGCCGAAGTGGTTCGTGGCCTTCGAGTCCGTGGGCTGCCCCGGCACGCCGATCGTGCGCAGATACTTGCCGTCGTGCGTGAACTCGAGGATGTGCGAGTCCGGGCCCTGGCCCGTCTCCGCGTTGCCCGCGCCGTTGCCACCGATCCAGATGTTGCCCTGGTCGTCCACGGAGATCCCGTGGTTCGACGTCGGCCACACGTAGGACTTGTCCGCGGGCGGCCCGCCCCACGCGGCCACCACGTTGCCCGCCGGATCGAATTCGATCACCGGCGGCGCCGGCACGCAGCACTCCGACAGCTTCGGGTCGTGCACCGCGCCGATTTCCTTCGTGGCGTCGAACGTGTCGTTGCGGTGGACGATGAACACGTGGTCGCGCGCGTCCACGCCCACGCCGATCACGTTGCCCAGCACCCAGTGATTGGGCAGCGGGCGCGGCCACTGCGGGTCCACTTCGAAGCGCGGCGCCTGCACCATGTCGCCCTGCGCGCGCGCCTCGAGGGCGCGTTCGCCGGCCGTGAGCGCCGCGATGGCGGCCACGAAACCCGCGGCGATGAGGACGTTCCGTTGCGCGCTCACTTGCCCCCCTTCGCCGGCCAGAGGACGCCCTGCGACGCCCTGGCCACCGCGCCGAGCCCGCCGAAGATGAACTTCTGCACGCGCTTGCCCTCGTAGGTTTCGGTCGTGTAGATGTTGCCCTTCGCGTCCGTGGCGATCGAGTGCACGGCGTAGAACTCGCCCGGAATCCGGCCGCCGTCGCCGAAGCTCGTGAGTTCCTCGAGCGTCACGCGGTCAAGCACGTGGACCTTGTCGTTCGCGCCGTCGGCCACGTACAGATAGCGCTGGTTCGCGTCGCGCGAGAGCGCGATGTCCCACACGGAGCCCTCGCCCAGCGTGTTCGGCGCGACCTTGGCCTCCTTCACGTAGCTGCCGTCCTGCTTGAACACCTGGATGCGGTCATTGGCGCGGTCGCAGACGTAGAGCATGCCGTCGTTCGACGTTTCCACGCAGGCCACGCCGTTGAACTGCTGGTCGCCCATGTTCGGCGCGTCACTTGGCGCCTTGCCGTACGCGCCCCAGAACTTCCGGATCGCGCCTGTCGCCGCGTCCACCTCCACCACGCGGTGGTTGCGCTCGCCGTCGGCGATGAACGCCGTGGCGCCGTCGGTGCTGAACGCGATCCGCGTGGCGCCGCCGAACATTTCCATGCTCGCGCTGTTGGGCGGAAGCGTGGGCGCCGCGCCGCGGCCACGACCGCGCCCCCCACCGCCGCGGGCGCCGCCACGCGCGCCACCCCGGCCGCCGGGCGACACGCCCTGGTACGCCGTGTCCGGCTGGCCCGCGCCGCGCCCGCGTGCACCACCAGCGCCCGGCGCCTCGCCTTCCTTGCCGATCTGCCGGACGAACTTGCCGTCGTGCGTGAACACCAGCACCTGGCCGTCGAGACCGCCCGCGCCGGCGATCCACACGTTGCCCTTGGGATCAATCGCCACACCGGCGGGAATCTCCGGCCACGCGTAGCCCTCGCCCGGCCCGCCCCACGAGTGCACCAGCTTGCCGCTCGCGTCGAACTCGAGCACCGGCGGCGCGCTGAAGCAGCACTCGCCGATGGGCGGGTTGGCGTCGCCGCCCGTCTCGGTGCGGCCCGTGAACGAGTCCGTGCGGTGCACGACGAACACGTGGTCCTGCGCGTCCACCGCGACGCCCACCGCCGACCCCAGCAGGTGGTGCACGGGCAGCGGCGCGGGCCACTTGTAGTCCACCGTGAACTTCGGCGCCTGTTTCGCCTGGGTGGACGCGGCCGTGCGCCGCGGGGTGGCGCCACCACCGCGCTGCGCGAGGGCGGGATGCGCGCACAGCGCGGCCATGGCCGCGCCGGCAAGGAGCCTGCGAGTCACTTCCATTCCCGGTCTCCAGTGGGGGCGCACGGTCCGCGTTGCTGGTGTGGTGTGCGTCGTGGGAGTGTAAGTTCGTGCGGAGATGCGCAGTCCAATGATTCTACGGCGTGTTACGCTCGCCCGTCCAGTCGCGCTGACCGCGGCGCTCGTCCTCGCGCTCCTCCTTGGCGCGCCGGCCGCCGGTCACGCGCACGAGATTCCCCAGAGCGTCACGATCCTGGCATGGCTCAAGCCGGAGGGCTCGGTGCTCCGGCTCGTGGCCCGCGTGCCCCTCGAGGCCATGCGCGACGTACAGTGGCCGCTCCGCGGGCCCGGCTACCTCGAGCTCGGCGACCTCGACCGGCTCCTGCGCGACGGCACGCGGATCTGGGTCGCCGAGAACATACATATGTATGAGGGCGGCTCGGCCATCGGTCCGGCTCGGATCGCCGCCGTGCGCGTCTCCCTGCAGAGCGACCGTTCGTTCGAGACGTACGCCGGCGCCGTCGCCCACTTCCGCGACGCCCCCATCCCCGCGAACACCGACCTCGCCTGGCAGCAGGCCATGGTGGACCTCGAGCTCGACTACCCGATCACGTCGGCCACGTCGCGCTTCTCGATCGACCCGTCGCTGGGGCGCCTCGGCGTGCGCACGACCACCGTCCTGCACTTCATCCCGCCGGCCGGCGATGAGCGGACGTTCACCTACCTCGGCGACCCCGGACTCGTCCACCTCGAACCGCAGTGGTTCCAGGCCGCGGGCCAGTTCATCGCACTCGGGTTCCGCCACATCCTCGACGGCATCGACCACCTGCTCTTCATCATCTGCCTGGTGATCCCGTTCCGCCGGCTGCGCCCCCTCGTCGTGATCGCCACGTCGTTCACCGTCGCGCACTCGATCACGATGGTCGTCTCGGCGCTGGGCTACGCGCCCGGCGCGCTGTGGTTTCCACCGCTCGTCGAGGTGCTCATCGCGGCGTCCATCGTGTACACCGCCCTCGAGAACATCGTGGGCGCACAAGTGCAGCGGCGGTGGATGATCGCGTTCGGGTTCGGCCTCGTGCATGGCTTCGGCTTCTCGTTCGCGCTGCGCGAGTCGCTCCAGTTCGCGGGCCACCACCTCGCCGTCTCGCTCGCCACCTTCAACATCGGCGTGGAGCTGGGACAGATCTTCGTGCTCTGCCTCGCCGTGCCGGCGCTCAACTGGCTGTTCAGGCGCATCCCGGTGCGCACGGGCATGATCATCGCGTCGGCGCTCGTCGCGCACACGGCATGGCACTGGATGACGGACCGGTGGAGCGTGTTCCGCGAGTTCCCGATCGAGTGGCCGGCCAGCGACGCGGCGCTCGGCGCCGCGGTCCTTCGATCGGTCATTCTGATCCTGGTGTGCGGCGCGGCCGTCTTCGTCATGCGGCCCGTGGTGAATCGTGTCACGGCAGTGACTGATTCCTGACGCCCGGCCCGGGGTCGCGACGCTCCCGTCACGCGGCGATCCATGGCGCAAAGCGCCGGGAACCCTAGAATAGGGCACACCCCCATTCTCGGAGGACCGATGGACAATCTCCCGGTCGACAAACCCGTTGTTGACGCCAACGACATCCGCTGGAACGGCGAACACGCGGATGGCATCCGCGACGAGACGCTCTACGTGGTCCGCGCCGGCGACAACGCGATCAACCTCATGCGCGAGGACGAATACAACGCGCTCCCGGCGGACACGCGGCCGGAAATCCTCTACTTCGCGTTGACCAGGTCCACCGGCACGGGCGGCATGCGCGCCGTCCTCGGCCAGGACGTCACCATCCAGCTGAAACTCGGCGGCAGGTTCGCCACGAAGGTCATCACGCTGCCGGAGGCGGACGCGGTGTTCATCTCGCAGTCGGCCGTGGAGAAGTTCATGCTGCCGTATTACACGCGCTTCAAGTCGACCGGCCAGGTCGACGCCATCCGGCAGTCACTCTACAACGCCCCCGACGTGATCGCCGTCGAGCATATCCCGCCGTCGATCAAGCACGCGATCACGGCGCGCGGGGTGAAGGCCGGGGACGAGCGCGAGGGATCGGTGAACCTCCAGGTCTAGCGACCCGCTGCCGTCATGCGCGCGAAGGTCGTGTCCCCGGCCAGCGCATGCCAGCGGGCATGCCCGGCGGCGAGCGCACGCAATGTCGGGTGGGCCGTGAGGTACCGGTCGAGCAGCCGCAACGCGGCGGCGCGCTCGCCGAGCAGCAGGCGGATGTACGCTTCGTCGTAGAGCATGTCGGTCAGGAGATCCGTCGCGCCCCCCGTGGCGCGGCGGACCCGCCGGATCACGGCCTCGGCGCTGTCGCGCTCGCCGGCCCGGGCGAATACCGCACCCGCCATCAGTTGGCGGTACAGCGGCACGTACGAATGAGGCGCGCGCGCGCCGGACGGGTCGAGGCGCTCGGCGCGCGCCACCAGTGTACGCGCCAGCGCCGGGTCCGCCGGTCGAGCACCGTCTTCCGCCATCAGGCCGAGGCGGCACTGGATGAAGCGCGAATCCTCGGGGTAGTCGGCGGCTGCCTGTTCGCACCAGCGCCACGAGTCGTCGTAATCTCCCTTCACGAGCGACGCCCCCCACAGCGCGGCGAGCAGGTCGGGCGCATTCGCGAGGTACGTATCGAGCGCGAACGCGCGCGTGGCGTATCGCTGGGCGGCAGGGGTATCTCCGCGCGCAAGTTTCACCAGGGCGAGCGTCCCCCAGGCCGTCGCGCTGGTCGAATCGGCGGCGACGGCCGCGGTCAGGTCGGCTTCGGCGCCGGTAAGCAGCGACGCGAACTGCGTGTCGGGCAGCGCCAGCCACGATGCCGTCCAGTACCGAACGGTGCCGCGGGCCTCCAGCGCGCGCGGATCCCGCGGCGAGCGGTCGAGCGCGCGTTGCGCGTGGGACAGCGACGTGCCCAGCAAGCGGACCTGCGCGCCGCCCTGCGCGCCTTGGGCGAGCGCAAGGGCCACCGTGCTGCGCTTGATGACGGGCGCGATCCAGCCCGCATCGGCGTGCTCGGCGCCGGCGAGCAGGGAATCCGCGACCTCGAGCTTGCGCGTCGTGACCTCCGGCGGAAGCCGCTCGGCGCCGCGGCTCGCGTTGACGGCGTCGTCGACC
This sequence comes from uncultured Gemmatimonas sp., assembly GCA_964556915.1. Lineage (GTDB taxonomy): Bacteria > Gemmatimonadota > Gemmatimonadetes > Gemmatimonadales > Gemmatimonadaceae > Fen-1231. The sequence continues at coordinate 5,663 of CAZKYG010000180.1, forward strand.
TCCTTGTCCGCGCGGAACGCCAGGTCGCGCGCGACGGCGTTGCGCGTGCCGGCCGCCGCCTCGCCCACCTGCACCGTGCGCCCGATGCGTCGCCGGAGCAGCGACGCCGCCTGATGGGCGAGGTCGTCCTCGAGGAGGAACAGCTGGGCCATCGGCCGGTCGAACGACGCCGTCTCCAGCTGCGTGTGCGTCACCGGATCCACGAGCCGGAGGGTCACACGGATCCGGTCCCCGGCGCGCTGCACGCCGCCCTCCACGAGGCTGCCGGCGGCGAGCCGCATCGCGACCGAGTCGGCGGGCACGCCGCGCGCCAGGAGCGCGTGCATCGCGTTCCGGGAGATCACCTGGATCGCCGACGCGCGCCCCAGTTCGTCGACCAGGCTCGACGCCAGTCCGCTCGCGATGTAGCCGAGGCTGCGGTCGGCGGTCTGGTCCTCGAAGTCCAGCACGGCGATGCGCCGCGGGTCGAGCGCGGGCGCCGACGCGCGCTGCCCCGTCATCCACCGACGCACCGGCGGCACCGCCAGCACCACCGCGATCGCCGTCACGCCGAGCACCGCGGCGATCACGCCCGGCCGCCGCGCGCGCACCGCCTGCCGCCCGACGGTCGTGTGCTCCGGCGCCATCAGCGCCGTCACGAACGCCCCGGCGTCCGCGTACCGGTCGGCCGCATTCTTGGCCAGCGCCTTCTCCACCACCGCCTGCAGCGCCGGCGACACCGACGGCCGGATCACCCGCAGTGATCGGGGGGCCTCATTGAGGTGCCGCGCGATGATCGCCTGCGCCGTGGGGCCCGTGAACGGCGGCTCGCCCGACAACATCTCGTACACGACGCACGCCAGCGAGTAGACGTCGCTGCGCCCGTCCACCTGCATGTTCCCCGCCGCCTGCTCCGGACTCATGTACGCCGGCGTCCCCAGCGTGAGCCCGGTACTCGTGATGCTCACGATGTCGGCCGACTTCTCGATGGCGCGCGCGATACCGAAGTCCGTCACCATGGCACGGCCGGCGGCGTCGATGAGGATGTTCTCCGGCTTGATGTCGCGGTGCACGATGTTGCGCCCGTGCGCGTACCCGAGCGCGTCGGCGACATCGGCCGCGATGGCCAGGGCGCGATCGAGCGGCAATGCGCCCTCGCGCGCCAGCAGGTTTCGCAACGTGTCGTCACCCACGTAGGGCATCGCGTACCACATGAGCCGCTCGCCCTGTCCCACGGCCCGCACGGGCACGATCCGCGGATGGTCGAGCCGCTCGGCCACCTGGATCTCCCGGCGGAACCGCTCGAGGTCCACGCCGCGCGCCAGTTCCGGGGCGAGCACCTTCACGACCACCGTCTCGCCGGTGGCGCGCTCGTCGGCTACGAACACACGCGCCATTCCGCCGCCGAGTTCGCCGGTCAGGCGGTAGGCGTCACCGAGAACTTCCTGAAGCTGGCGCTGCAGGTCTTCGGGCACGGCGAGCCCCCTTGGGGGAGAGCGCGTTGCCATAAGGTATCCCGCCCGGCCGTCACGCGCGTGCCGCCGTGCGGCGCCGCGCGGCGCCGGGACACCCCGCGCGACGCGGCAGCGAACCCGGCGATCGAAGCGTACATTTTCCCGGATGCCTATCCTGAACTCCCCCCGTTCGAAGTGGGTGTCGGGCTGCGTCGCGACCGTCGCGATCGGCGTGGCCGCGTGTTCGTCGTCCCAGGCGCCAGCCGCGCCGTCGCCGTCACCTGCCGCGCCCGTGTCGCAGCCGGCGACGCAACCGCCCCCGCAGCCCGCTGCGCCCCGGCCCACGCCCGCTCCCGTCGCCACCAGCCGCACCACGCGCGACGGCGTGTACACGCTCGAGCAGGCGAACAACGGCAAGAACATCTTCCTCGGCTCGTGCGTGTCGTGCCACACGCCGCGCGACCTCGTCGGCGGCGGGTTCTGGGCCGGCCTCATCGGCAAGAGCGTGACGAAGTTCTTCACCTACGTCCGGGAGAACATGCCGCAGGACAACCCGGCATCGCTCTCCGACGACGACTACATCGCCACCGTGGCCTACGTGCTCCAGCTCAACGGCATGCCGCCCGGCCAGGCGCCGCTCGCGGCCGACACCGCGGTCCTCACGAAGATCAAGTTCGTCGCACCGGATTCCCCACCGCACCACTTCTCGACAGGACGCTGACCATGACGCCACGCATCCCCCGCCCACGGTTGCTCCTCATCGGACTCGCCACCGCCGCGGTGGCCGCACTCGCCATTCCGGCGGCACAGTCGGCTGCCCGGCAGGGCTCCGGCCTCGTCCGCGGCAACAAGCCCGGCGAATGGCGATACTGGGGCGGCGACGCCTGGAGCAGCCGCTACTCGTCGCTCGACCAGATCAACGCGTCGAACTTCAACCAGCTCAAGGTCCAGTGGCAGTGGAACGCCGCCCAGGACGGCCCCGACGAGTACTACCGCACCACGCCTCTCTACGCCAACGGCCGCCTCTTCACGGTCGCCACCACGCACCGCTACGCCTACGCGATCGACCCGGCCACCGGCAAGACGCTCTGGTCGTACAACACGCTCAACGAGGGCATCCGCTACCAGAAGGCCCCGCGCCAGTTCGCCGGCCGCGGCCTCTCGTACTGGACCGACGGCACCAGCGAGCGCGTGCTCGTCGTCACGCCTGGCTACCACCTCGTCTCGCTCGACGCGAAGACCGGCAAGCCCGACCCGGCGTTCGGCAAGAACGGGGTCGTGGATCTCATGGAAGGCCTGGGCTTCACCCTCGTCCCGCTCGCCGTGGACGATTCAGGCTCACTCGAAATCTCCGAGGCCTTTCCGGCGCGCAAGGCGAAGCCGGGAGAGAAGTGGGATCCGGTGAAGAAGATCGGCGCCGACGGCACCATGGGCATCGACCCGGCCGAGGGCCAGATCGCGAACAGCTCGCCGCCGATCGTCGTCGGCAACGTGCTCGTGGTCGGCAACTCGTCCATGCACGGCTACTACCCGATCAACCTGCACAACATCCCGAGCCACATCCGCGGGTTCGACATCCGGACGGGCAAGCAGCTCTGGAACTTCAACCTCATCCCGCAGCCGGGCGAGTTCGGCGCGGAGACGTGGAAGAACGGATCGAAGGTCGGCCTGCCCGGCGTCGGGAAGGTGGACGCGTGGGCCACGTACACCGCCGACCCGGAGCTGGGCCTCGTGTACATCCCGACAGGCATGCCGCCCGCCGACGAGTACGGCGGCCACCGCCCCGGCGACAACCTGTTCGGCAGCAGCATCGTCGCGATCGACGTGAAGACGGGCAAGCGGAAGTGGCACTACCAGCTCGTGCACCACGACATCTGGGACTACGACAACTCGATGGCGCCGAACCTCCTCGACGTGACCATCGACGGGAAGCCGCGGAAGATCCTGGCCCAGGCGACGAAGGACGGGTTCTTCTATGTGCTCGACCGCGTGACGGGACAGCCGATCTGGCCGATCCCCGAAACACCGGTGCAGCAGTCCGAGGTCCCGGGTGAGGTCACGTCGCCGACACAACCGATTCCGAGCAAGCCGCTGCCGTACACGCAGCACGGCCTCATGGAGAAGGACCTGATCGACTACACGCCGGCCATCAAGGACTCGGCGCTGAAGATCGCGAAGCTCTGCCGCATGGGCCCGTGGTTCATCCCGGGTTCGCCGGCCGACGGCAAGGGCAAGAACGGGCCGGCCGAGTACAAGTGCTCGTGGTACGCGCCGGGCGCGAGCGGCGGCGTGAACATCGACGGCGGCAGCGCCGCCGACCCGGAAACGGGCATGATGTACGTCGGCAGCCAGACCGGCCTCACCACGATCGAGGTGCAGAAGGACCCGTGCTCGTACCTCGATTACACCTCGCCGCACAACAGCTGCGGCAAGCTGGGCGCGGCCCCGCCGCCCCCGGGCTACAAGCCGCCGGAAGATCCCGAGGCGGGGCGCGGCGGCTTCCGTCGCTCCGGCCCCGCGCCGGTGATCGACGGCATCTCGATCCTGAAGCCGGCGCAGCTCGGCGGCATCACGGCGTACAACATGAAGACGGGCGACAAGGCCTGGTGGCAGCCGAATGGCGGCATCTACCGTGAGGTCGAGGCGCCCGACTCGCCGCTCTGGGCCGGGGTCAAGCTCCCGCCGATTCCCAACAACGGCAGCCAGCCGGAGATCATCGTCACCAAGTCGCTGCTCATCAACGGGCTCGGCCGTGGCGGTGGCGCGGGTGGCGGCCGCGCGGGTGGCGGCCGTGCGGGCGGCCGCGGTGGCCGCGGCGGCCCCGCGCCGCAGCTCTATGCCTTCGACACGGCCAGGGGCAAGCTCGTCGGCGCGGTCCAGATCCCTGCCCTCAACACGGCCGTGCCCATGACCTTCATGCACAACGGCAAGCAGTACATCGTG
>CAZKYG010000181.1:0-10512 GCA_964556915.1 uncultured Gemmatimonas sp.
GCCACACGCCCGGCTGCACCTCCTGGGCGTTCACCGTCCACGACCAGGACCGTGACCTGCTCGCCGTGGACGTGTGCAGCCTGTCGCTCCTGCCGTTCATGCGGTTCGGCGATCCGCAGCGGTATCCCGGCATTCGCGGCGACTTCGAGCGCAGCTTCGCTGTGCTGCGCGGGTTGCCGGCCGACATCTTCCTCGGTTCGCACGGCAGCTTCTTCGGGCTTGGCGGCAAGCGCGCACGCCAGGCGGCCGCGCCCGACGCCGCCAACCCGTTCGTGGATCGTGCCGGCTATCTCGCGTACATCGAGGCGTCCGAGCAGGCGTTTCGGTCCGAGCTGGCGCGGCAGCACGCCCGGCCGTAGCGGCTCAGCAGCGACTCAGCAAAGCTGGTTGATGCGCACCAGATTGCCGGCCGGGTCGCGAAACGCACAGTCGCGCACACCGTATGGCTGGTCCATCGGCTCCTGGACCACCTCGGCGCCACTCGCCTGCACGCGCTGGAACGTTGCCGCGAGGTCTCGCGTGCCCAGGATGATGCGCGCGTAGCAGCCCTTGGCCATCATCTCGGCGATCGTGCGGCGCTCGACGTCGTTGAGTCCCGGATCCATGGCCGGTGGCTCGAGCACGATGGACGTCTGGGGCTGGCCCGGCGGCCCGACGGTGATCCAGCGCTTGCCGCCGTAGCCGACGTCGTTGCGCACCTCGAAGCCGAGGGCGTCGCGGTAGAAGGCCAGCGACCTCTCGGGATCGGTCGCCGGCAGGAAGGTGGAGTGAATGGTGAGTGTCATGGCGGGACGTTAGCCTCGCCGGCGGGGCGATGCTTCTCGATTCCTGACCGGGCGCATCACCTGACGGGCCACGCAGCCCGGCAGGCTGGCAGACTTCGCGTGCGCGAGCCGGCGGTAGCGGCTCGGCGACATGCCGACCAGCTCGGAGAACCGCGCGCTGAACGTGCCGAGCGATGCGCAGCCGACGGCGAAGCACGCCGCGGTGACCGACATGTCCCCGCCGCGGAGCAGCGTCATGGCCCGTTCGATGCGCCGGGTCATGAGGTAGCTGTACGGCGACTCACCGTAGGCGGCGCGGAACGCGCGGCTCAGGTGACCCGCCGAAAGGCCGACACCGCGGGCGAGCGCCTCGACGTCGAGCGGCTGCGCGAACTCGCGGTCCATCCGGTCGCGCACGCGCCGGAGCAGGGTGAGCTTGTGCAGGTGCGGGTCGGGTGTCACGTCACCTGGTTCGACGCAGCTCAACCTCGGCCACGATGAACCCGAACCCCGGCCATCCGCCCGACTTCACGGCGGTGCGGAACCATTTCCTCGCCGTCGCGGTGTCGCCCATGGCGAGGTGCCAGTTGCCGCGCCCGAACGCGAGCGTCGCAAGCTGAACGTCGGCGGTGTCCGACGGCGTCACGAGGAAGTCCGGTCCGATCTCCTGCCGGTACATGCGCAACCGCTTCGTGTACGCGTAGTCGGGTTCGGTTTTCAGCGAATCGGGGTGCCGCGCGAGCATGGCGTTGGCCTCGTCCATGCGCCCGGCGCGCGCCAGCGACATCCAGAGCCAGTCCGTCGATCCCGCGAGTTCCCCCGGGTCAGGCGCGCGCGGCTGCGCCCGCATGAACGCGTCGGCCGCGCCGGTGAAGTCACCACGCACGAAGCGGACGATTCCCAGGTGGTACCACGCCCCGTACACGGTGCTGTCGATCTTCAGCGCGTGGTTGAGGTCGGCTTCGGCCTGGTCGAACTCCCGGAGCGAGAGATGCCGGTGGCCGCGCCATCTATATAGAAGCGCGTTGTTGGGATCCACGGCGATCGCCTTCGTGAACGTCGCCACGGCCTCGCGCATCTGTCGCGCGCCGGCCTGCGCCGTGCCGAGGTCGATGAACTTCTGGATGTTCCTGGGGTCGGCGGCGAGCGCCCGCTCCGCGCGGGCCACGGGGCCGGTGTCCGGGAGCGACCGGTAGACCTTTCCGTTGGGCGCCCGGTACTCGACGCCCTGGGCGCCGGCGGCGGTGGTGACCGCACTGCCGGCGGCGCCCATCAGGGTGAGCACGAGGCAACAGGCATCGAATCGCATGGTGGTCTCCTCCTGGCCGCGGAATATGGCACTTCCCCCCGGGGTGGGCGATCCAGCCCTTCGGCCGCGGGGTCGAAACCCCGCCACAAACCCTTCGTAATACATCAGTGTCTGATGTATCAGCGCCCACCGGGGGGATTGTGTCCGATACGAGATTGCGACTCATCAAGGGGACGTTCGACGTCCTGGTTCTCAAGACGCTGAGCTGGGGGCCCGCGCACGGGTACGCGATCTCGCGCTGGATTGCGCAGTCGTCGCGCGACGAGCTGAAGATCGAGGAGGGCGCCCTGTACCCCGCATTGCGCCGCCTCGAGGAACGCGGGTTGCTCGACTCCGAATGGCGTGCGTCGGACACCGGGCGCGACGCCCGGTTCTATGCGCTCACGCCGGCGGGCCGGCGGGCGCTGCGCGAGGAAGTGGCGGTGTGGGAGCGCTACGTGAAGTCGTTCACGCGCGTGCTGTCGGCGCGCCCGGAGGGGTCGATCGCATGACGCGCCGCCGGGACGACGACCTGCCGATGTCGAAGCGCCCGCCGGTGGACGAGGACGTGCGCCGCGAGATCGAGTTCCACATCGAACGCCGCGCGGCCGAGCTGGTGACGGCGGGCGTGCCGCGCGAACGCGCCATGGCCGAAGCCCGTGCGTCGTTCGGCGACCGCGCCGCGGTCGAGGCGGAGTGCCGCGACATCGAGGAACGCCGCCGCACCACGCGCCATCGCGCGAGCCGGCTCGCCGAGTTCCGGCAGGACGTCGCCGTCGGGTGGCGCGTGCTGAAGAAAAGTCCGGGGTTCACCGTCGCGGCGGTCGTCACGCTCGCGCTCGGCGTGGGCGCGAACTCGGCCGTGTTCTCGCTCGTGAATCGCCTGCTGCTCCAGCCCCTGCCGTACGCGCATGCGGATCGCCTCGTCACGATCGACGAGCAGCACGCCAAGGGGTACGGCAACATCCCGTGGCCGAACTTCGTGGACGTGAAGGCGCAGAACGCGACTTTCGACGCCATGGCGCAGTACGGGGGCGGCATGGGCACGCTGCTCGCCGGGGGCAGCGCGCTGCGCGTGCGCGAGGCGGCCTTCTCACAGGGGCTGTTCGACGTGCTCGAGGTCCGGCCCGTGATGGGCCGGCTCCCGCTGCCGGCCGAACACCAGATTGGCGCTCCGGCCGTGGCGGTGGTGAGTTATCCGTTCTGGCGCGACGTGCTCGGCGCGCCGGCATCACTGAACGGCGTGCGCGTGAAGGGCGAGCGCGACTATGCCGTGATCGGCGTGTTGCCGCCCGGGTTCGCGTTCAACGACGCCACGCAGGTCTGGTTCCCCCTCGAGGTGGAGCCGCTCGAACATTCGCGCACGTCGCACAATCGCGAGACGATCGGCCGCATGAAGGCCGGGGTGACGCTCGATGCCGCCCAGCGCGACCTCGGGGCGGTGTTCGCGCACCTGGCGTCCGTTTACCAGCCCGACTTCGACGCCACGGGCGCCCGGATGTACGGCCTGCGAGACGCACTGTACGGGTCCATGCGCACGCCGCTCTATCTCCTGCTGGGCGCCTCGGGCGTGCTGCTGCTCGCCGCGTGCGCAAACCTGGCGGGCGCGCAACTCGCGCGCGGCTCCGCGCGCGCGGGCGAGTTCGCCATTCGTTCGGCGCTGGGCGCGGGGCGTGGCCGGTTGCTGCGGCAGCTCGTGGCCGAGAGTGCCCTGCTGGCGTTCCTTGGTGCGGTGGCCGGACTCGCGCTGTCGTTTGCGATCCTGCGCGGGTTCACGGCCATCGCGCCGTCGTCGCTCCCGATCGCGTCGGTCTCGATCGACGGCTGGGTGCTCGCGTTCGCCGCCGTGGCGGCGGTGCTGACGACGGTGCTCGTCGGGGCGTTGCCCGCGCTGCGGCTCTCGGGCGACGACGCAGGTCTCGCGCTGCGCGAAGGCACGCGCGGCACCGGCGGGGTGTCGCGGATGCGTGCGTGGAAGGTCCTCGTCGCCGCTGAAGTCGCGATCGCGGTGGTGCTCCTGACGGGCTCCACGCTGCTCATCAAGTCGTTCTCGCGCGTGATGGACCAGCAACTCGGGTTCGATCCGGCGTCCGCGCTGGCCGTGCGCGTGGCGCTGCCGGGCGTGAACTACGACGGCCCGAACCTGGCCAACGTCATGCGCTTTCACGACCAGTCACTCGAGCGCATCCGCTCCGCGCCCGGCGTGGCGAGCGTCGGCTTCGCCAACGCACTGCCGCTCGCCGGTGGCGGGCCCAGCGGCGGCATCGCGGTGGAAGGGAAGCCGGCGGACCCCAACTTCGGCAGCACCGGGTACGCGATCTACCGCGTGGTGGGCGGCGACTACTTCGAGGCCGCGGGGATTCCGGTCGTCGCGGGCGAGGTGTTCAGCTCGAGGCGCTCGTTGCCGCCGAACAGCGTGGTGGTGGACCAGGCGTTCGCCACCCGGGAGTGGCCGAACGAGAATCCCATCGGCAAGCGCATGCGGGTCGTCAGCATGGACCACCCCCGGGATTTTCCGGAGCCGTGGCTGACCGTCGTGGGCGTGGTGGCGAGCGTCCGCCCGGCCTCGGTGACCGGAGACTTCCGTCCAACCTACTTCATGGACTTCCACGAGCGGCCGATGTACCGCGTCGAGTCCGCGTCGTACGTCGTGCGCACGACCGGGAGCGTCACCGCGATCGCGTCGGTCGTGCGGAACGCCATGCGCGCGGTGGATCCCGACGTGGCGATCGAGGCCGCGCCGCTTCAGGATATCGTCTCGCGGTCGGTCAACGAGCGTCGGTTCACGATGATCGTGCTCGGCACGTTCGCGGCCGTGGCGCTGCTCCTGGCGATCGCGGGCGTGTACGCGGTGATCTCGTACGCCGTGGCGCAGCGGCGGCGCGAGATCGGCATCCGGCTCGCCCTCGGCGCCACCAGGGGGCGTGTGCGCACGATGGTGCTTGGATCGGCCGCCGCCGCGATCGCGCCGGGGCTGCTGCTTGGCGCGGCGGGGGCGATCGCCGCGGCGCGCGCGCTGGCGACGCTCGTGTACGGCGTATCGCCATCGGACCCGCCGTCGCTGGCGCTGGCGCTGGCCGCGCTCGGCGTGGCCGGCCTGCTCTCGGGCCTGCTGCCGGCCGTGCGCGCCACGCGCGTGGACCCGCTGCTCGCGATCCGGATGGACTGAGCGGGCCGCTGCGGCGGGCCGGCATTGCCCGGCCCGCCGTAACGGCGATCGTGACGGACCCGTGATGCGGGCCCGGTCCCCCCGTGTGCGCGCGCGTCGTACCTTTGGCGGGTCGCGCAGCCACGGGGGACCGGTGCCGAGGACGATGCAGGTTGCACGCAGGGGAATGCGCCTGGTGGCGCCGATGGCCGCCGTCGCGGCGATGGTGGCGTTCGGTACGCCGGCAGGCGTGTCCCGGGCGCAGGCGCAGGACACGGTGCCCGTCCGCGCCATCGCCGTCCCGTCGCGGCCCATGGCGTCCGAAGCCGCGAGCGCGAAGGTCACGCGCTTCTCGTTCATCGTCTATGGCGACACACGCGGCCCGCGCGACGGGATCGAGCTCCACGACGTGCACGCGCACATCGTCGAGTCCATGCTGCAGACGATCCGGCGCCTCAAGGGCGGGCCCGACCCCGTGCGCTTCGTGATCCAGAGCGGCGACGCGGTGGTGCGTGGATCGAGCGCGCAGCAGTGGAACGTGAGCTTCGTGCCGATCGTGGATCGGCTCGCGACGGAGGGCGGGGTGCCGTACTTTCTGGCGCCCGGCAACCACGACGTGAGCAGCGCCGACACCGTGGGCGCGCCCAGCCGCGCGCCCGGCTTGCGCAACTTCTACGACGCGCTCGCGAAGATCATCCCGCCCAACGGCAGCCCGCATCGCCTCCGCGACTATCCGGTGTACTCGTTCGCGTACGGCAACACGTACGTCATCGCGTTCGACTCCAACATCGCTGGCGACACGGTGCAGTACGCGTGGGTGAAGTCACAGCTCGAGCACGTGGACCGCCGCCGCTACGCGCACATCGTCGTCTTCTGCCATCACCCGGCGTTCTCCTCCGCGTCGCACGGCGGGCCCACGGTGGAGCGTTCGACCCTCGCCATCCGCGAGAAGTACATGCCGCTGTTCCGCGCGGCCGGCGTGGACCTGATGTTCGTCGGCCACGAGCATGAGTTCGAGCACTGGGTGGAGACGTGGAAGGATGCGCGTGGCGGCACGCACCGGCTGGACCAGGTGGTCACGGGCGGCGGCGGCGCGCCGCTCTACGTGTACAAGGGCGAACCGGATCTCACCTCGTACCTCGCCGCGGGTGCGGCGCAGTCCCTGCAGGTGACGCACCTCGTGCGACCCGCGGCCGACACGACCGGCAATCCGCACCACTATGTCGTCGTGCACGTGGACGGCGCGAAGGTGTGGCAGGAAGTGATCGGCGTGGACTGGGGCGCCGGCTTCGCGCCATACCGGACGAACCGCGTCGACCTCGTCCGTCCGCCCGGCCGCTGAACCGACGTCCTACCTTCCCACCCTGACCCACCGGAAGTCGCCCAGGTACTTCCGGGCCGCCGCCTGCAGCTGCGCCGGTGTCACCGTGCGGAGGCGGTTCACGTAGCCGATCGAGCCGGCGTAGCCGCCGCCCGTGAGCTCCCAGGTCGCGAGCGCGGTCGCCTGGCCCATGTTCGTCTGCTGGCCCATGAGGTAGTTCGTCGCGAACACGTTCACCGTCTCGTGCAGCAGCTGCGCCGACACGGGCGTGTCGCGCAGGCCCTTCACCACGCCGAGCATCACCGCGGTCGTCGTGTCGGGGTCCACCGCCGTGACGTAGATGCGCCCGCGATTGGCGCGCCGGTTGAACAGCTGCGCGAACGTCGCGTAGGTCAGGTTGCGCTTGGTGCGGACTTCCTCGAACAGCCGGTCGGTGAGCACGAGGATTGCCACGCGCAACGCCGGGAAGTCGCTGCCGGCGAGCGACGGCGCGGCAAACACACCCTCGACGTAGCTCGTGGGCAGGTCGCGCTTCGCGGTGACCGGCGGGCCCGCCGCCGACGTGAGGGCCGCGGCGGGTGTGGCGCCGCCGCCCGTGGCCGGCAGCGCGCCGAACGCGGCGGTGACCTTGGCCCGCAGGTCGGCCGGCGAAACGTTGCCGACCACCACGAGCAGCAGGTTGCCTTTCGTGAAGCGCCGCGCGTGCCACGCCACGAGGTCGTCGCGCGTGAGCTTCGCCACGGACGCCGCCGTGCCCTCGGGGTCGATCGCGTAGGGTCGGCCCGCGTACACGGCGCTGTCGGCGAGCATCTCCAGGTACGTGTCGGGGTCGTCCGCGCGTTGCCTCAGCCCGTTGATGAGCTGCTCCTTCACCTGCGCGACCTCGTCCGCCGGGAAGGTGGGATGCAGGACGGCCTGCGTGAACAGGTCCCACGTATCGTTCCAGTTCTGCCGCACGCCCTGCGCGGTGAACGTGGTGAAGTCGTAGCCCGCGGTGGCGCCGATGGTCGTGCCCGTGGACGTCGCCAGCGCGGCGAACCGGTCCTTGCCGTACTTCTCCGTGCCGTTCGTCATCGCGCTGCCGATCAGGTTCTCGATGCCGGCCTTGTCCGGCGTGAGCGCGGCGCTCCCGCCGTCGAGGTAGAGCTGCACGGCGACGACGTCGTTCGCGGTGACGCGCTTCAGGATCACGGGAATGCCCGCGATCGTCGTCTTCGTGACGGGAACCGCAGGAGCCTGGGCGCGGAGCGTCCCCGGGACGCCGCTCGCGGCGAGGGCCAGGACGGCGGCCATCGCCACGCCGCGCCGGATGCGGGCCGCGGTCATGGCACCACCTTCGTCTGCAGGAGCGACGCCGGCGTCAGCTGCGTGGCCTTCACCGCCTCGGGCGAGAGCAGCGCGCCGACGACGAACGGCTTGCCGATGATGTACCGCTTGGCGTAGTCGGCCAGGTCCTGTCGTGTGATCTTCTGCATGTTCGGAACGTAGTTCCGGTAATAGTCGAGGCTGGCGACCGACCACCAGAACCCGATCGTGTGCGCCCACTCGCTGGGCTGTTCCCGTTCGTACAGCGCGTTGATGCCGAGCTGCTTCTGCGCGGCGTCGAGCATCTCCTGCGGGATGTAATCGGGGTTGGCGAGCTTGCCGAGCTCTTCCATGATGGCGTTCTGCGCGGAGGCGAGCTTGTCGGGCGCGGTCTGCGCGAACACGCTGATCGGCCCCACGTGGTCCAGCGTGTAGTAGCCGATCTGCGCGGCAAAGGCGAGTCCGCCGTCCACGAGCCGCTTCTGGAACGGGCTCGCCGGATTGTTGAGGACGCTCGACAGCACGTCGGCCTCGTACGTGGCCCTGGGGTCCGCGCCCACGCTCGGGCCCTGCCACTCATAGAGCAGCGTCAGCCCGTTCACCTTCCGCTCCACGACGGCGGCCTTCGACGCCTCGAGGGGCGGCGGGTTGGGCGCCGGCGTGGCGAACGGGTCGGCGCCGCGCGGCCAGTCGCCGAAGATCTGCACGGCGCGCCGGAACCCCTCGGCGGGCGTCACGTCGCCGGCGAGGATGAGCGCCGAGTTGTTGGGCACGTAGTAGCGATGCTGGATCTCGTGCATCTTGGCCTGCGTGGCCGAGAGGATCACGTCGCGGTCGCCGATCGTGTTCTTGTGCGAGTAGAACGCGGGCGTCCAGAGCAGCGTGTCCACGCCGCGCTGCAGGTGGAAGAACGGATTGGCCTCGTTGCGGTCGAACTCGCCCGTGACGACGGGCCGCTCGCGGACGAGCTCGTCGGGGAGGAAGAGCGGCTCGCGCACCGCGTCTTCCATGAACTGCATCGTGGGCACCATGCTGTCCGTGCCGACGGTCACGAAATAGTTGACGCGCTCCTCGGAGGTGGTGCCGTTCCACGCGCCACCGAGCTGCCGAAGCCGGGCGAGGTACGCCTCCTGCGACGGGATCGCCGAGTTGGCCTTGAAGAACATGTGCTCGTACAGGTGCGCGAGGCCGCTGTATTCCGGCGTCTGCGTGTACGCGCCGTTCTTGACGTCGAGTTCGACGGTGACGAGCGGCACGGCGTGGTTCTCGACGACGATCACCCGCAGGCCGTTGGCCAGCGTGGTGTCGCGAATGGGCAGGTCGGCCTGGGCGCCGGCGGCCGGCGTGAAAGTCGCGAACGCCAGCGCGGCGCCCGTTGCGGCGAATGTCCTGTGCAACGACATCAGGGGACCTCGGGTGAAGAGCGGGGCTGACGTTTCAACCTACGCCTTTTCGACATCGGAACCACCTCGTGTCGTTGTACGACATGGGTGACCGGCCGTGTTGGGAATACCCCGACGATCGTGGCGGTTTCCCTTGATGGCATCGGCGGGACGTCGCTCGCATGCTTTGAACGGGTCGGGGCGTGTCGTCCGGGAGGGACCATGAACCGCAAACTGCTGGGAGTCGCGTTGCTGTTGCACGCGCTCGGGCATGCCGGGCTCGGCGTGTGGGCGGGCGGCAAGGGCCCGCTGGTCGAAGTCAGCATCCTCACCGCGCTCGCCATGGCGGGCTACCTGGCGGCGGGATTCGGATTGCTGCGCGTGGACGGATTCCGGAGATCGTGGCCGATCACGCTGGGGGTGGCGACCATCGCGTCGGTGATGCTGTTCGGTACGTGGGGGCACGGGGTGTTCGTCACCGGCGCACTCGTGGACCTCGCGATCATCGTGGCCGCGCTCCGGGCGCGGCTCCCGCAGTACGTGCCGGAGCAGGAGGCGGCGCGCATCCCGCGGCACCGGGTGCTGCGGGCCACCGCATCGGTGGGCGCCGTGCTCGCGGTGGCGTACACGGCAGTGGCGACGCTGTCGCGCCCGCTCCTGGTGCAGTGGGGCAGCACCCCGGACGAGCGTGCCGCGCCGATGCCGGGTGAGGAGGCGACCATGACGTCGCCGATGTTCTACCGGATCGATCATGCCGTCACGGTGCGCGCGCCGGCCGACTCCGTATGGCCGTGGCTCGTGCAGCTCGGGCAGGACCGGGCGGGCTTCTACAGCTACGACTGGCTCGAACGACTCGCGGGCGATCGCGTCCACAACGCGGATGTCATCAATCCCGCGTGGCAGTCACTCGCGGTTGGCGGACTGGTGCGGGCGGTGCAGCCCGGCTACCTCGGCGGGGTGTTCGGCGACTCGATCGGCTGGCGCGTGACGTACCTCGACCCCGGCCGTGTGCTGACGCTCGAGAACTGGGGCGCGTTCATCGTCGAGCCACTCGACGCCACCACGTCGCGGTTGATCGTGCGGACGCGGGGCGAGGGTCGGCCGTCGCTGGGCATGGCGGTCATGGGTCCGGTCGAGCTGCTCGTGTTCGAGCCGGCGCACTTCATCATGGAACGGGGCATGCTGCGCGGCATTCGCGACCGCGCCGAGGCGATGGTCGCGCGAACTGACTGACCGATGCGGGCGGGGGGCGGGGGGGGCGGCGCCCCCCCCCCCCCCCCCAGCCGGCGGCGGGACCCGGGGAC
>CAZKYG010000182.1:0-9421 GCA_964556915.1 uncultured Gemmatimonas sp.
TTCGCGGCCTATGCCGCGCGATGGGGCGCCATCATCCCGCGTTGCGGCGGCGCGTTGCTCGGCTACTTTCTGCCTCACGAGGGAGCGAACGACGTCGCGCTGGCGCTCATCGGCTTCGAGTCGCTGGCCGCGTACGAGACCTACCGGGCGCGCCTGCGCGCCGACCCCGACGGACAGGAGAACTTCGCGATGGCCCAGCGGCAGCGATTCATCCGGCGCGAGGACCGCACCTTCCTCACGCCCGTTCCGGCGACGCTGCCCGCGGGCGCCCCCGGCGACGGCACGCGCGGCGAACGGCCGGACGGCGCGCACGCGGAGCCTGACGCATGACGGCGCCCATCCCGTCCCCGCGCGTCACCGCCTTTCGGCGCCTGCACGAAGGCGGATGCTTCGTGATGCCGAACCCCTGGGACGCCGGCAGCGCACGCGTGCTCGCGGCCCTGGGCTTCCCCGCCCTGGCGACGACGAGTTCCGGCATGGCGTGGTCGGCCGCGCGACGGGACAATCGCATGCCGCTCGACGACGTGCTCGCGCACCTGGTGACCATGGCCACCACCGTGGAGGTGCCCGTGAACGCGGACTTCGAGGGTGGCTTCGCGGTCGAGGCGGCCGGCGTGCACGCCAACGTCCGACGGGCCGTGGCGACGGGAGTGGCCGGCCTCTCGATCGAGGACTCGACGGGCGACGACGCCGAACCGCTGTTCGCATTCGAGCTGGCGGTGGAGCGTGTCCGCGCGGCCCGGCGCGCGATCGACGAGAGCGGCACGGGCGTGGTGCTCACCGGCCGTTCGGAAGGCTTCATCGCCGGCCGGCCCGACCTGGCCGAGACGATCCGCCGTCTCACCGCCTACGCGGAGGCGGGCGCGGAATGCCTTTACGCGCCGGGGCTCCGCACGATGGACGACATCATCGCCGTCGTGCGCGCGGTGGCGCCGCGGCCGGTCAACGTGCTCGTGAGCACGGGATTCACGACCGTCGCCGAGCTCGCGGCCGCTGGTGTGCGACGCATCAGCGTCGGCGGCGCGCTCGCGCGCGTGGCCGTGGGCGCGGCAATGCGCGCGGCGCAGGAAATCGCCGCGCACGGGACGTTCGGGGGGCTGACCGGCGCCGTCACCTCCGCGGAGATCGAGCGAACGTTCGCGCCGTAGCCGCCGCGGCCCGCCCGTCGGCCGGTCAGTCCTGGCGCAGCGCCACCATGGGATCGACGCCGGCCGCCCGCCGCGCGGGCACGACGTTGGCAAGCAATGCGACACCCGCGAGCACGCCAAACGCGATGCCGTAACTCGGCAGGTCCACGGGCGCGACGAACAGCACGGACGAAAGCGCGCGCGCCGCGCCGACCGCGAGTGCAGCGCCGATGATTCCCCCGAACGCCACGAGCCGCATGCCCTCGCCCACCACCATCGCGACCAGCGATGCCCGTCGGGCGCCGAGTGCCTTGCGGATGCCGATCTCCCGCACGCGCCGGCTCACCGAATAGCCGATCACGCCGTAGAGCCCGACGGCGGCCACGACCAGCGCGAGCAGGCCGAACGCGCCGATGAGCCACGCGCCCGCGACCACGGGGAACAATCGCACGTTGGCATAGTCGCGCAGCGTACCGGCGTTGAGGAACACGACCTGGGGATCGATACCGCGCAGCTCCTGCTGCAGCTGCGCCACCGCGGCGCCGGCGGGTCCCGCGGTACGCACGAGGATCTCGGCGTACGTGTCCTCGCGCGGCGACGGAATGTGCAGGTATGGCTGCGGCGACTCGCCCGGCGTATCCACCTTGTAGTCGGCGACCACGCCGACGACCCGGTACGGTGGGTCGCCCCAGCGCGTGCGAAACTCACGGCCAACAGCGTCGGCGCCGGGCCAGTACTTGTCGGCCATCGCCCGGGTGACCACGGCGACGTGTCGCGTGCCGTCGCGGTCGGCGGCATCGAACCACCGTCCGGACGTCACGTGCAAGCCGAGCGTTTCCGCATAGTGCTCGTCCACGTAGGTGCCTTCCGACGAGAACGGCTTGTCGGCCGCCGACGCCTGCCGGCCGTCGATGAAGAAGTCGAACGTGTTGTCGTTCAGCGCGAGCGGGGCGCGCGAGGTTATCGCCACGCCACGCACGTCGGGCCGTGCCGCGAGGCGCTGCCGCGCAGTCTCGAGGAACTGCCCGCCGCGCGCCTTGTCGTACCCGTTCATCTGCAGCGCCACCGACATCACCGCGACGTGGTCCGCGTCGTAGCCGAGGTCCACGCGGCCGGCCGCGCCCAGGCTGCGGACGAGCAGCGCGCCCGCGACAACCAACACGATCGACACGGCCATCTGCACGACGACCAGCGCGTCGCGCAGCGTGACGCGCCGCGGCTTGCCGGCGCTCCCGCCAACGGCGCCCTTCAGCGACGGCACGAGGTCGGGCCGCGACGCCCGCAGCGCCGGCACGAGACCGAACGCGACGCCCGTTGCCAGCGCGACGCCGAGCGTGTAGGCCAGCACGCGCCAGTCGGGGTGCAGGTCGAGGGTGAATTCGATCGGCAGCGGGAGCCTGAAGCCCGCGATGAGCCGCGCGAACGCGACGGAGATGCCGAGCGCGACGGTGCCGCCGGCCAGGGCCAGCACGACGCTTTCGGTGAGCAGCTGCCGCACCATCCGGCCGCGCGCCGCGCCGAGCGCGAGGCGCACGGCGAGCTCGCGTTCGCGGCCGGCGGCGCGCGCGAGCATGAGGTTGGCCAGGTTCGCGCACGCGACCAGCAGCACGAGCGCCACGGCGCCGAGCAGCACGGCCCCGACCGGGAACATGGTGCGATCGAGGTCGGGGTTGATGCGCACGTCCTTCGTGGGCACGACGGACGTGCGGACGAGGTCGTCCGTGGCCGGATACCCGTTCGAGAGCCGCGCGGCGAGCGCGGTGAACTCGGCCTGCACCTGCTCGACCGACGTGCCGGGGTTCATGCGGCCCTTCATCCAGACCCAGTGCTGGGCCCGCTGCCGGAGCCGCGGCAGGCCGTCCGTGAGCTTGGCGGAGTTCCACTGGTTGCCGAGCGGCTCGACGTGCTCGACCATGGTGATGGGGATCCACATCTGCGTCGGCGCCGCGGGCACCATGCCGCCGAACTCCGGCGGCGCGACGCCTATCACGGCGTACACCGCGTCGTTCATGCGGAACGTGCGCCCGACGACGCCGGGGTCGGCGTTGAACTGCGTGCGCCAGAACCGGTCGCTGATGATCGCCACCGCGCCGGAACCGTCGGACGTGAACTCCTCCGGACGGAACGCGCGGCCGCGCACCGGCCGCACGCCAAGCGCGGAGAAGTAGTTGTCGGTCACGAGCTCGCCGACGACGAGCGCCGAGCTGGCCGGCGTACTGAAGTGCGCGAAGAAGTTGGAGTACGCGATCGCGGCCGACAGCGTGCGCGTGCTCGCGCGATAGTCGAGGTAGTCGGGGTACGAGTGCGTCTGGTGATCGGGCGAGGTAGCAGGACGCGAGTAGATCTCGACCAGTTCGCCCGGGCGTTCCACGGGCAGCGGCCGGAAGAGGATCGCGTTGACGAGCCCGAAGATCGACGAGTTGACGCCGATCCCGAGGGCGAGGGTGAGCACCGCGACGAGCGTGAAGCCGGGTGAGCGGCGGAGCCCGCGCAAGGCGTAGCGGATGTCCTGAAGAAGCGTTTCCATGGCTCGGCGGGGTGAGGGACCGCCTCCCCTACCGTCCGCTGGCCCGGAAAGTGTCAGCCGGCGGTGGCACCGGCAGCGAAGCGGCGGTGGCCCGGTTGCCCGGACCACCGCCGCGGACTCCGTGACGTCGGAGCTACGGCACGAACGTCGGGCGCGGCGCCCCCTTCTCGTCGGACGACAGCACGATCGGCGCCATGCCGGCCGCCTTGAGCACCGCATTCACCTTTGGCAACATGACCTTCCACTGCGTGTCGAGCCGCAGGAGCTGCTTGTCGAGCTGCGGGATGAGGGTGTTCCACACCTCGTACGCCTGCGGCGGCGGCCGGCGGTCGTTGCTGGTGATGAACCCGGAGAGCGCACCGACCTGGTTGTTGATCCGGATCGGGAAGTTGAGCGGGTCCTCCCCGGCCTCGTTCTTCGTCTGGTACAGCTGTTCCTCCGTCGAGCGCGTGCTGTCCACCATGGCGTCGGCCTCGCGCGTGAAGTCGGCGCGGTGCGCATCCGGGATGATCTTGCGGATGCTGTCCACCTGGTCGCGCGCGTTGCGAATCGTGCGTACCGCCTTGTTCGCCGCGCTCACCGTGTCGCGGATGCGCATGAGGAAGTTGAACTTCTCGACAAGGTCGGCCTCGGTCGCCGTGGTGCGCGGGTCCTTCCGCACACGGACGGGCTGCACCAGCGGTTTGGCATCGCCGACGGTCATGCGCACCGTGTAGTTGCCCGGCGGGCCCAGCGGGCCGTTGAGACCGTTGCCGCCCCAGTAGATGGCATTCTGGAAGTTCATGCCATCCGGATACCGGAGCGGCAGGTCGAACGTGTTCAGCCCCTCGGTGTTGGTGACGCGCGCGGGCGGCGGACCGAAGCCGCCGCGGCCACCGCCGCCCCCCCGACCGCCGCGGCCCGCCGACGGCACGGTGTCGTTGCTGGCTGCCTTGTGGACGACGCGCCCCTTGGCGTCGACGAGCTCGAGGGTCACCACCTGCCCCGGCTTGTCCAGCCAGTACTGCACCGCGACGCTTCCCGTGGTCTGGTACGTGACGCCGGGCTTGTACAGGTGCGCAGCGCCTCCCACCTTGTCCGCCTCCCGCAGCGCCGAGATGCCCTCCATGGCGTAGAACCCGCGGCCCATCGTGGCGATCACGATGTCGTCGTCGCGCAGCGCGATGTCGTGGACGGCCACCGGCGGCAGCCCGCGCTTGAAGCTCTGCCAGTGCGCGCCCGCATCGTACGAGATGTACATGCTGCGTTCGGTCGCGGCGTAGAGCAGGCCGGGCCGCACGAGGTCTTCACGAATCGAGCGCGTGAACTCGTCGCCCGGAATGCCGGCGATGATCTTCGTCCACGTCTTGCCGTAGTCCGTGGTCCGGTACAGGTACGGCGCAAAATCGTCCATCTCGTACCGGTTGGCCGCGAAGTACATCGTGCCGGCGTTGAAGTGGCTCGGCTCGATGATCGAGATGCGCGTCCACTTCGGCAGGTCCTTCGGGGTCACGTTCGTCCACGTCGGCATGGCCACGCCGGCGACGCCGACGTTCTTCGAGACGTAGATGAGGCCGTCGTCCGAGCCGGTCCACACCGTGCCCTTCGCCACCGGCGACTCCGCCGTCGCGAAGATCGTGCCGTAGTACTCGACGCTCGTCTGGTCCTTGGTCAGCGGCCCGCCCGACGCGCCGAGCGTGGCGGGATCGTTCCGCGTGAGGTCGGGCGAGACGATCTTCCAGTTCATGCCGAGGTCCGTGGAACGGAAGAGCACGTTCGATCCGGCATAGAGCACCTTGGGGTCGTTCGGCGAGTTCATGATCGGGAACGTCCACTGGAAGCGGTACTTCGAGTCCTTCGCGTCGTGGCCCATCGGATTGAGCGGCCACGGGTCGAGGCGCATGGACTGGCCCGTGCGCTTGTTCTGCATCTCGAGCACGCCGCTGTAGTTGCCGCCGAACGTGACGTCCGGATCGAGCGGGTCAGAGGCCACGTAGCCGGACTCGCCGCCGGCGCCGCCGTAGCGCGGCGGGAAGTCGAACTGCTCGGCTGGCGCGCCACCCCGGCCACCGCGTCCGCCCGGGCCGCCCGGGCCGCCGAAACCGCCACGTCCGCGCCCGCCACGCCCGCCACCAACGCCATAACGGCCCGGGAAGCAGTCCACGCCGCCGTCCTGCTCGGCGCCACACACGTCGTACGGGAACGCGTTGGTGAGGTGCACGTGGTAGTACTGGCCCGTCGGGATGTTGGCGCGCGACGTCGTCTTGCCCCCGTCGTACGTGAGCGTCACGCCCTGGTCGCCCACCACGGCCACGCGCCCGGGATCGTTCGGGGCCACCCAGTACTGGTGCGTGTCGCCGCTGTTCACCGGATTGCTGCGGAACGTCTTGCCGCCGTCGGTCGAGCGGTACCCGCCCACGTTGCCGGCCCACACGGTGTTCGTGTCCTTCGGGTCGGCGGTGAGCTTTGAGAAATACCATGCGCGCTGGCGCAGATTGCGGTCCTGCGTGAGGAGCTGCCACGTCGCGCCGGCGTCGTCGGAGCGGAACACGCCGCCCTCCTCCGCCTCGATGATCGCCCACCCGCGCTTCGGGTTCGCGGGCGACACGGTGATGCCGATGTTGCCCCAGATGCCCTTCGGCAGGCCCGGATTGTTCTTGATCTCGGTCCAGTGATCGCCGCCGTCGGTGGTCTTGAACAGCGTGCTGCCGTTGCCGCCGCTAATCAGCAGCCACGGCTTGCGGCCCGCCTGCCAGAAACCCGCGTAGATGACGTTCGGGTTCGACGGGTCCATCGCCATGTCGCCGACGCCGGTCGAGTCGTTCACGAACAGGATCTTCTGCCACGTCTTGCCGCCGTCCTTCGTGCGGAAGACGCCGCGCTCCGGGTTGGGGCCGAACACGTGCCCCAGCGCGCCGACGTACGCGATATTCGGGTCGGTGGGATGCGCGATGATGCGCGAGATGTACTGCGTCTCCTTGAGCCCCATGAACTGCCACGTTTTTCCGGCGTCGGTGGTCTTCCACACGCCGTCGCCGTGCGACACGTTGCCGCGGATCGGGTATTCACCGCCGCCGGCCCACACGATGTCGGGATTCGCGGGGAACACCTCGACCGCGCCCATCGTGCCGCCGAAGTACGCATCCGTCATCGGGTGCCACGTCTTGCCGCTGTCGGCGGTCTTCCAGACGCCGCCGCCCGTCGTGGCGACGTAGTACTCTCCCGGCCGTTGCACCGACCCCGACACCGACGTCATGCGTCCGGTGTGCGCAGGGCCGAGCATGCGCCAGGTGAGGTTGCCCCAGCTCGCCGTGTCGACCGGCGCGTATGGGCGGGTGTCGGCAACGGGGCGCGCCTGCGCGCCGAGCACGAGCGGAGATGCGACAAGTGCCGTGACCAGTGTGGCACGGCGGAGATCGAAACCGGTCGAACGCATGTGCGGTGGCTCCTGTACGAACTGGCGAGCGGGGTGTCGCGGTGGGCGCGAGGTGCGCGCACAGCGACAAACTACTCGCCAGTCGTACAGCGCCCCACGGTCATTCAGGAACCGTTCATGTTCATTGCGGGATGCCGCGCCCGCCGCCGGGCGCCGGCATCGGCGGACGCGGGAGCTTCTCGTCGCGCTGCGCCGCCTGCCAGGCGAACGACGCCACCACCGCCGCGTTGAACTTCATGTCGTCGGGCTGGAGGCGTTCGTACACGTCCTGGTTCGTGTGGTGCGTGACGTTCCCGTAGTCGAGCGGATCCTGGATGAACTGGAATCCCGGCATGCCGGCGCCGATGTACGAGAGGTGATCGGTGCCGCCCGTGTTGGCGATCGTGAGCGACGTCATGCCCATGGACTTGAAGGGCGCCATCCATGCGTCGAAGATGGGCCGTTCGGCCTCGATGCCCTGCAGGTACACGCCGCGGATCTTGCCGCTGCCGTTGTCCACGTTGAAATAGGCGGCGAGCTTCGCCTGTTCCGCCGTCGGGTGGAAGCCGCCCGCGTCACTCGTGCCGAAGTGCTGCGCCACATACGCGCGCGAGCCGAGGAGCCCCTGCTCCTCGCCGGTCCAGAGCGCGATGCGGATCGTCCGGCGCGGCTTGAGGTCGAGCGACTTGAGGAGACGCATCGCCTCGAGCATGACGCCCGAGCCGGCGCCGTTGTCGGTGGCGCCCGTGCCCGAGTGCCAGGAGTCGAAGTGCGCACCGATCATCACGACCTCGTCCTTGAGCGCGGGGTCGGTGCCCGGAATCTCGCCGATGACGTTGAACGAGCTCTTGTTCTCCGGGAAGAACCGGTTCTGCATGTTGAGTTCGAGCGTGACCGGCACGCCCTTGGCCACCATGCGCGCGAGACGGCCGTAGGACTCCTGCGCCGCGTGCACCGCGGGAACCTGAGGGGCGTCGGCCGCGCGCGACGATCCGTTGTCGGTCCCGATATCGCCGCCGACGTGCCGCGTGTCGGCGAGGAGCACCGCCGCGGCGCCTTCGGCCTGGAGCCAGCGGAGCGCGTTCACGTCCGTGCCGCTGAAGCCGCCGCGGCCGCCGAACCCGCCGCGTCCGCCGCGCCCGGCGCCCGCCGCGGCCGCCGAGTCGCGCGAGAACTCGGCCTGACAGACCGGCGAGCGCTGCGGCGCGCCGCCGCCACGCCCGAATCCGCCCCGCCCGCCCCGGCCGCCCGCCGGCTGCGGCTGCTCGGCCGCCATGCGTGCGAGCGTCGAGTCCGCGTAGCGCGTGGCGGTTGCCGTGAAGGCGTTCACCGGTTCGTCGAGCGCCGGCGTCGTCATGATGAACGCGTTGCGCAGCCGGCCGGCGTACTTCGCCTTCGCCTCGTCGATGCAGCCGGCTTCGATGCGGACGACCTTGCCGGTCACCGTGCCCTTCGTGCCCGGGGACCAGGCGCGCGGCACGGCCTCGACGATGAACGACACGGGCGACGTCGCCATGAGCGAGAACCGCTCGTTTTCCCAGCCGAGTCCGGCCGGCGTGTCCCACGTCTCGAGATGCACGTTCGCGAGGCCCCACTTCTTCATCTCGCCCACGGCCCAGTCGCCGGCGCGCGTGAGGTTCGGCGACCAGGTGAGGCGCGGGCCGTACACGTCGGTGAGCCAGCTCATGATGTCCATCACCTGGGAGCGGTTCATCTCCTCGGCCTTGATCCGCTCGATCGTGGCGTTGTCGACCTGTTCCTGGGCCGTGAGCGGCGCGGTGAGCGGCGCGGCGAGCGCGGCAACGACGATCGCGCCGGACGTCACCGCGGCCCGCACCGAGGCGAGGCGCGCGCGAACGTCATGAACGCGGGTGAGGCGCACGTACGCGCGCCGTCCGATGGTGATGTGACAGGTCATCAGGACGATCTCCCATAGGGTGGTCACCGGGACGAACCGGCCCGGGGGACGGCGGCCGTCGTGGGCGGCGCGGCGGAGCCGCAGCCGGATTCTACATTATATAGAATGGAGCGCGCGCTGCGGCGCGCGCTACGGACGTGCGGCGCGCACCGCCCGCACGGTGTGCGCGGCCATCGAGTCCTGGGCCGCGAACGCGTCCTTCACGGCGAAGTCGAATCGCTCCGTCCACAGGGCGGTCGCCGCACCGGGACGCCCGAGCCGCAGCGTGGTACGCGCCCGATCGGCCTGACGCTGCACGGTGAGGCCCACGATCAGGCCGCTCGAGTCGGTCGGCGCGGTTGCGGTCGGCGTGGCGACGGTCAGCCCCGCCGCCGACAGGGCGGGCCCGAGGTTGGCGACGACACCCGCCGCGATGTCGGCCGCGCCGGAACCGATCGCCGCGTCCACGACCAGCG
>CAZKYG010000183.1:0-5181 GCA_964556915.1 uncultured Gemmatimonas sp.
GGGCCTTCGACTTCGACGCCCGCCTCGGCGGCCAGCGTGGGGTTGTTGCGCGCGTGCGCGCGCTGGACGAGGCCGCCGGCCACCAGGAGCGTCGCCGCCGGGGCGGCGAGGCCGATGCGCACCCAGCGATCGCTCACCGACCACCAGGCCTCGGACTCGTCGATGCGCGCCATGATGCGCCCCTCGAGGGCCGCCCAGTAGGCCTCGCTCGTGGGCCGCCGGTAGATGGCACGCAACGCCGCCGTCAGTGCGTCGTCGCGCACCAACCGGGGACCCCCATGCTCATCGCTCATGATTCGCTCCTTATGTCGCCCAGGATGGCCCGCAGCTGCGTTCGCGCGTAGTGCAGGTCCGACCTGGCGGTTCCCTCGGGGATCCCGAGGATGGTGCCGATTTCCGAATGCTTGAAGCCTTCCACGTCGTGCAACACGATCACCGACCGCTGGCGCGCCGGCAGCTGGTCCAGGGCCGCCGTGAGGCGACTCCGGAGCTCGCTGCCTTCGGCCGGATCCCGGAACGGAGAAGCTACCGTCTCCGGGAGCTCATCCGCATCCCGCACCTTGCGCCGTCGCGTGATGTCCAGCGCCGCATTCGCGACGATCCGGTGCAGCCACGCGCCAAACGCCTGGTCCGGCAGGAACCGGTCGAGGGCGCGGTACGCATGCAGGAACCCGTCCTGCACGGCGTCTTCCGCGTCCTCATGATTGGCGACGATCGAACGCGCCACCGCGTAGGCCCGGCGCTCGTGCATCCGCACAAGCTCCGAGAACGCGGCCCGCTGGCCACGCTGCGCGGCCACGACGAGCTCGCGCTCATTCGCAGGCCGTTCAGTCACGTGCCGCCGGGTCCTTTCGGCGGCCGGCGACGTCCCAATGGCGAGGGCGACGCCGGTCACTCGATCCACTCGTCAATCACACTCCTCAATACGCGCCGGCCGGGATGTCCGTTGGACGTTCCGGGGACGCTGCGGTTAGGCTGGTGCGACCGTCCCGGGCTTCAGGTTCCGGCCAGTCCCAGCAAGGCCGCCCGGCCTCGCATCGACTCGATCACCAGCGCAATATGGGCGTCCATCTCGACGCCCAGCTCGGCCGCCCCGCGCACGACATCCTCCCGGTTCACGCCGCGCGCGAAGGCCTTGTCCTTCATCTTCTTCCTGACACTCGACACCTCGAGGTCGCTCACGCTGCGCGACGGCCGCACGAGGGCGCACGCCGTCACGAGGCCGCAGAGTTCGTCTACGGCAAACAGCGCCTTCGCCATGCGCGACGTCCGCGGGACCCCCGTGTAGTCGGCGTGGCCCAGGATCGCCTCGAGGACGTCCTCGGGATATCCGAGCGTGCGCAGGTGGCGGACCCCCTCGCTCGGGTGCTCCGCATCGGCGGCATGGGCATCGTTCGGGAACCGTTCATAGTCGAAGTCGTGCATCAGGCCGGCGAGCCCCCAGCGCTCGACATCCTCGCCGAGCCGCTCCGCGTAGGCGCGCATGGCACCCTCCACGGCCAGCATGTGCCCGCGCAAGGACTCGCTCGGAGTCCATTCCTGCATCAGCCGCAAGGCGTCGTCGCGGGAGGGAAGTGCGCTCGTCATCGGTCCGGGGTCGGGGTGGCGACGACCGTTCGCCGCCCCAGGCTGGCGTGGTCACCGTCGGTCGGGTTGTCCGAAATTTGCGCCGTCGCGGAGGGTTTCGCGACCGCCCGCCCGCGCCCTGCGGTCAGCGGTGCGGCGGGCGCGAAACCCTGCGGGACGGCGCCTTCGACTCCTCGTCGATGAGCGGCCGGAGCGCCGGCGTCTCGAGATCGTCGAACTGGCCGCTGCGCGCCGACCATACGTAGGCCACCACGGCGACCACCACGATCGCCAGCGCGAGCGGGATCAGGACGTAGAGCACGCTCATGCGCGGGTCCGGGCGAACGTCGGCGCGCGCCACGCGAGCAGGACCACGGAGATCGAACTTGCCGGCATCAGCACGGCGGCGAGGAGCGGGTCGACGCGTCCGGTCATCGCGAGCGCAGCGCCGGCAATGTTGTACGCGATGGACACGGCGAAGCCGGCGCGCACCGTCCACCGGGTGCGCCGCGCCCCGCGAATGAGCTCGACGACCGGCGCGAGGCCAGGCCGGGTGGTGAAGATGTCGGCGGTCGCGAGGCACGCCTCCGCGCCGCCGTGCACGCCGATGCCCACGGTGGCGACCGCCATTGCGGCCGCGTCGTTCACGCCGTCGCCCACCATCACGACCGGCCCGGCGCGCAGTGCATCGCGCACGCGATCACGCTTGGCCTCCGGTGACGCACCGCCGCGCGCGGCCGCCTCGGGCAGGCCCAGGGCGCGGGCCGCGCGCCCGGCGACGAGCGGCGTGTCGCCCGACAGGAGCTCGACCGCCCATCCGCGGCGGCGCAGCTCCTCCACAGCGTCCGCCGCGCCCGCGCGCACGGGATCGGCGAGGGACACGACGCCGGCGAATGCGCCGTTCACGGCGATCCACGCGCCGGTGCAGCCGTCCGCGGCGTCGGGCATCGCGACCGACGCGTCACGCAGGTGACGGCGAACGAACGCGCGGCTGCCGGCCACGACGGTGTTGCCCGCGACGCAGCCCGTGAGTCCGCCGCCGAGTGTTTCGTGCACGTCCGTGGCGGCGGGCAGCGGCCCTGCCTCCCACGCCCGGGTGATGGCCGCGGCGATCGGGTGCCGCGAGTGGCGTTCGAGCGCCACGACGAGCCGGCGCACGTGGTCGCTGCCGGTCC
Organism: uncultured Gemmatimonas sp.; assembly: GCA_964556915.1. Lineage (GTDB taxonomy): Bacteria > Gemmatimonadota > Gemmatimonadetes > Gemmatimonadales > Gemmatimonadaceae > Fen-1231. The sequence goes on from CAZKYG010000183.1 coordinate 2,742, forward strand.
AGTCCACGACGGCGAGGCGGCCCTCCGTGACGGTGCCGGTCTTGTCGAGGATCAGGGTGCCGTGGCCCGCGAGCGCCTCGAGTGCATCGCCGCCCCGGATGAGGATGCCGCGCCCCGCGGCACGCCCGATGGCCGCCGTCATGGCGAGCGGCGTGGCGAGCGCCAGCGCGCAGGGGCAGGTCACGACGAGCAGCGCGATGGTGTTGTCCATCGCGCGCGCGGGATCGCGGGCAAGCCAGATCCCCAGGGTGACGAGCGCGAGGCCGAGCACGGCCGCGATGAACCAGCCGGCGGCGCGGTCGGCGAGCCGCACCACCGGCGAGCGCCGGCGCGCGCCTTCCTCCACATCGCGCAGGATGGCGCCGATGCGGCTCTCCTCGCCTGACGTCGTGACGCGGACCCGGAGCGGCGCGACGATGTTGACGGTGCCCGCGAAGACCGCCGCCCCCGGCGCCACGGCGACCGGCCGCGACTCGCCCGTGAGCAGCGACGTGTCCACGCGCGAGCTCCCGGCGAGCACCTCGCCGTCGGCGGCGATGGTGTCGCCGGCGCGGACGTCGATCGTCCAGCCGGGGAGCAGCGCCTCGACGGGCACCTCGCGCACCGCGTCGCCTTCGACGACCCGGGCGACGGACGGGGCGAGCGAGGCGAGCAGTTCGCTGGCATCGACGGCCGCGCGCTGCGCGCGTTGCTGCAGGAAGCGGCCGACCAGGAGCAGGAAGATGAGGGTGGCGACGCTGTCGAAGTACACGGGCCCCGCGCCGCGCACCGTATTGACGGCGCCCTGCAGGTAGCCGGCGGCGAGGGCGAGCGCGATCGGCACGTCCATGTGGAGCCGGCGGTGACGCAGCGCGCCCAGGGCGCTGCGAAAGAAGACGCGGCCGGGCCCGACCAGTGCCGGCGTGGCGAGCGCGAGGCTCCACCACCGGAAGTAGCGCTCGAAGCCCGCCTCCATGCCGCCGAACCACCCGGCGTACATGGCGAACGCGATCATCATCACGTTGCCGGCGAGCGCACCGGCGACGCCGAGCCGGATGAGGGCGTCGCGATCCTCCACGCGGCGCGCCTCCTCGCCGCGCGCGCCGCGATACGGGTGCGGGACGTACCCCAGGGAGTCGAGGAACTGCGCGATCTGCGAGAGCGGCGTCGCCGCCCGGTCCCACACAATACGCACGCGCGACCGGCCCACGTCGAGCTCCGCCGACGCCACGCCGGGAACGGTCAGCGACGCGCGCTCGACGAGCCACACGCACGACGCGCAGTGGACGTTCTCGAGATACAGCTCGACGTCCCCCAGGCCATCGGGCCGCTCGCGCACGTACAGCGTCGCGAAGGCGGGGTGGTCGAACTCGGCGAACGCGCGGCCGCTGGCCTGCACCGGCGACCGGCGCCGGACGCCGAAGCCGTAGTACGCCGCGAGCCCGGCGTCGTTGATCACGGCATACGCGGCCTCGCATCCGGCACAGCAGAACGACGGCCCGTCGCCGCGGCGGAGGGGGCCCGGCACATCGAGCCCGCAGTGCACGCACGCCACGCGTGTCGCCGGCGACGCGTCCGTCGGCAGGTTGGCGACCGGCCGCGGCGTGGTGGCGCCGACGGTCACGGGCGCGCGTCCGCGGGCGCGTGCTGGTGCATCGGCGCGGCACCGGCGCGCATGCCGTGCACGAGGGTCATCGAGCCGACGAGGATGAGGGCGACGGCCGTCGCGACCGGCACGAGTCGTCGCGCGGGCCCGAGGGCGCGGTGGAGGCCGAGCGATACGACGGTCAGCGCGGGCACGGTGCCGATCCAGAATCCGGCCATCACGGCGGCGCCGTCGCGCACCGACCCGGTGGACGCGGCCGACGCGACGAACGCGTAGAGCCAGCCGCACGGCAGCAGGAGGGCGAGCGCCCCGACGAGGGCGGCGCGCACCAGGGGCGCGCGACCGGCCACGCGGCGGAGCGCCCGGGACATGAGGCGGTACGCGCCGCGGGGTGGCGCGATGCGCGGTACGCGCACGCCGGCGAGCCCGGCGAGCCGCCCCAGGCCCCAGACCACCAGCATCGCGCCGCCAAGGACGGCCGCCGGCCGCATCGCCATGCGGAGCGACGCCGCCGCATCGACCCCGGCGCCGATCGCGCCGGCGAGGAGCCCGAGCGCCAGGTAGGCGCCGAGCCGCCCGCCGTGGTACGCGGCCGCCGCGCGCAGGCGGCCCGGGAGGTCCGTGGCAACGTCGGCGGACGCGCACGCGAAGGCGCCGCACATCGCCGCGCAGTGTCCGCTGCCCAGCAGGGCGGCGACGAGCGCGGAGATGGCGAGCGGGATCACGGCGTGTACTCGGCGCGCACCACCGGGGTGAACCGATCGGCGTCGCGCCGGGCGTCGAGCTGCACGTCCCAGAGGCCGCGGCGCAGCGCCCCGGTGGTGGCGACATACCCGCCGCTGTCGTCGGCGGCGA
>CAZKYG010000184.1:0-2797 GCA_964556915.1 uncultured Gemmatimonas sp.
CGCCGGCATCGGCTCGGATTCCATGATGCACGGGCCGTTCTTCGCCTGGCCGCCGAAGAAGTGCGTAATGCCGAACCGCAGCGTCGCGGTCGTCGTCCGCGTGAAGGGCGGCGCCTGGTCCGACGGGTCCTTGAAGTCGCCGACGCCTTCAACCTTCCACGACCAGTTGTCGTTGACGCAGTACCGCAACCCGAGCAGCGCGTTGACGCCGGAATCGTACTCGTTCTTCGTCTTGTCGCCGTTGAAGCGCGTGCCCGTCCAGCCACCGCCGATCAGCCCGCGCCACTTGCCGCCGAGCGGCTGGTTGTACACGAGGTCGAACCGGTGGTTGACCATCGTGAGGTCGTTGTTCGTCGCCGTGTTCTTGTGCGACGCCGCGTCGCCCGAGTACTCGAGCGCCAGGCGCTTGAGCAGGTACACGTCGAGGTTGAGGCCGAGCCCCGCGCCGTTGTTGAGATCGGAGGCCGCATCGGCCTTGGTGTAGTGCGCGAGCAGGCCGCCCTCATACGCCACGGCGCGCTGCGCCTGCAGGGGAATCGCGACGATCATCGCCGCGGACGTCAGCAGGATGGTCTTGGTCATGGGAGTGTGGGAATGGTGGAGGATGTAAAGTATATACCGGCCGTACCTTTCCGTCCGATGTACCCGGCATCACACCCGATCGACGCCACCCTGACGGAGCTCGTCGTCATGCGAACCCCGCGGAGCGTGCAGTGAGCGGCAGTGACGCGCCGCTCTGGACGCCGTCGCCCGACGCGGTGGAGCGCTCGGCGATGCGGCGGTTCTTCGCGTCCGTTGGCGCGCCGGGACATACGTACGCCGAGTGGCACGCGTGGTCGTGCGCGCACCCGGAGCGGTTCTGGCCGGCGGTGTGGCGATTCTGCGGCGCGGTTCCCGGATCGGTGGCGGACACGCCGGCCGCCGACGTGTTGCGCCGCGGCGACGCCATGCGGCCGCCGGGGCCCGACGGGCCCGCGTGGTTCGCCGGCGCGCGCCTCAATTTCGCCGAAAACCTGCTGCGCCACCGCACGTCCGGGCCCGCGATCATCGCGCGGGCCGAGGGGCAGGCGCGGCGCGAGCTGAGCTTCGATGCGCTCGCGCGCGCGGCGGAGGCGTTCGCGTCGGCGCTCGTCCGCGCCGGCGTGCAGCCCGGTGACCGTGTGGCCGGCTTCATGCCCAACGTGCCCGAGGCCGTGATCGCCATGCTGGGCGCCGCGTGGATCGGCGCGACGTGGACCTCGTGCTCGCCGGACTTCGGCGTGAAGGGCGTGCTCGACCGGTTCGGGCAGGTGCGGCCGCGCGTGCTCGTGTGCGCCGACGGGTACCGCTACGCCGGCAAGGAACTCGACTCGCTCGGGCGCGTGCGCGAGATCGTGGACGCGATCGATGCCATCGCGGCGGTGGTGGTGGTGCCGTTCCTGCGCCCCCGCCTCACCCCGGCGGACATCGCGCCGATCCGCGGCGCCGTGCCGTGGGAGGCGTGGATGGCCGGCGCCACGCCGGTGCCGTTTGCGCCGCTGCCGTTCGACCATCCGCTGTACGTGATGTACTCGTCGGGCACGACGGGCCTCCCGAAGTGCATGGTGCACGGCGCCGGCGGTACGCTCCTCCAGCACCTCAAGGAACACCAGCTCCACTGCGGCATCACGGCGGCGGACCGCGTGTTCTACTTCTCGACCTGTGGCTGGATGATGTGGAACTGGCTCGTGAGCGCGCTGGCGTCGGGCGCGACGATCGTGCTGTACGACGGCGCGCCGCTCCGCCCCGGCGACCCCGGCGCGCTGTGGCGCATGGCGGCCGAGGAGCGCATCACCGTGTTCGGCACGAGCGCCCGGTACCTCGCGGGGTGCGAAACGGCCGGCCTGGCGCCGGGCCGGTCGCACGACCTGTCCGCGCTCCGCCTCGTGCTGTCCACCGGCAGCCCGCTCGCGCCGCACGCCTTCGACTACGTGGCGCGCGCGGTGGGGCCGGGCGTGCACCTGGCGAGCATCTCCGGCGGCACCGACATCGTCTCCTGTTTCGTGCTCGGCAACCCGCTGCTGCCCGTGTATCGCGGCGAGATCCAGTGCGCGGGGCTCGGCATTGCGGTGGACGTATTCGACGACGGCGGTCGGCCCGTCACGGGCGCGCCAGGCGAACTCGTGTGCACGCGCCCGTTCCCGTCGATGCCGGTGGCATTCTGGAACGACGCCGACGGATCGAAATACCGTGCCGCCTACTTCGAGTTCTTTTCCGGTGTGTGGCGGCACGGCGACTGGGTGGAGCGTACGACGCATGGCGGCTTCGTCGTGCACGGCCGCAGCGATGCGACGTTGAACCCCGGCGGTGTGCGCATCGGCACGGCCGAGGTGTATCGCGAGGTGGAGCAGGTCGCGGGCGTCGTCGAGAGCGTCGCGGTGGGGCAGGAGGTGCCCGACGGGCGCGGCGGCACGGACACGCGCGTGGTGCTGTTCGTGCGGCTGGCGGAGGGCCTGGCGCTCGACGACACGCTGCGCGACCGGATTCGCGCGCGGCTCCGCGCGAACGCCAGCCCGCACCACGTGCCGAAGGTGATCGTGCAGGTGCGCGACATTCCACGCACGATCAGCGGCAAGATCACGGAGCTGGCCGTGCACGCCGTGATCCACGGTCGCCCGGTCCGCAACACCGACGCGCTCGCGAACCCCGAGGCGCTCGAGGAGTTCCGGGACCGGCCGGAGTTGCGGTTGCACGGCCGGGCGCAGGCGTCCGCAACCGGCATCAGTCCGTCACCATGACCCGACCATGACCCTCGTCACCCTCGCGGACGTCCGCGCCG
>CAZKYG010000185.1:0-8194 GCA_964556915.1 uncultured Gemmatimonas sp.
CGACGCGTACCGCCGGGATCTCGAGCGCCGGATGGCGGCCGCGCCGGGCGCGCCCCGCGCGGCGCCGGCGCGGACGCCGGCCCCCGGATCGGTGCGCACCTTCGACGTCGTGTCGTCGACGGACGGATCAACCTTTTCAAAGGTCGAGGGCCTGCTCGAGTACGTTGGCGACCACCTGCTGGTGTACACGGACGCCAACGGGCCGCGCCTCACGGCGGACATGCTCTCGCTCGTCGATCTCATGGACCGTCACCTCTGGGGCACGGCGGTGAGCACGTTCGGGGCCGATCCGGACGTGGACGGCAACGGCCGCATCGTGGCGCTCTTCACGCCGGTCGTGAACGCGCTCGCGCGGGCCCAGGACTGCATCCTGCGGGGCTACGTGACGGGGTTCTTCTACCCGCCGGACCTGAACGAGCGCGCACCGCACTCGAATCGTGGCGAGGTGTTCTACGCGTTCGTGCCCGATCCGACGGGCCGGTTCAGCTGCGCGCATTCCGAACGCGACGTGATCCAGCAGCTGCAGCCCGCGTTCCTGCACGAGATGGAGCACCTGATCGCGTACAACGAGCACGTGCTCGCGCGCGGCGGGCCGCCGGAGGAGACGTGGCTGGCCGAGGGGTTGGGCCACATGGCCGAGGAGCTCGGGTCGCGCTACTTCGAGTCGGCGTATCCGGCGCCATTCGGGCGCAGTTCGCTCGAGCAGCTGTTCCCCGACTCGTCGTCGCCGTTCATCGGGCCGTTGTTGCTGGATTCGTACGTGTACCTGGGGTCGGCGCTCAACCACTCGGTCACGGCATACAACGGACGCGGGTCGCTCGAGGACGGCGGCGCGACGTGGCTGTTCCTGCGATGGCTCGCGGACCAGAAGGGCGACGACGTGTTGCGCCGCCTCGTGCAGACGCGGCTGACCGGCGTGGCGAACCTCGAGTCGGCGACGGGCGAACGGCTCGCGCCGCTCTTCGGTGACTTCAGTCTCGCGCTGTTCGCCGACTCGCTGCCGGGTCTGCCGCGGGTCGTTGTGCCGCCGCGCCTGCGGTTCGCGGGACGCAGCCTGCGCCAGCTCATGGCGCGTGAGGCGACGGTCCAGGGATACCCGGTGCCGTTCCCGCTCGTGACCTACCTCGCGGAACCGGGCGAGACGTTGCGTTCACAGATGCCGCCAGGCACCATGGTACATGCGATCGTTCCGTCGGACAGCGCTGCCCCACGCCTGCGGTTTGCGTTCACGGCGCCCGGCGCGGCGCCGCTCGACGCGTCGCTTGGCGCGCAGGTCGGGATCCTGAGGCTGCCGCCGTGACCCGGTCCACGCGCCGCCGCTCCACACCAACGCTCGCGCGCGCCGCGACGCTCGTGGCCGTGGTCGCCATGGCGACACGCGGCGCACGTGCGCAGGGCGACGGGGGCTCGCGCGCGGGGCTCCTGCTGACGCTGCCGACGTCCACGCGCGCCCTGGGACTCGGGGCGGCCTCGGCAGCGGCGGGCGCCGACGAGTGGGCGACGTTCTTCTCTCCCGCGCAGCTCGCCGCGCTGCGCGCCCCGGCCATGGGTGCCGCCACCGAGGCATACCTCGCGGGCACGCAACTGACGGCCGTGGCGTTCGCGCTGCCGGTGGGGCGCGGCACGCTGGGGATCGGGGCGACGCTGCTCGACTACGGCGCGATCGACGAGATCGCGTCACCGCTGCCGGGCGGTGACGGCACCGAGACCGGGCACACGTACACGGCGCAGGACAACGCGTTCGTCGTCGCCTATGGGCGCGAGACGCGCGGCGCTGTGCGCCTCGGGGTGGCCGCCGAATACTTCGGCACGCACGTGGCGGACCTCTCGGGGAGCGGGTTCGCGGCATCGGGGTCGGCCGCGTGGACGTCCCGTCGCGGGTGGGACGTGTCCGCCGCCGTGCAGCACGCGGGCCCCGACGTGACGCTGGGCGCGACCCGCGGGTCGCTGCCCGTGACGGCGCGGTTCACCGTGGCGGCGCCGGCACGGCACCGGGGCGCGTTCACCGTGCGGCCGATGCTCGAGGTGCGCTCGGTGCGCGGCGCGGGCACGTTTGGTGCGGCGGCCGCCGAAGCGACGTGGCAGGCCGGTACGGGCACGGCGGTCACGGGCCGGGCGGGGTACACGCTCGCGCCGGGATCGGACGACCACGCGCCGGTATCGCTCGGCCTGGGCGTGGCACTCGGTTCATTCACCCTGGACTATGCGTTCGAGCGGTTCCGGACGATCGGCCAGGTGACGCACCGCGTGGGGCTTCGGTACGCGTGGCGGCCGGCGCGGTGACCCGGCGGCGACTCGTGCGTGCGCGACTCGGCTGGATCGGCTGGCTGTTGCTCGGCATCGTGGGCGGGGCGACGCTGCTGGTGGCCGGGACGCGCACGGGCCGGTATCTCGTGCGCGGCGCGTGGGAGGAGGGGAGGATCCTGTCGCGGCGCCGCTCGATCGAGGCGCTCGCGGCGGATTCGTCGACGCCAGCGGCCACCCGCGCCAAGCTGCAGCTCGTGCTCGCGGCGCGCCAGTTCGCGGTGGACTCGCTGCAGCTTCCGGCCCGGCAGTCGTTCACGAAGTTCGCGCAGCTCGACCACGACACGCTCGTGCTCGTGCTGTCGGGCACGCGCCGCGATGCGCTCGTCTCGAAGACCTGGTGGTTCCCGGTCGTGGGCCGCGTGCCCTACAAGGGATTCTTCAACTTTGACGAAGGCAGACGGGAAGAGGTCCGGCTGCAGGGCGAGGGCTACGACACCTTCCTGCGGCCGTCGCCGGCGTTCTCCACCCTTGGCTGGTTCAACGACCCGCTCCTCTCCACGACGCTGGGCGAGGATTCGCTGGCGATCGTGCAGACCGTGATCCATGAGCTGACGCACAACCGCGTGTACCTGCCGGGGCAGGCCGTGTTCAACGAGAGCCTGGCCGAGTTCGTGGGGAATCGTGGCGCCGTGGAGTTCTTCCGGGCGCGGGGCGACACGGCGTCCGCGCGGCGCGCCGAGGCGCGGTGGCGCGACGAGATTCTGCTGGGGGAAGTGTGGGAGCGCGGATACCGCGAGATCGACTCCGTGTTCCGCGCCCATCCGTACGCGGACCCGCGCGCCGTGGGCGACACGACGCGTGAGCCGGCGGTGCGGGCGGCGCGGCTCACCGCGCGTGACAGCGTGTACGCACGGCTCCGCCGTTTCTTCGTGGACACCATCGGGCCGCGCCTGGAGACGATCGACCGTCGCTACGCGGCGCGCGCGCGCCTCGACAACGCGGCGGTCGTGGCGCAGCGGTTCTACGCGACGAAGCTCAGCGGGTTCGAGGCGGCATGGGAACGGGACGGCCGCGATGTGCGGCGCGCGCTCGCGCGGCTGCTCGCGGACGTCGCCCGTGCGCCCGGCGACCCGTTCTCCGTCCTGCCCTAGGCGCCGAACATCCCGCGGGCGCGGGCGCGCAGGTCGATCACGGGCGCGGCGCCCGGCTCGGGAGCATCGCGATGGGCGACGGCCTCGACCACCACGCGCTTCATCCCGGCGCGCACCCCGCGGTCGAGGAAGCGCGACACCTGGTCGAGGGAGTAGTCGGCGCCGCGGCGCGTGTCGTACACGTTGAGCGGATAGGTGACGGCGAGGTGGTTCCGCGCGCGCGTCATCGCCACGTACATCAGGCGCCGCTCCTCCTCGACCTGCTCATCGTCGCCGAGGGAGCGCGAGAGGGGGAAGTGGCCGTCCACGGCCCAGATGAGGAACACGGCGTCCCACTCCTTGCCCTTGGCGCTGTGCGCCGTGGAGAGCACGAGCGTGTCGTCCTCGGCGTCGGCGCCGAAGGCGAGGTCCTGCGTGGACTGCGGCGGCTCGAGGGCGAGGGCGGCGAGGAAGGCGGCGCGGCCGGGGTAGCCGCCGGCGATGGTCTGCAGCTGGTCGAGGTCGGCGAGCCGCGGTTCGACGCGGTCGTAGCGCTCGCGGAGGATGTCGTCGTAGATGCGGCGGATCGCGGCGATCTCGCGCGCGAGACCGCCCTCCGCGTCGTCGCCGGCGCTGCGCAGCGTGGCGAGGAGCCGCGCGACCGCCGTGTGCGCGGCCCGGGCGCGCGAGGGCGCGGCGAAGTCCTCGAACGCGTCCAGCGTCCAGCCCGACGCCGCGAGATGCCCGACGGCGCCGCGGGCCGTGGTGTCGCCGACGCCCGGGAGGAGGAGCAGCAGGCGGTACCAGCTGACCTCGTCGCGCGGGTTCTCGAGCACGCGGAGGAACGCCAGGACGTCCTTCACGTGCGCCGCCTCGAGGAACTTGAGCCCGCCCCACTTCTCGAACGGGATGCGCCGCGCGGCGAGCTCGATCTCGAGGTCGGCGCTCATGTAGCCCGCGCGGAAGAGCACGGCCATCTCGCGCAGCGGCACGCCCTCCTCGTGCAACTCGAGGATGCGGTCGGCGACGAACCGGGTCTGCGCCTGTTCGTCCGGCGCAGTGACGAGCCACGGCGGGTCGCCGCCGACGCGCCGCGTGTAGAGGTCCTTCGTGTAGCGCTCCCCGGCGCGCGAGATCAGCGTGTTGGTGACGTCGAGGATGGGTTGTGTGGACCGGTAGTTCTCCTCGAGCGCGACGATCGTCGTGCCGGGGTACTGCTGCGGGAAGTCGAGGATGTTGCGGATCGTGGCGCCGCGGAACGAGTAGATGCTCTGCGCGTCGTCGCCGACCACCGTGATGTTGCGCGCCGGGCCGACCATGCCCTGCAGGATGCGCGACTGGAGGACGTTGGTGTCCTGGAACTCGTCCACGAGCAGATGATCGTAGAGCGATGGCAGGCGGGCTGGTCCCACCATGAGGGACCAGTAGAGCAGCAGGTCATCGTAGTCCAGCAGGTTGCGGTCCTGCTTGCGCACGGTGTAATCCGCGTAGATCGCACGGAACTGCTCCTCGAGCTCGACGAACTGCGGATACTCGGCCGCCAGGATGGCGGGGATCGGGATTTCGGTGTTCACGTGCCGGCTGTACACGTGGTACAGGGTTTCCTTTTTCGGGAAGCGCTTCTTGCGGTCGCCAAAACCGAGGTGGGAGCGCGAGAGCTGCATCAGGTCCTCGGCGTCGCCCTGGTCCATGATCGTGAAGTCCGCGGCGATCCCGACCTGCGGGCCAAACCGGCGGAGAAGGCGGTGCGCGGTGCCGTGGAACGTGCCGCCGTGCACGGCGCGGCTCGTGCTGCCGACGAGCCGTTCGACGCGCGAGAGCATCTCATGCGCGGCGCGGCGCGTGAACGTGAGCAGGAGGATGCGCTCGGGCCGGACGCCCGAGTCGATGAGGTGCGCGACGCGGTGGACGAGCGTGCGCGTCTTGCCCGTGCCGGCGCCCGCGACGATGAGCAACGGCCCGCCGGGATGCCCCGCGGCGCGGCGCTGCGCGTCGTTCAGCCCGTCGTCGCCGGGGGAGGGTCGCGGCGCGACATCGCGCGGGCGCGAGGGGTAGAGTTCGGCCGGATCCGCCACCCCGACAATATACCGAAACACGGTGGAAGACAGACGAGGGACGGCAGGCGATGCCGAGGGGTTGAGGGGTGGGGGGGCAGGCTTCCGCAGTCCTCTCGCAGAGCGTTATTTGAGTCCACGTGACCGACCAGTCCACGTTTTCCCTGCGAAACGACGATTCCGGCGGGCCGATCTTCATCGTGATCGCGCTGGGGGCCATCGCGCGGTTCGTGCTTGCGGCGACCGTCGGGTTGGGGGTGGACGAGTCGTACGCCGTGGCCGTGGCGCGGCAGTTCTCGCTCTCGTATTTCGACCATCCGCCGCTGCACTTCTGGATCGCGGGGATCGCGGCCAGGCTGGCGCACAGCGAGATGCCGGAAGTCGTGCGGTTTCCATTCGTCCTGTGCTTTGCCGGCACGACGTGGTTCACCTGGCGGCTCGCACGGCGCCTGTTCGGCGATCGTGCGGCGATCTTCGCCGCGGTCCTGCTGAACGTCTCCGCGGTGTTCAGCCTGAGCACCGGCGGCTGGGTGCTCCCGGACGGCCCGCTCATGCTCTGCATGATCGCGGCCGCGGACGTGATCGCGGCGACGGTGATCACGGGCTCCGGCGACGCGCAGCACGGCCCGCGGTCGGCGTGGGCGATGCGGCGGTGGTGCCTCGCCGGCCTGCTCGCGGGCCTGGCGATGCTCTGCAAGTACCACGGCGCCTTCGTGCTCGCTGGCGCGGCGGTCTTCCTCGCCACGTCGAAGCCGCACCGCCACTGGCTCAGGGCGCCGGGACCGTACGTCGGCACGCTCATCGCGTTCGCCTGCTTCACGCCGGTACTGATCTGGAATGGGCAGCACGGCTGGGCGTCGTTCGCGTTCCAGGGATCGCGCGCGGCGTCGGCGGGCGGCCTCCACGTCGACTCGTTCCTCGCCAACATCGGCGGCCAGGCGGCGTGGGTGCTGCCGTGGATCTTCGTGCCGCTCGCGGCGGCGGCGTGGCGCGCGCTGCGCGCCGGCCCGTCGGATCCGCAGCGCTGGTTCCTGCTCTGCCTGGCGGGGGGCCCGATCGCGGTGTTCACGCTGGTCTCGCTGGGCGGGAACGTCGGGCTCCCGCACTGGCAGGCGCCGGGCTGGCTGTTCGTCTTCCCGATTCTGGGCGCCGGCGTCGCCGAGCGCGTGGAGAAGGGGTCGCGCGCGGCGTGGCGGTGGATGGTGTGGAGCGCATGGGGCTACGTCGCGCTGATCGCACTCGTGACGACCCACGCGTCCGTTGGCTGGCTCGAGCGCGTGATGCCATCCGCGTTCGCGCACGGCGACCCGACGGGCGACCTCGCAACGTGGAAGGGCCTGCGACAGGCGCTCGCGCGGGCGGGATTCGACACCAGCACCGACTTCATCGCGACGACGAGCTGGATCCAGGCGGGGAAAGCGTCCATCGGTGCGGGACCGTCGGTGCCGGTCCTCTGCCTCTGCGCGGACCCGCATCACTTCTACTACCTGCGCGATGACCGGACCTTCCTTGGCCGCGACGCGATGTTCGTCCACAAGGTGCGCGCCGGCGACGACGTGCGCACCCGGTTCGCGCCGTACTTCGCGTCGATCGAGCCGGCGGGCACGTTCGTGGTGACGCGCGGGCCCGAGCAGCTGATGACGGTGGAGCTCCTGCGCGCCCGCGGGTTCCGCGCGACGTTCCCAACCGACCAGCCGCGCTGACGCAGAGACGCACCGGCGGCGGCGTCAGCGCCCGTCGCCGCGAAACCGCCAGAAGGTGAGGGCGCCGCGCTGCACCGGGAGGAGCCGGCGGTCCACGGGCGCGCGGCCGTCGCCGAAGAGCAGGGCGAGGTCGGCGAGGAACCCCGGGTTGCCGAAGAGCGTGTGGCCGAGCGCGTCGGCCCGGACGCGGGTGGCGTCGATCGTGTCCATGCCGTCGATCACGGTGAGGGAGTCGCCGCCGAGCCCGAGCCGCCACACGCCGTTGACGCTGCGCGACGCACGAAGGGCGTCGTCGTCGCTCGAGGCGTACAGGGTGACGCGGACGGCACGCGGGCGGAGCACGGGAAAGACGTCGCGCCGGAAGACCCGCGCGTCGAAGTCCGGCGCGGCGAGCGCGACCTGCGTCAGGCGCGGGAGGGAATCGGCCGGCCGCGCCAGGGACACGGCCCGGGCAATCACCTCGGCGCCCATCGAGTGGCCGAGGACGTGGATGTGGTCGGGGTTGGCCGCCGGCACGGCGCCGTCGAGCAGGCGGAGCAGGAAGTAGCCCGCGTTGCGCGCCTCCTGCAGGTCGCGCACGTAACTCGACACCGCGGCGGCCGAAGGCCAGTCGTAGAGCACGACGACGCCGTCGAAGCTCATGTCCGCCGCGACCTGCGCGGCGCGCAGCACGGCGTCCTCGAACGAGACGTTGAAACCGTGGACGAAGACGAGCACGTCGCGCGCGCGGGTGAGGGCGAGGTCGCTGGCGATGCGCTGCACGAAGCGCGCCGAGTCCGTGGCGAGCACGCCGGCCACGAAGAAGTCGTGCGCGGGGTCGGGTGCGCCGAAGGCGAACGCCGACTGGCGTGTGAGGTCGCCCACGCCGCGCGCGCGATACGGCGGCACGCTGACGGTGACGGCCGCGTACTGCAACGAGTCCGAGTCGTCGCCGGAGTAACGCTCGGCCGGGCGATCGCTGTTGGTGTACCGGCGGTTGGTGGCGACGTACACGGTCAGGCGCAGGGGGCCGGAGTCGAGCGCCGCGTATGAGCGCGGGGTGGCCGAGCGCGGGAGCGGG
>CAZKYG010000186.1:0-12171 GCA_964556915.1 uncultured Gemmatimonas sp.
CGACCTGCTCGCGCGCGTGGAGGGACCGCGGCTGCTCGTGCTCGTGGACGACATCCAGTTCGTCCGTCCGGCGCTGCCCGACCGCGGCGCGCGCGAACGCCTGGCCGCCGCCCTCGCGGGCGACTACCTCCGGCGCACGCGCACGCTGCCGCCGTTCCACCAGCGAGCGCTCGACGCGCGCGACCTGGGCGCCGAGCGCGTCGTCCAGCGCCGGGCCGACGCGTGGATCTTCTCCGAACGCGCGCTGCGCTCCGCCGCCGTCGCGCGCATCCGCGCCGCGGCAGCGGGCGCGAGCGGCACGACATCACCGCTGCTGGCCAACGCCGACGCCTCCCGCATCACCGTGCGCGACGCGGAACTCGGGGAGCACACGCTGGTGCATTCCGGCAACACGTCGTGCGCCGGCGGCTACCTCGAGCTCGTCCTGCAGTTGCACGAGCGGGGATTCCGGCGACTCGTCGCCGTGGTGCCGAGCCGGTGCCTGGGCCCGGTGACGGTCGGCACGCATTTCGCGCGCACGCTGTTCGGCGCCGCCGGGATCGACGTGGTCAACATCCCCGCGGCGACGCACGGCTGACGCCCGAGCGCGCCCTTCCCCGTCTCACGGCCGCCACTCGGCGGCCAGCGTGCCCCACAGCGTGGGCGCGTCCTGCAGGCGATACCGCTCCCCCGTGCGCGTGACCCGGTACGACACCCCGAGGCGCGACCACCGGAGCTCGAGCGCGCCGCCGAACTCGGCGTAGGCCGGGTTCTTCGCGAGGCGCGGGCTCGGGCGGAAGAGCGTGCCGTCGAGGAACTCGTCGCGCGCCACGCCGTGCAGGGCTGCATCGCCGCGCACGATCACCCGCGGCCACGCCCCGTCGCGCTCGCCAAGCCGCGTCGCCGCGAGCGCCCTGACACCGGCCTCGGCACCGGTCAGGATCGTGCCCAGCGAGGCCGACCCGCGCGCGCTGAGCGCCGCGCCCGACCGCGCGAGATCGCCGAGCGTGGCGAGCACGTGCGTCCGCGCGGCCGTGACGATGAAGCCTGGCTCGAACGGCAACTGCTTGCGCCAGTCCACCGGAAGGGGATAGCGCGGCCCGATCACGTGGAAGAACTGCTGCATGGGCTCGCCCAGCGCCGGCGGGCCGACCACGCCGACGCGGATGGCGAACGCGGTCACGTCGGCGCCGGCGGAGTCGCGCTCGGCCGCCTCGACGTACAGCCACGCCGCGTTCGTGCGGTGCGACGGATGCGGGTCCGGCGCCACCCCCGGCGTCGGCGGTGGCTCGCCGGTGTACAGCTCCTGCCCCAGCGCGTACGAGTGCGACGCGCAACCGTCACCCCCGGTCGTCGCGCACGCGGGCCGGAGCGCGCCGAGCGGCAACAGCCGCGCCGCCCCCGTCCACGTGAGCGTGCCACGAGCGCCGCCCGTGTACTCGTGGTCCGTCCGTTCCCACGGCGGCCGCCAGAACAGGAACGCGTCGTTGTCCGTCGAAACGCGGACGGCCGACGGCCGCTGTGCGACCGCCGGCCGTCCGGCTCCGAGCAGGAGGCCAACGGTGCCGATCAGCGCCGCGCGCCACCCGCGATTCACGCGCGCCGCCACGTGCCGGCGAAGGTTAGCCCTGCACCTCCTACTGCTGGCACTGCCCCTTGGGATCGGGCTTCGGCTTGTCCACCACGGGCCGGTGGGCCGCGTCGGCGACCTCGACCGCGATGTCGCGCACGAACGTCACCACGCGCTGCATGTGCGGATAGTCGATGTACTGCGGTTCGTCCGTGAGCTGGTGGTAGTCGGCATGGCCACCGGTCGTGAAGAACACGATCGGGATGCCGTAGCGCGCATACTCGTAGTGGTCGCTGCGGCAGTAGATGTTCTGCGGATGCCCGTCGGCGTCGAGCGAGTAATCCAGCTGCATGTTGTGCTTCTTTTCCGTGTTCACCTTCTCGACCATGTCGCCGAGTTCGGTGGACAGCCGCCGCGACCCGATCAGCTGCAGGTAATTCGACGCGCCCTGGATCTGCTGGCCCGCCTTGGTGACGCCGGTGATGTCCGACGCGTCGCCGCGCCCTTCCATGTCCATGTTGAGCTCGGCCACGATCGAGTCGCGCGGCACGGTCGGGTGGTCCGTGAAGTACTGCGAGCCGAACAGGCCCTCCTCCTCGCCGACGTGCCAGATGAAGAGGAGCGAACGCTTCGGCTTGACCTTCTGGGCCGCGAAGTACTCGGCGAGTTCCAGCACCGACACCGAACCCGTGCCGTCGTCATCGGCGCCGTTGTACACGGAGTCGAGCCGCGCCGACGCGCCGTTCGTCTTCTTGCGGATCTGCGCGAGGAGCATGTTCACGCGCTCGGCGTCGGCGGTCGTCAGCTTGGGCTCGCCGTCGTCGGCGCCCAGCGGGCGGAACAGGTGGTTGACGACGTAGATCGAGTCATGCGGCACCGGTTCCGGCGTCATGCCGATGTGGTCGTTATGCGCGCCGATCGCCACGTACTGGCCGCGCAGCTTCGGGTCCGACCCGCGCAGGATGCCGACGACGTTGCGTCCCGGATTCGCGATCGGCGTCTCGCGCCACACGGGGTTGCCCGAGAACGGCTTGCCCGCCGCGCCGGCGTTGAGCGAGGACGGATCGGCGCCCAGCGACGCGCGGGCCATCTCGCGCGTGATGTAGATGTACGACGCCACCGGCGTCGGGTTCTCTTCGCGCATGCCGCCCGTCGGCTGGCGGTAGGCCGCCACGATCTGCGGGCCCACGTTTTCCATGCCGATGATGAGGATGCCGGCCGCCGACTCGAAGTACGCGGTCACCAGCTGCCGGTTGGGGAGGCCCGGGATGCCGCTGCTGTTGTCGTCGGGGCGCGTGCCCACGAGCACCACCTTGCCCGCCGCCTCGGCGCGCGGCAACAGCTTGGCCCGGTCACCGCCCCAGACGCCGCCGTACACCACGGGCACGCCCTCGATCGAGCGCTGGCCGGCGCCGTTGTCGCGCGGCAGGTAGTCCTTCCACGGCACGTACGCCGTGCCGCCGATCATCATCGGCTTGCTCTCGTCGAGGCCGCGCTCCACGACCGGCACGGTCTGGAAGAAGGTGCCGTTGTCACCCGCGGGCTCGAGCCCGATCCGCCTGGCCTCGGCTGCGATGTAGTTCGTGCCCATCACGTTGCCGCGGTCGCCCAGTTCGCGGCCGCGCATCGAGTCGTCGGAGAAGATGAACAGTCGCGTCCGCAGGTCCTCGACCGTGATGGCCGCGGTCGTGGGCTTCGGCGTGTTGGTCCGCGGGCGCTCGAGCAGCGACCAGTCGGGCTCGGGACGCTGGACCTGCGCGATTGCCTGGGTGGAAACGAGGGCGGCCAGCGCCAGTGCCGGCCGGATTGCGCGAATGTTCACGTGGTCACTCCAAAATGGGATCGTTGCCCGGACGCCGGGGCCACGCGCGCGCGTGCCGGCCCTGAACGCCGCAGTCTGACGGAATTCATACTCCCGCAACAGTCCGGAAGTTACGTCGCGACCGGTCCGGCACCTACCGCGGGAGCCGGGGCCCCATGTCGGCCGTCACGTACGCGATGATCGCGAGCACGGCCGCACACCGGGCCACGTCGGCCGGGTCGAGCTTGTCCACCGTGTCGGCCTCGGTGTGGTGGAACCAGAAGTAGCGCGAGGGATCCGTGGTGAGACCGGCGCCTGGCACGCCCAGCGCCATGGTGGGCTCGATGTCCGTTCCGCCGCCGCCGCGCGTCACGGCGCCGGCACCCACCACGTTCAGCAGCGAGCCGACCTGCTGCATGAGGGCGAACGCCGAGTCGCTGCCGGTGAACCCGAAGCCGAGCGGACGGAACACGCCGTCGTCGGACTCCATGATCAGCTGGTGCTTGCCGGCCTCGGCCGTGTGCGCGTCACGGTAACCGCGGCCACCGCGCGCGCCGTTCTCCTCGTTCGTCCACCCCACCACCCGGATCGTCCGGCGCGGCTGCAGACCGAGCGCCTTGAGGATGCGCAGCGCCTGCCACGCGGCCACCACCCCGCCGGCATCGTCCATCGCGCCGCGACCGACATCCCACGAATCGATGTGCCCGCCGATCACGACCACCTCGTCGGGCCGCTCCCGGCCGCGCAGTTCGCCGATGATGTTGCGCGACGGCGCGTCGGGCAGCGTCTGCGCCGACATCGTCACGTGCACGCGCACCGTCTCGCCGCGTGCCGTGAGCCGCGCGATCATGTCGGCGTCCTCAGCGGTGATCGCGAAGTGCGGGATCTTCGCGACCGTCGAGTCGTACGACATGCCGCCGGTGTGCGGCGTGCGCACCGAATACGGCGTCACGGACCGGATCATCGAGGCAACCGCGCCGGCGCGGGCCGCGGCCACCGCGCCGCCCGAGCGATAGCGCACCGTGTTGCCATAGTTCACGAACGGCTCGCCCGTCACCGGGAACGGGACGTTGAACAGCACGATCCTGCCCTTCGCCTCGGCTGCGCGACGCGCGAGGTCGTCGTACGACGTCACGACCATCACCTCGGCCGTGATGCCGCCGGCCGGAGTGGCGATGCTCCCGCCAAGCCCGAGCATCGGCAGGTTCTGGCGCCGAGGCGCCACCATCTCCGCCGATTCCGCGCCCCGCACCCAGTGCGGTACCATCACGGACTCGCCGTGCACGTTGTCGAGACCGTCGGCCTTCATCTGCGCGAGCACCCAGTCGATCGCCTGTTCGAGGCTCTGCGATCCGCTGAACCGGTTGCCGAACTTCTCCGTGAGTTCCGCGATGCGGTTCCAGGCGGCGCTGTCGGAGAGCGCCGCGGCGGCGATGCGCGTCGCGGTCGCCTGGTATTGATCCGCGATGGACTGGCCGGACGCGCCGGCGGCGGCAACGGCCAGCGCGGCAATCGCGATCGTCGTGCGACGAAGAGTCATCATCTGGTCCCTGGTTGAGTCGGCCCCGGTCCGCCGGCTCCGTGAGGCGGAGTGCGCAAGCTACACGGGGGTCGCCGCCGTTTCACGCGGGAACGCGAGCACGCGGGCGACTTCCTCCTTTGCCGCGAGCAGCCGCTCCACTTCCTCGGACACCGCCGCGGCGAGCCCGACATGCGTGGTGAGTCCCTCGACCGTTCCCGAGCCGGCGTGCAGCCGGAGCAGGTTGAGGCGGATCGTCTCGAGCGCGCCGACGGCGTCGCCCAGCTTGGCGTGGAGGTCGTCGCGCATCCGGCGCACGTCGGCATACTCGATCGACGCGGCCGCGTCGCCGGCGTCGTTGAGCGCCTCCTGCAGCGCGTCGTGGTTGGCGCGCAGCCGCCGCGCGTCCTCCTGCAGGCGCCGCAACACCGGCGGCAGGTCGCCGAGCCCGGCCCGCGTCTCCCGCGGCAGCGCGTCGTAGAGCTGCTCGGCCGCGAGCCCGAGGGAGAGTTCGGTGGCGCGATGGGTCATCGCCGTCGCCACGGCGCCCTTGCCGAGCAGCTTGCGGCCCAGCCTGAACGCCATGCGCCCGATCGGGCCCGTCCATACGCGCTGCCAGAACTCGGTGTCGATGTCCATGCGCGCCTGCAGCATGCCGAGGTACAGCAGCAACGATCCGATGAAGACCGGCCCTGACATGGAGAAGATCGTCCACAGCCAGAACATCGCGTCGTTGCCGATCGGTACACCCGAGGCGGCCCATCCGATCATGGTCAGGAACGCACCGACGGCCGGCGGCCCGAACACGTAGGCCACGCGGCCCAGCAGGCGCTCGGCGCGCGACGGCCCCTTGGCCAGCTCGAGGGCATGTTCCTCGCGCGATTCCTCGACGGCGCTGGCAAACGCCGGGGCCAGGTCCAGGTGGGCGAACCCCTGCCGGGCCAGCTGGCGCGCGGCGCGCACCAGGTAGGTGAGCGGGATGCCCGCCATGGCAAACACGAACGTCGTCCACGCCGGGCCCGGCCCCCACTGCGTGCCGATGCCCCAGGCCGCCAGCAGCGTGCCGAACGGCAGCACGAGCACCGTGGACGAGTCGAACCGGCCCTTCTTCTTCACGAACGCGCGGAGCGCCGCGGGCACCTCCTTCCGCTGTTCGAGCGCCACGCCCAGCTGCTCGGCCAGCGCGGCCGCGTTCGCCGGCCGGTGGGCCGCGTCCTTGGCCAGGCAGCGGTCCACGAGCAGCGCCACCTTGCGCGGCACGGCCACGCCGAGCGAGTCGAGCGGTGGCGCCGGCTCGGTGATGTGCCGGGCGAGCACCTCGGTGGGCGTCGCGCCCTCGAACGGCAGCCGTCCCGAGAGGGCGTAGTACGCCGTTGCCCCCAGCGAATAGATGTCGCTGCGTGCGTCCACGTCGTTCCCGAGCGCGTGTTCCGGGCTCATGAACTCGGGCGTGCCGGTGACGCCGTCGCTCGCCGCCTCGCCGATCGCCGCCGCAATCCCGAAATCGGCCACGAGCACGCGCCCCGTCGCCCGCTCGATCAGGATGTTGTCGGGCTTCACGTCGCGATGCACGAGCCCTTCGTCGTGCGCGTGCGCGAGCGCCCACGCCACCTCGCGCACCATGCGCGTGCCTTCCGACGCCGACAGCGGCCCGCGGTGCCGCACGCGCTCGGCCAGCGTCTCGCCGTCCACGAACGCCATGACGTAGAACACGAATCCGTCCCGGTCCTCGACCGCGTGGATCGGGATGATGTTCGGATGCGAAAGCTTCGCGGCCAGCCGCGCCTCGCGCAGGAACCGCTCCTTGAGCGAGGCGTCGGCGGCGCGCGCGGGCGGCAGCAGCTTGATCGCCACCGGCCGGTCGAGGTGCACCTCGCGCGCGAGGTACACGATGCCCATGCCCCCGCGCCCGATTTCGCGGTCGATCGAGTAGCGCCCCGCCAGCGCGGCCTGGAAGGCGAGAAACAGCGCGTCGTACCCGGGGGACTCGGCGCGCGTCATCATCACGGCGACAGGCCGCCCGGGGTCGCCTTCTCCACGCGAATGGCCTGTTTCATCGTCTTGCCGCCGGCCGTCACGGTCACGAGGTACGTGCCCGCCGGCACGCTCGCCGCGCCGCCACCACCGAATCCGAGCGGCCCGAAGCCCAGGGTCTGGAGAAACCCGAGCGCCGCGAATCCCGTCGGCACCGGCTTGCCCGGCACCGTGAACAGCGCGAGCTGCGACATGAACGAGTTCGGGTCCGGCGCCGCGCCGCGGCCGCCCGTCGCCTGCTCACCCGGCCGCGGATTCCATGCCGGCGGCGGCCCGAAGCCGCGCCCGCCGCCACCACCACCGCCGCCGAACATCGCGATGAGCGGCGTCAGGTCTCCCGTGGTCACGAGGTTCCGGATCATCCCGAGCATCGCCGGGTTGCCGCCGGCCTTGCCCAGCGAGTCGAGCACGAACTCGATCCGCCGCATCTGCACGGCGGAGTCGCGCTGCTGGGCCGGCCCCAGTGCCGCCCGGCCGGTCGCCTTGCCGTTGAACGGCCACGCCACGCGGTTGATGCCGGCCGCGCCGGGCCCGTTGAGCACCTGCATCGTGTCGCCCGCCGCGTCGGTGATGACCACCTTCGCCGGACCGCCGGCCTTCGCCAGCCGGTACGTGATCACCGCGCCGTACGGCGGGCTCTGCGCCTCGAACACCTGGTGACCCTGCGACTGCCCCTCCACCGGAACGTCGCCGTACTGGTAGGCCGTGCCCGGATTGAAGAGGTGCGCGTCCTCCGCCATCGCCTTCGCGTCGAGCTGTTCCAGCGTCGAGACGTCCACGATCCAGATCCCGCGCCCGTGCGTTGCCGCGATGAGTTCATGGTCACGCGGATGGACCCGCAGGTCGTGCACCGGAACCGTGGGCAGACCCGTCATGAACCGCTGCCACGACCCGCCGCCGTTCGTCGAGACGAACGCGCCGACGTCCATGCCCAGGTAGAGGATGTTCGCCTGCACCGGGTCCTGCCGGATGACGTGCACGTAGTTCACGCCGTCGGCCGGCAGGTTCGCCGCGATCGACCGGAACGTCTTCCCGAAGTCGTTCGTGGCGTACACGTACGGCTTGTAGTCGCCGGTGCGATGGTTGTCGAACGTCACGAAGAACGTGAGCGAGTCGTGCGGCGACGGCTCGATGCGCGAGACGTACGCCCCCGCCGGCGCGCCCGGGAACCGGCCCGTGAGCTCCTCCCACGTGCCGCCGTCGTTGCGCGAGAGCCACACGCGGCCGTCGTCCGTGCCGGCGTAGAGGATCCCGGCGCGAAGCGGCGATTCGTTCAGCGACACGATCGTGCAGTACGTCTCCGCGCCGGTCGCGTCGTTCGTGATGCCGCCCGTCGTCTTCGTGGACACGCGGATCTTCATCGTGTCGGCCGTCGAGAGGTCCGGCGAGATCAGCGAGAAGGTGTCGCCACGGTTCGTGGACTTGAGCACGCGGTTGCCGCCCACATACAGCGTCCGCGCGTTGTGCGGCGAGATGAAGTACGGCGTGTTCCAGTTGAACCGCAGGTCGAGCGCGATCGAATCGGCCCGCTGCCGCGCCTTGAGGTCCGCGATGTGCTTCTTCTGGTCGTTCGTCGCCGGCACCGTCGAGTCGCCGCGCGCCACGAGCAGCGAGTCCTCATACTTCGCGTACGTCGCCTGCCACGTCGGCTTGTTCAGGAACGCGCTCTGCCCCGACGCGTAGTCGAGGCGCGTGATCGCGCCGCCCTGCGACTCGGCGTAGATCGTGTTCGGGTCCGACGGATCCTGCTGCGTCACGAACCCGTCGCCGCCGCCCACCGTGAACCACATCGCGTTCGTGATCGGCCCCTGCCGCCGCCGGCTCGGCCCGCACCACGACCCGTTGTCCTGCAGGCCGCCGCACACGCGGTACGGCACCTGGAAGTCGTAGCTGATGTTGTAGAGCTGGCCGATCGCGATGCTGTTCGGGAACACGTACGTCCCGCCCTGGTCGTACGAGATCGACACGCCGCCGTCGTCGCCCACCACCATCCGGTCCGGGTCCACTGGGTCGATCCACATCGCGTGATGATCCACGTGGATGCCGTTCGTGGCGTTGATCTGCGTCTTGCCGCCGTCGTTCGAGACCAGCACCGGCGTGCTCGACCAGTACACGCGGTCGGGGTTCTTCGGGTGCACGCGCACCTGCGAGTAGTAGAACGGCCGCGTGTCGTTGTCGTTCGTCTTCGTCCACGTCGCGCCGCCGTCATCCGACCGATAGAGCCCGCTCGGCGACTTCGTGCGCGGCTTCTTCGGGTCGCCCTTCGGGTTGGCGACCGTATCGGCCTCGACCAGCGTGTACATCACTTTCGGGTTCGACAGCGAGATCGCGATGCCGATGCGGCCCTTCGTCGTCTCGGGGAAACCACCGCCCTTCACCTCGGTCCAGTTGTCGCCGCCGTCGGTGGACTTCCAGAGCGCCGAGCCCGGGCCGCCGGAGTTCAGGAAGTACGGGCCGCGCACGCGCTCCCAGCTCGACGCCCAGACGACGTTCGGATTGGACGGATCGAGCGCCACGTCCACGAAGCCGGCCTTGTTGGAGATGAACTTGACGAGCTTCCACGTCGCGCCGCCGTCGGTCGTGCGATACAGGCCGCGGTCGGGGCTCGCGTTCCACGGCGCGCCGAGCGCCGCCACGAACACGATGTTCGGGTTGGTCGGGTGGACCACGATCCGGCCGATGGCCTGCGTCTTCTCGAGGCCCATCGGCTTCCAGGTGAGACCGCCGTCCGTGGACTTGTAAACGCCGCCACCCGGCGAGATCGTGTTGCGCGAGTTCGGCTCGCCCGTGCCGGCCCACACCTGCATCGTGTCGCTCGGCGCGATCGCCAGCATGCCCATCGACACGACCTTCTCGTGCTCGAACACGGGGCGCCACGTGACGCCGTTGTTGATGGACTTCCAGATGCCGCCGCCCGCGGCCGCCACGAACAGCGTCTTCGAGGGCGACGGGATGCCGGTGACGTCCGACACGCGGCCCATCGTGTTCGCCGGGCCAACGTTGCGCCAGCGGAAGGCGGCAATCGTCTGGGAATCGAGCTCGAACGCCGGCTGCTGAGCGGAGGAACCGACGGCCGGTGACTGGGCGCCGGCAACCGCGGCGGCGAGGGCCACGAGCGAAGAAACGCAGGTCAGGGTGCGCATGGGGAGGAGTGAGGGATGACGTATTCTATAGTAGCCCGGGACGCCCGGGCGTCAGGACGGCCCTGAACGGTGGGCCGTGCGCCACAACCATAGAAGAGCTGCGGCCGCCGCGGCGATCGTGAGGGTCCCGCCGGCCGCGTCCGCCGCGGTCCGCGCGTGCGCGAGGCCCGCCGCCCCGGCGAACGCGGACGCCAGCAGCGCGCCGACCAGCCACGTGAACGCGCCGCGCCGGCCCCAGTGGACGAGCGCCGCCACGAGCGCCACGAGCACCCCGAGCGACAGGAGCGCCCGCGGGACATTCACCGGCTCCGGCTGCAGGTTGCTCGCCACGGGCCCCAGAATGCCGGCGGTGACCGCGACCACCAGGCCAACGATCAGCCAACGCAACCGTGCCGTGGGCGCCGCAGCCACGAGAAGCAGCACGGGGATCGCCAGAAATGCCACGTTCGCGCCGGTGCCGAACGGGAGCGCCAGCACCCGATCGAGCGCCGGCACCAGGTGGTTGAGCGCCGTGGCCGGCACCGCGCCGAACGACGACTCGCGCACGAGTTCGGGCACCGCGTCCGCCAGCGAAAACACACCGCCCAGGCCGAGCCCCGCCATCGCCGCGTCGCGCACCACGTCCCGCGACGCCCCCGGCCACGCGACGATCCCCGCGCGCCGCCGCAGCATTTCCATCACCTGCCATGCGCCGGCCAGGACAAGTGCGCCGATCGGCGCCACCACCACGGAAATCGCCGCCGTCGCGAGGTGATTCCCCCATGGCGTCGCCGTGTCGTACCCGAAGAGCACCGAACGCCAATTGTTGAGCACGCCCGCCACCAGCCCCGCGGCCACGATGCCGATCAGCACGAACGAGGTGCGCCGGTCGAACACCCGGTCGTCGAGCACGGCCGGCCGACGCCGTGCCACGTACACCACGCCCGTCACAAGCGCCGCGAACACCAGCATGAACCAGAGCCCCGCCATCGCGAATGCCCGGGTCTGACGCTCGCGTTGCGCGCGCCGGAACGCTTCGGGCAGTTCCACGCCACGCCGCACCACGAGCGGTTCCACGCCGGCAAAGCTCACCCACGCGCGCGCCGCCGCGCCGGCCGGCAGGTGAACCGACGTATCGGTGTACGTCACGGTCGCGTCCTGCCGGTGCGGGCGCGCCTCCGTCTGGAGGTCCGACTCCGCGAAGCGCGTCGTGTCCAGTCCAGCGGCCGCGAGCGCGGCGCGCGCCAGCCGCCGCACCGAGTCCGCCGGCGGCGACGCGCCCGGCGCGCTGTCCGCCACGATGTGACGCGCGTCGAGCGGCCGCCCGTCCGGGAACACGCGCACCCGCCACTCCTCGGCGCGGTCCGCCACGGTGCCCGTCGTGCGCACGTACCGCACCGTCCACCAGGCCGGCACCACGTAGGTGCGCGCGAACGTGTCGGCCAGCGAGTCGAGGTCGTGTTCCGCCAGGAACCGCGGCCACGAACTCAGCGTGTCGGACGCGTCGCTCGTCAGGCGCCGCCAGCCGGACGACGGATCGTCCACGGCGCGCGCGATCGTCGCCGCCCCGCTGTCGCGGCGGGCACGGAGCATCGAGTCGGCCGTGGCGATCACCGATACGCGGCTGGCGGTGAACGCCGGCCCGCGCGTGCGCGCGACCGGTACGGCCACCACGGCGACCAGCCCGAACACGCCGGCCAATGCGGCGACCTGCCGCGACCGTGCCGGCAGCGGCGACGCGGCAACGACCGGCGTCGGCGCGGCCGCGGCGACCGTGGTATCGCGACGCCACGCGCCAAAAGTCACGCCATCGGGGAGCGGCGCGAACCCGCCCTGCCGCACGAGCCGCCACGCCACCAGCAGCGCCGGGGCGAGCAGCGCCGCCAGCGCCACGCCCGCCGACACGCGGTATCCCGTCGCGCTCCCGGTCGCGGTGAACAGCGAGAACAGCACCAGGTCGTACACGAAGTGCGCCAGTACCGTCACCACGAGGCCCACGCGCAGGAACAGCACCGCCCACAGCGACGCCTCGAGGAACAGCTCGAAGCCGCGCGAGTATGGCGGCCACGACGGATAGTTGGAGTGCGCGAATCCGAAGATCAGCGCCGTCCCCACCACCCCCGCGCGCATCCACCAGTCCTGGTGC
>CAZKYG010000187.1:0-15741 GCA_964556915.1 uncultured Gemmatimonas sp.
GACGTCACGGCGCGCCGGCGCGATTCGGAGGCGCTGCTGGAGCACGACGCGCGACTCGGGCTCGTGCTCGACGCGCTCAACAGCGGGTTCTACACGATTGACACGAACCTGAATTTCACGAGTGTGCGGGGCCGCGGGGCCGGGGCCGGCGCGGCGCTGCTGGGGCGCAACGTCTCCGTGATCGCGCGGTCGCCGGAGGACGTGGTGACGCAGCGCGAGCAGCATCGGCGCGCGCTGGCCGGCGAGGTGGTGACGTGGGCGTGGCCGGTGGGCGTGGGGCAGTGGATCCGGTCGCACGTGGCGCCCGTCCGCAACGCGCGGGGTGAGATCGTTGGCGCGGCGGGGTTCTGGCGCGACGAGTCGGCCGTCATGCGGGCGCGGGAGGAGGACGACGCGCGATGGAGCCGGGTGCGGGACGTCCGGGCGGGGGAGGGGAACGGCGGATAGCCCGGCGGCGTTCCACCGGATATCTTCGAGGCACGCGGGCGTAATTCAGTTGGTAGAATGCCAGCTTCCCAAGCTGGACGTCGCCGGTTCGAGTCCGGTCGCCCGCTCTTTCTAAGAGCATGAGATGACTTCACTTACAGTGAAGTGAGCCGCTTCGTCAGAGTTTCGAAGGCCCCGCAGCATCCCCACAGCATCTAGTGCGCGGATCTTGAGCCAGCCTCGGCGGCGTTCAAGCCCGAATCGGGCCCAGTCCAAATCTCGAGCGGAAAAGGCAACCGCGCGCCCGGCCGAACGGGTCTGGGCGGATCGGTGGCGCGCGACAGAGGAGAAGGCGCTATCGAATCGCGGAGCCTTCCAAGTGTGGGTCGTAGAGGACCTGTCTGGTCAGGTCTCCGGCCCGTGTGCGCTGAAAGTCATTCGGGAAGGCAAGTCCCTCACTGAGCGCGCCACTCAGCGTTTTCGGCGCGAGATCCAGGTGATGCGGAAGCTCGCGGACGAAGGAGTCGCCGTGGTGCCTGTACTGGACTTTCATCTGCGAGAGACGCAGGGCGACGCTCCGTCCTTCTATGTCACGCGGCGCTACGGCTCCACGCTCGAACGCGAGAGTCGCGCGCGCGAGGGAGATTCGAGATTTGCTCTCGAAAGCGTCCACGCTCTAGCACTCGTCCTTCAGAGCGTTCACAAGACGACAATCCATCGAGACATCAAACCGGCGAACGTATTCCTCGACGGCGAGGGATTCCGGCCGCTTCTCGCAGATTTCGGAATCTGCCTTGTCTTGGACGAAGATCGGCTCACCCGCGACGAGAATCAGACGCTCGGCACCGAAGAGTTCGTCGCGCCGGAACTCTACGGTGACGGGCCGCACGACGATGTGACTCCGGGTGCCGATGTCTACTCACTAGGTAAGACGCTCTACGCGGTTGTGGCTGCGGGTGATGTTTTCCATCGCGAGTTCTGCGACGATCCCCGATGGGACCTCACCAAACGATTTGCTGACGACTTTGCGATTCCTCACGTAGCTGGGGTTGTTCGTCGCTTGGTGAAGTTCAAGCCGGAAGACCGTCCCGCCCTTGATGAAGTGATATCGCTACTCGCACGAGCTGTGCGCAACGTGAAACAGGGTGTGCGATACGCCGAGGGTATGTATGAAAGCGACGCGCCACCCCCCGAGGAACGGGCCGCGCGGCTTCGGCGTCGCCTGAAGGCCGTGGCCGAAATCGACCGGGCGGCGGTGGTGCTTTCAGAGAGCGAATCGAGCTCGCAGCGCATTGACGCGTTGCTGAATGAACGCGGGTCCGAGGTTGGCCCCCTTCGAGATGTGCACGCTGAAGGCTTGACTCGGCTCCTGCCGGGCGCTGCAGAGGTGGCGGAGGAGATCCTCGCTCCGGCAGTTGCCGCGCTCGATGTAGGGTTGCCCGAGAAGGCGGTTGAGTTTGTCTCGAGACTCTCGAACGAAGCGCGCCACACGAAGAGATATGAGTACGATCCATGGAGAGTGATTCACGAAGCGGCTGAGGTCGCGGCCTACGTGACGCTCGGTGCTATCGCTTGGCGACGACGCTCTCCGCTTGTGCTCGCGCACGTCGTTCAGACTTATGCGAGCCGGGACGGTGACTTCACTCACCTCACCGTGCTCGGGCGAGGTTCTGCGGTAACAGCACCGTGGATCGAACGCGTTGCGCACGAATCTCGAGTCGTGTCCGAGTCTGCGATCCCCGTCGCGCGGGAGGCGATGTCGAGGGCACTCGCTGCCGTTCACGGACTTGCGACTCTGCGCTGGTGCTTCACACGTCTAACTGCCGAACGACTGGCGGACCTGGGGAGGACGGACGAGGCAGCACCACGCCTCGAAGTTCCGTGGCTTCCTGGCTTCCATCTAAGCGACGAGGAGCCGAGCTGGCCGCGCGAGATCTCACGCGCATTTCTCGATGATCGGAACTGGGAAGAGTCGGCGTCCCAAGCGGTCCTTCGAATGAGTGCCGTGGGGGCACGAGATCGAGCCCGTGCGGCCACGCCGTTGATTCTCCGTGCGGCGGCCAATATCGCCCACGTGATGCCGCCCGGAAGAAAGGGCTTCTACTGGCCACGGCACCCTGGAGCGCGGGATTGGAAGCAGTGGGTCGAGCTTCCAGAGGCGTGAGGAGCTAGCGCTCGTGTCTCAGCCGAACATCGACTGGCATCGCATTCGCCATCTGCGAGGATCGCAGGCGAATGGATTCGAGGAGCTTTGTTGTCTGCTCG
Source organism: uncultured Gemmatimonas sp. (assembly GCA_964556915.1). Classification (GTDB taxonomy): domain Bacteria; phylum Gemmatimonadota; class Gemmatimonadetes; order Gemmatimonadales; family Gemmatimonadaceae; genus Fen-1231. Next base: position 2,692 of record CAZKYG010000187.1, read on the forward strand.
CGGGCGATGAACGGCCAGCCGGATCGGCATTCACAAGAAAGGGAACGCCAGACGGAGGCGTCGAGTGCTACGCGACCCTTGCCGATGGGTCTGAAGTCGCCTGGCAGGCCAAGTACTTCGATGAGCTCGGACAGAATCAGATTGCGCAGTTGGATTCTTCCGTCACGACGGCGTTCGAAAAGCACTCGAAGCTACGCTCGTACGTTGTGTGCCTCCCAATCGACCTCGCTGATCCGCGCGTTCCCGGGCGCTCGCATGAGAAGGATCGATGGAACGAGGCGGTGAAGCGGTGGAAGGCTGACGCCGCTGCCAAGGGTCTGAGCGTAGAGTTCGGGTTGTGGGGAAGTCATGAGTTGATCGACCGGCTTACGCGGCCTCAAAACGCTGGTCGGCTTCGCTACTGGTTCGACGCGACTGTGCTTAGCGAGGACTGGTTTCGTCAGCGGCTGGCGGAAGCGGTTAGCGCGGCGGGACCGCGCTACAGCCCTGAGTTACACATCGAGCTGCCCATCGCGCAGACTTTCGATCTACTGGGGCGAACTCCAGCGGCCTTGGCCCGCGTCAAGCTGAACGGTCGAACGATCAGGAAGGATGCGCGATCATTCCACTACGCTCGGCAGGAGGCCGAGTCCGTCGACAGCTCAAGCGTCGCGGAATCCGACAGGGTAGAGGCGGAGATCGAGCAGATGCTTCGGCTACTAGCCGATCTCTCGTTTCCCGCTTCAGGTCAGCTCGACATAGCGCCATTGCTTACGAGCGTTGAGTCGCTGAATGAGCATGTAGAGGTCCTTTCTGACAAGCTGCAGTCAGTCGAAACGCGCCTGCGTGCCGAGCGGAAGCGGAAGCAGCAGCAGAGTCACGACATGACGCTTGATCGCCTTAGTTCATTCCGGGCGAACGCGTATCGATTGCGCTCCACAGTTGGCGATTTGCGCTGGTCGCTGGATTCAGTATCCAAGGTGGCGAACTCGCAGCGTCTTCTGGTCACTGGAAATGCTGGAACAGGGAAGACGCATCTTTTCTGTGACGTCGCGCGATCACGGCTTGATTCTGGATTCCCCACAGTACTCCTCATGGGGCAGGGATTTCTTACGTCCGAGCCGCCGTGGACGCAGGCTCTACAGCACCTCCACGTAGTTGGTCTCTCGGCGCAGGATTTTGTCGACACCCTTGAGGCAGCAGCACAAGCGGCTGGATCGCGCGCGCTCGTCCTCGTCGATGCCCTAAACGAGGGCAATGGACGAGCGATCTGGCCTGCCCACCTAGGGCCGTTTCTCGCCCTCCTCGAACGGTCGCCATGGGTCGCCGTGGCATTGTCGGTCCGGAGCGAGTATGAGTCGGCGGTCGTGCCAGATAACATCGCCTCAACGATTCCTGATATCGAGCACGATGGGTTCGCGGACCGCGAATTCGATGCAATCAAGGGATTCTTCGCGTATTTCGGTTTAGAAGCGCCGTCGGTTCCGCTCCTGCTGCCTGAGTTTCGAAACCCGCTTTTCCTCAAAGTGTTATGCAGCGGACTCGCGGCAACCGGACAGCGCCGATTGCCGCGAGGCATCGCCGGTATCACATCAGTCTTCGACATGTACCTCGCGGCGGCCAACAAAAAGCTTGCTGCGTCGCTGGCCTTTTCTGAACGAGCGTCATTGGTCAGAAGTGCCGTGTACGCGGTAGTCGACGAGATGACGTCGACTGGGGAGACATGGGTTCCGAGGGAGCGGGCTGAAGAGCTTGTGGAGGCAATCCTTCCGGGCCGTGAATACCCACGCTCACTCTTTCCGGCCCTCATTTCCGAGGGAATTCTGGCAGAGAGAAGGGCCAGGACATCCGACTCAAAGGAAGTCGACGCAGTCTACCTCGGCTACGAGAGGCTTGCCGACTACCTGTGGGTCGCGCGGCAGCTCGACCTGCACCTGGACAAGTCGGCACCAGCCGAAGTCTTTGCGGTAGACGGTCCGCTTTCGTTGGTCAGCGAGTCGAACCGCCGAATGACGTGGGGCAGGCTTGAGGCGCTCTGCGTTCAAGTTCCGGAACGCACGGGTGCCGAGCTGCCCGATCTTGTTCCTAACGTTGAGCAGTGGCTCGGTTTCGCTCACGCTTACCGATTGAGCGTGCTATGGCGTGACCCGGCTCATTTCGGGTCCTCGGCAGGTGACATCCTCAACCGAACGATCAAGTCCGACGAGGACTTGATCGCTGTTACGGACCTCTTGTTTTCGCTCGCCGCAATTCCCAAGCATCCGTTCAATGCAGATCGGATCGATCTCAGGCTTCGCCGCGACTCCCTTGCCGAGCGGGATACGTGGTGGGGGATCTCGATTCATCGCATGTGGGATCGCAACACGTCGATCACGCGTCTCGTTGACTGGGCTTGGGCGGTTTCTCCGACTGACAAGGTGCCCAAGGACGTGGTTGATCTCGCGGCCACCGCCCTCGCATGGCTGCTAACGAGTTCGAACCGCTTTCAGCGCGACCGTGCAACGAAGGCTCTCGTCGCTCTCTTGACCGGCCGACTCGAGTCGGTCGTCCGTCTTGTTGAGTCGTTTGCCGATGTCAACGACGTCTATGTCGTCGAGCGAGTGTTCGCGGTCGCGTACGGTTGTGTGATGAAGAGCGATTCCGTCACCGGGGTTCGTGAAGTGGCCCGCGCGGTGGTGAAGGGCGTCTTCGCTAGCGGCACAGCACGTCCCCACATCTTGATGCGCGACTACGCTCGCGGCGTCGTTGAGTATGCGGCCCATCTTGGGGCTCGGCTGGGGAAAACGAACTCGCGAGCGCGACCGCCGTACGGCAGCGTATGGCCACGGATTCCTACGCCGAAGCAGATGGAGCGGTATAAGGAAAACTGGGCCAAGGCATCGTATGACGGCTACTCACCCGAATGGTCGCGCAATCGGATAGCGAACTCGGTCATGCACGATGATTTCGCACGATACGTTATCGGAACGAACTCGGGCACTACGAACTGGCTGTCACTGCGATTGTCAGCTCCGGCTTGGCGATCCACGCAGGAGAAGCTCGATGACATCGTCGCGTCTTGGCCGCGCGGCCACCAGAGTCTCTGGAAGAAATTCAGTGCTCTCGATAACGAGCTTCGCAGGACGGAGGCGCTGACTCGTCACTTCCTCCGAACTGCGAAGCCGTCGCGCAAGCGGAAGCGGGAGCGAGACTCGGACTCGGCGTCCGAGGATCTCACGCCGGTGGAGCTGCCCTTCAAGGTTGAAGTCGACCCAGGCGTCGAAGCGGCATGGGAGGCCGCGTTGGTCGACCTGATGGCTGTATTGGACACGGCCCAGTCGGAGAGCATCGCCGTCGCGTACCAGGATTTGCTCAAGAATGATCGAGACGAGCCGCCGAGGTTCGACCTGAGTCAAATCCAGCGCTACGTGCTTCGAGAGGTGTTTCGTCTCGGCTGGACCACGAAGCGATTCGGGCACTTCGATCGGATGGAGATTGGCTACACGGGTCGAAGCGGTAACAAGGCCGAGCGGATCGGCAAGAAGTACCAGTGGATTGCCTATCACGAGTGCATGTCATTAGTCGCCGACAACTTTCAATACCGAGAGTGGTTCGGAAACTCCGATCCCGATCGAGCCTATGAAGGGCCCTGGCAAGAGTTCCTTCGTGACATTGATCCTTCCTGCACCTTGCGATCTCTGCCTCGAAGGCAAGGTGAGTCGCGAGTGCCTTGGTGGTCCGCAACCTCTGTCTTGAAGTGGGAGGTGGCGACGCCAGCGGATGCTTGGGCGTCGAGCGCGGCGGAGATTCCGAACGTCGCGCGTTTGTTGTCCGCGACCAGGCCCGCAGACAACTCTGAATGGCTAAACCTGAACGGATACATCTCATCCACCGAACCCACGGCTCCCGACGAGGAGGAGTATTCTGGGGACCGGCGCAATCTTTGGTTGATGGCGCGCGCGTACCTACTGGACGCAAACAACGCCGATCAGTTCGTTAAGTGGGCGAAATCGGTCGATTTCATGGGCCGTTGGATGCCTGAGCCGCCCACTCACCACAGGCTCTTCATCGGAGAGCACGGATGGTCGGCCGCGAGCCGATACTTCGCTCGCCCTTACTACGGCGACTCCGGGTGGGTGACTCCGAAGGGTTGCCCCGTCCGAGTGAGGGCGGTGGGCGTCGAGTACCTCCACGAGGACTCGGGATTCGACTGCTCGACTGATGCCTCGTTCACTCTTCATCTCCCATGTACCGAGTTGCTCAAGCTTCTCGGATGTCGATGGAGCGGCGAGGCCGTCAGCTACGTCGCCTCAGGCGGAAGGCTAGACATCTTCGATCCCAGCGCGCTGGAGGCGGGCCCCGGCGCCCTGCTGGTACGGCGGTCTTCGCTGCAGCGCGCGTTGTCTGCGGCGGGACTAACCGTCTGCTGGACGATTCTCGGGGAAAAGCGGGTGTTCGCTGCAGGAATGGGGTCAGATCGCCCCTACGGTGATCTCGACGTGAGCGGAGCGTATGCCCTCGCCCCGAATGGCATTCGGGGCTTCTTGAACGGGCGTTTCTACCGGCCAGGCCTACCGAACGAAGAAAGGAAGTCTGTGCAGCCGGTGGAACTGCAACGAGACGATCCCAAGTAGGTTCTTGCCCCCTGGCGGCGATACAGGCCGAGGACTAGTGTCGTTTCCGCCTGCTTCGCTCCGCGCATCTTCATCTCATGAGTCTCGTGCGCGCGTGCGCGCGTATGGCTCTCACGTGCGCACTATCAGGGCGACGATCCGGCGAGCTGCTGGCTATGCGTCATGTGTCGGAGCGTCAGGTGGGTCAGGCTGCGCGGTGGCTGTTTCGTAGGTGAGCCGCTTCGACGTTTTCTGACGATCCCGATATTCCTCGCCGACAAGATCGGACACGTCCGTTGAAGTCGTCCCGCCCGACATGACCGGCGACTTCAGAGACGCCGTTTCAAGAAACAGCAATCAACCTCGATCCGTCTGTGTCCCAAGCTGGACGTCGCCGGTTCGAGTCCGGTCGCCCGCTCTGAAAGGTGCCTTGTAAGACGTAAGACGGTAGGTTATGCTCAGGCATGACCACGCCCCGCAAGAAGCCGCACCTCTACTCGCGCGTCTCGACCAAAAGCCAGACGGTGCTCCCGCGCGTTGTCCGCGAGGCGCTGGCCGTGCGTCCGGGCGATTCCCTGCGCTACCGGTTCACCGACGCGGGGATCCTGATCGACAAGGCGCCTGATGCCGAAGCGGATGACCCGTTTGCCACGTTCTCGGAGTGGGCGGGGGCACACGACGACGAGGCCTATGGCGAACTCTAGCCCGTACCGGGCCTGGGACGTCGTCATCGTGCCGTTTCCCTACGCCGACCGCCTCGCCGAGAAGCGACGTCCGGCGCTGGTGATCTCGGCGCCAGCCCTCCACGCCTTCGGGTTGCTGTGGGTCGCGATGATCACCAGCGCCGACAACGCGCCATGGGAGTGCGACGTGCCGGTCGCCGACCTCCGGCGCGCCGGGTTGCCCGCGGCGTCAGTCGTGCGACCGGCCAAGGTGGCGTGCATCGAACCGTCGCGCGTGGTGCGCCGCGCGGGGCATCTCGACACGCGGAACGTGCGGACCGTCGCCGCCCGGCTCAGGGAATATTTCGGCGCTGCAAGGTAAGCCGCCCGCGCGCCTCGCCGCCGCACGGTGCTCACTGCGCGACGCCAACTCACCCGGGGTGGCGCCGTCTCACTCGACGCGCAGCGCCAACGCGGGATCGACCCCAGCGGCCCGCCGCACACGCGCTACCCGGGCGGAATGGCGAGACGGACCCGCGCGTCGAGCGCGATGACGCCATCCGCGCGCGCGAGCACGGGGTTGGCGTCGAGCTCGGCGATCTCCGGGAAGTCGGCGCCGAGCTGCGCCACGCGCCGCACGGCCTCGGCGAGGGCGTCGCGATCCACCGCTGCCTCGCCGCGAATGGCGCCGAGCATCTTCGCCCCGCGAATGGCGCCGAGCATCGCGACCGACTCGGCGGCGTCGATCGGCGCGAGCCGGAAGACGACGTCGCCGAGCGCCTCGACGAAGATGCCGCCGAGCCCGAACATGACGAGCGGGCCGAACCCGCGCTCGCGCGAGATGCCGACGATGGTCTCGCGGCCGCCCGACGCCATGCGCTGCAGGATCACGCCGGTGAGTCGCGCGCCGCTCGCGCGTTCGGCCAGCGAGTGGCGCATGGCGGCCCACGCCTCGCGCGCGGCGACGCCGGAGGCGATGCCGAGCCGCACGCCGCCGGCGTCGGTTTTGTGCGAGATGTCGGGCGACACGATCTTCATTGCCAACGGGTAGCCGACAGTGTCGGCCGCGGCCGCCAGCCGATCGTCGAACGCGTCGCCATCAAGCTCGACGAGCCGGGCGCGGGCCACGGCAACGCCGTACGCCTCGAGCAGGTCGAGCGCCTCGACCTCGTCGAGCTTCTCACGACCTTCGCGGCGCGCCCTGGCGATGATCGCGTCCGCGCGCGGCCGGTCCACGGCGAGCGGCCGCGGGGCGCGCGGCGGTTGTGCGGCCCACTCGACGTGCTGGTTGAGCGCGGCGAGGGCGCGCGCGGCCGACTCGGGGAACACGTAGGTCGGCACGCCGGCCGCGAGGAGGTCCCCGCGGCCCTCGGGCAGCCCCTCGCGTCCCATGAGTACGGCGAGCACGGTCTTTCGCTCGTTGGTGCGCGCGGCGGCGACGATCGCCTCGGCCACGTCCTCCTGGCGGATGCCGAATGGCGGCACGAAGATCGGCACGGCGGCATCCACGTTCGGGTCGGCGAGGAGCGCCGTGAGCGCCGTGGTGTAGGCGGGCGCCGTCGCCGACGCAATCATGTCGAGCGGGTTGTGGATCGACGCCTCCTCGGGGAAGTGCGGCGTGAGGGCGCGCACCGTGTCGGGGTGCAGCTCGGGGAGCGTGAGGCCGGCGGCTTCCATGGCGTCGGCCGCGAGGATGCCGGGCCCGCCGGCGTTCGTGAGCACGGCCGTGCGGCGCGAGCGCGGGAGCGCGCGCGCCGTGAATGCCGCCGCGATCTCGAACAGCGCCTCGACGGTGCCGGCACGGATGACGCCGGCCTGGGCGAGCATGGCGTCCACGGCGACGTCGCTCGCGGCGAGGGCTCCCGTGTGCGAGGACGCCGCGCGTGCGCCCGCGCGCGAGCGGCCGGACTTCACGACGATGATGGGCTTGGTCTTCGTGATGCGCGACGCGAGCTCGAGGAACGTCCGCGGATTGCCGAAGCTTTCGACGTACATCAGGATGATCGCGACCGCCGGGTCGTGCTCCCATGCCATGAGGAGGTCGTTGCCGCTCACGTCGGGCTTGTTGCCGACGGAGACGAACTGCGACAGCCCGAGCCCGTACTCGCGCGCGTGATCGAGGATGCTGAGGCCGAGCGCTCCCGACTGCGACACGAACGCGGCCGGGCCGAACGGCGGCATGGCGCGCGCGAACGTGGCGTTCATGGACAGGGCGGGGTCGGCGTTGACGATGCCCATGCAGTTGGGCCCGACCATGCGCACGCCGTGCTTGCGGATGAGCGCCACGAGGGCATGCTCGCGCGCCGCGCCGGCCTCGCCCACCTCGGCAAAGCCGGCCGAGATGACGATGAGTCCGCGGACCCCCGCCTCGCAGCACTGCGCAGCGACGTCGAACACGTGCGTATGCGGGACCACGATGACCGCCGCGTCCACGGGCTCCGGCACGTCGGCGATGGTCGGGTGCGTGTCGAGCCCGCAGATCGTGCCCCGGTGCGGGTTCACCGCGAAGACGCGGCCCGTGTAGCCGTCGGCGATGAGGTTGTTGAGGACCTGGTGCCCGATGGTGTTCTCGCGGCGCGACGCGCCGATCACGGCGATCGAGCGCGGGGCGAGGAGCGGGCGCAGCGGCCCGTCGGGCGACGTGGGCGAGGTCATGCCGGAATTGCCGTCCAAGCTACCGACGGGACCGGGGCGCCGTGTCGGCGAATCCCCGGCTTGATATAGGGGGTGGGGGTATCTACAATAGGCGAGAGGTGAGGGGTGAGGGGTGAGGGGCGAGTGAGGGGAGAGGGGGAGGGGGAAGGCGAAGTACGTGACTACCTGACCGGAGGGATGATGACCACCGTCCAGATGAAGATTTCCGGCATGAGCTGCGGGCACTGCGTCGGCGCCGTGCAAAAGGCGTTGGCGCGGGTCGCGGGCGTCGAGGTGGAAAAGGTCGAGATCGGGTCGGCGACGATCCGCTTCGACCCCGCCACCGTCACCATGCAAGCCGTGCGCGACGCCGTCGAGGACACGGGCTACGAGGTGGTGGAGGCGGCGTGACGACCGTACGCATCCCGGTCACCGGGATGACCTGCGCGGCGTGCCAGGCGCGCGTGCAGCGGACCCTCCAGAAGCAGCCGGGCGTCGCCGACGCGAGCGTCAACCTCATGATGCACACGGCGACGGTGACGTACGATCCCGCCGCCGTCTCGCCGGATGCGCTCGTCGCCGCGATTCGCGACACGGGATACGGAGCGGAACTGGCGCGGCCCGACCGGACCGCGTTCGCCGAGCAGGAGGAGCGCGACGGCGAGGCGGCCACGGAGTTCCAGGCGCTCCGGCGCAAGGCGATCGTGACCGGCGCCGCGGGCCTCGCGGCGATGGTGGCGTCCATGCCGCTGATGGGTGGCGTGGCGGGGCACGACATGGCCGACCCGCTCGTCGGATGGGCGATGCGCGTGCTCGACCCGGCGGTCCGCGCGGTGCTGCCGTGGCTGTATGCGCTGCCGACGCGCACGCTGGCGTGGGCGCTGCTCGTCGCCACGACGGGCGTCGTGGTGTGGGCCGGCCGCCAGTTCTACCTCCGGGCGTGGAGCGCGGCGCGGCACGGCGCGGCCGACATGAACACGCTCATCGCGGTCGGCACCGGCGCGGCCTACGCCTACTCGGCGGTCGCCACCGTCGCGCCGGGCGTGTTCACCCGCGCCGGCGTGCAGCCCGACGTCTACTTCGAGGCGGTGATCATCATCATCGCGCTCATCCTCACGGGGAACGCGTTCGAGGCGCGGGCCAAGCGGAACACGGCGTCGGCGCTGCGCGCGCTCGTGGACCTGCAGCCGAAGACGGCGCGCGTCGTGCGGGCGGGCGTCGAGGCGGACGTGCCGGTCGCCGAGGTCATGCCCGGCGACGTGATCGTGGTGCGACCCGGCGAGCGCGTGCCGGTGGACGGCGAGGTGCTGTCCGGCGCGACGGCCATCAACGAGAGCATGCTGACCGGCGAGGCGATGCCGGTGGCGAAGGCGCCCGGCGACCGTGTGATCGGTGGCACGATGAACGGCACCGGCGCGGTGCGCGTGCGCGCCACGACCCTCGGCGACGAGAGCGTGCTCGCGCAGATCGTCCGGCTCATGCGCGACGCGCAGGCGTCGCGGGCGCCGGTGCAGGACTTCGCGGACCGCGTCTCGGCGGTATTCGTGCCCGTCGTGATCGGCCTTGCCGTCGTGACGTTCGCCGTGTGGTACCTGAACGTGGACCGCGCGCCGTTCGTGCGCGCCTTTGCCGCGGCCGTGTCCGTGCTGATCATCGCGTGCCCCTGCGCGATGGGGCTCGCCGTGCCCACGGCCGTGATGGTGGCGACGGGGAAGGGCGCCGAGCTCGGCGTGCTCATCAAGGGGGGCGCCGCGCTGCAGCGCGCGGGCGACGTGACGACCGTCATCCTCGACAAGACGGGCACCGTCACCGAGGGGCGGCCCCGCGTGACCGACGTGATCGTGGCGCCGGGATCCGCCCACGACCGCGCGGGTGGCGCCGATGCCCTGCTCGCGCTCGCCGCGGCGGTGGAGCGCGCGAGCGAACATCCGCTCGCCGACGCGATCGTGCGGCGCGCGGCCGAACTGCCCGTCGGCGGCGCGCCGGCGGTCGCCGAGGGGTTCCAGGCGTTCCCCGGGCGTGGCGCGACCGCCGTCGTCGGTGGCGTCGCCGTGGCCGTGGGGAACGCGACGTTCATGGCCGACTGGGCGATCGCCACGACATCGCTCGACGCGCGTGCCGCCGAACTGGCCGCGGCGGGCAAGACGGCCGTGTTCGTGGCCGCCGACGGGGCGTTCGCCGGGCTCGTCGCCGTGGCCGACCCGGTGAAGGCCGGCGCGCGCGAGGCGGTCGGCCGCCTGCGCGCCCTTGGCCTCGACGTGGTGATGCTGACGGGCGACCACGAGCGCACGGCGCGCGCGGTGGCGGCCGCGGCGGGCATCGCGCAGGTGGTGGCCGGGGTGCTGCCCGACGGGAAGGTCGCCGAGGTGAAGCGGCGGCAGGCGGCGGGCGAGGTGGTGGCCATGGTGGGCGACGGGATCAACGACGCGCCCGCGCTGGCGCAGGCCGACGTGGGCATGGCGATGGGCACGGGCACGGACATCGCGGCCGACGCCGGCGACGTCGTCCTCATGCGCGGCGACCTCGCGAGCGTCGGGCAGGCGATCACGCTCTCGCGCCGCACGATGCGCACCATGAAGCAGAACCTGTTCTGGGCGTTCATCTACAACGTGATCGCGATTCCGGTCGCGGCCGGCGCGCTCTGGCCGGCGTTCGGCGTGCTCCTCTCCCCGATCCTGGCGAGCGGCGCCATGTCGTTCAGTTCCGTGAGTGTCGTCACCAACAGCCTGCGGCTGCGCCGCGTGAGGGTCGCATGAGCCCCGCTGTCCGGAAGGCCCCGACCGCCCCGAAAGCCGCCCCGCTTTGCGGATGCGGCGCGGCCCACGCCGACGACGGTCGCAAGGCCGTAGCGGTGGATGCCGCGATCCGCGACCGCAACCTGGTGCGGCTGCGCCGCATCGAGGGGCAGGTCCGCGGGCTCCAGCGGATGGTGGAGGCGGACCGGTACTGCGCGGACATCCTGGCGCAAATCGCGTCGGTCCACGAGGCGCTCCGCGGCGTGGCCCGCGAGCTGCTGCGGAACCACCTCAAGCATTGCGCCACGGCGGCCATCCGGAGCGGCGACGCCGAGGCGGAAGCCATGTACGACGAGCTGGTGGACCTGATCCACACGCACAGCCGCTAGGCCGCGGCAGCGCCCGGCGATGGCCGGATTGCAGCCGCGCGCAACAGGACCCGGCCCGGCGCCGTAGATTGGACGCGTGAGCCAGCGTCCTGCCTCCTCCGTCCGCGCCAGCGGGCCCGCCGCATCGACGCTGGCGCCGGCCATCTCGAACTGGATCGACTCGTCGGCGGCGCGCCACTACGTGACGCTGATCGCCTCGACGGCGTTCATCGGGCTCGCGCACGTGCTGGGCGCGCGCATCGACTGGCGCGTGTACGCGGTGATGGGATCGTGGGTGGTGGCCAACGCGCTGATGACGCGGTGGGCGGCGCGGCCCGTGGACTACGCGCGGCGGCTCGGACGCTACGGATGGACGATCGTCATCGACGTGCTCTTCCTTGGCGTCACGTACGTGATGCTCGACGCGGCCCAGTATCTCGGCATCGCGTTCTTCGCCCACATGATGCTCATCGCCACGGCCACGCTGCCGCGACCGCGCGCGATCGCCGTGGCGGCGCTGATCGTGGGCGTGTACATGGTGGTCGTGGTGCTGCCGGTGGCGGGCCTCGTGCACGTGGCGTCGCCGATCGGCCTGCCGCCGGTCACGGGCAACCGGCTCTTCGTCGTGGCGGGCATCGCCGGCGCGCTGTGGACGGTGCTGCTCCTCATGCACCTGCAGACGCGCTTCGTGAACTCGATGCGCGACGCCGAGCGGCGGTACGTCACGTTGGTGGAGTCGGCGTCGGACATGGTGATGACGTTCGACCAGGGCGGGCATTTCCTGGACGTGAATCCCGCGACGATCGAGCAGACCGGCTACACCTGGGAGGAGATCAAGCGGCTCCCGAACACGGCGTTCTTCCCGCCGGCCGACTGGCCGGCGATCATGGGGGCGTTCGCGCGCACGAAGGCCGGCGCGTCGGTGGAGCTGGAGGTGCGCTACGTGCGCAAGGACGGCGCCGAGCGCTGGGTGCACACGTCGGCGTTTCCGCTCACGGTGGACGGCAAGGCGGCGACGGTCGTCATCGCGCGCGACGTCACGGACGCGCACCGGCGGCACGACGAGCTCCGCGAGAAGGACGAGCGGCTCAACATCGTGCTGCGCGCGCTCAAGGCCGGCTTCATCACGTTCGACCGCGACGTCCGCGTGACGTCGGTGTTCGGCGACTGGGCGCGGGCGCAGGAGACGAAGGGCGTGCGGCTCATCGGCGCGGACCTGCACGCGCTGTTCGGGGGCGACGCGCCGGGCGGCGTGCTCGAGCGGCACGCCGACGCGTGCCGGCGCGTGCTCGCGGGCGAGGAGGCGTCGGTGTCGTGGGCGTACCCGACGGACGAGGGCGAGCGATCGTTCCGCTCGCACCTCGTGCCGCTGCGCGACGCGGAGGACGTGATCGTGGGCGGCGTGGCGCTGTGGGTGGACGAGACGGCGCTGGCCGTTGCCGAGCGCGAGCGGCGCCAGCTGCAGCAGCGCGTGGCCGACGCCGAGCGCATCGAGTCGCTCGGCAAGCTCGTCTCCGGCGTGGCGCACGAGCTCAACAACCCGCTGGCCGCCATCCTCAACTTCACCGAGGACCTGCTCGCGGACACGCGCACGCCGGAGGAGCGGCTCGCGCTCGAGGTGATCCAGGCGCAGGCGCTGCGTTCGCGGACGATCGTGCGCGACCTGCTCACGTATGCGCGGCGCGACGTCGCGCGGCCGCAGACGCCCGCCGCGCCCGGCCCGATCCTGCACAGCCTGGCGCGCGCCATGCAGCGCGGGTTCGCCACGCAGGGCGTGAACTTCACCGTGGAGCTGCGCGACGCGGACACCGCGGGGCCGCTCGACCGTACCGGGTTCGAGCAGGTGGTCACCAACCTGCTGACCAACGCCGGCCAGGCGGCGGGCACCGGCGGAAGCGTGCGGCTGTCGAGCCGCGCCAGGGACGGCTGGTTCGAGGTGATCGTCGAGGACAATGGCGCGGGCATCCCGCCGGACGTGGCCGCGCGGATGTTCGAGCCGTTCTTCACGACCAAGCCGACGGGCCACGGTGTGGGGCTCGGGCTTTCGGTGTCCGCGGGCATCGTGCAGGCGCACGGCGGC
>CAZKYG010000188.1:0-5234 GCA_964556915.1 uncultured Gemmatimonas sp.
ACGACGCGCATCGCACGGCGATCGGGTCGTTCGCGGAGCTGGCGACGGCGGCCGGACGGCCGCTGCCGGACGGGTTCGATCCGCACAAGCCGTTCATCGACGAGTGGACGTGGCGGTGTCCGTTGTGCGCCGAGGATGAACACCTCGAGTCCGACTATCTGGAGGAGGTGGCTGGCATGCCGCCGGTTGGGACAATGCGTCGCGTGCCCGAGGTGATCGACGCGTGGTTCGACTCGGGCTCGATGCCGTTCGCGCAGTGGGGTTATCCGCACGCCCCCGGCAGCGCGGAGCGCATTCGGCGTGAGTTCCCGGCCGACTACATCGCCGAGGGCGTGGACCAGACGCGCGGGTGGTTCTATTCACTGCTCGCGATCGCCACGGGGCTCGGCGACGGGCTGCCGAACAACGCGGCGGCGACGCCGTCGCCGTACCGCAACGTGGTGGTGCACGACCTCGTGCGCGACGCGAAGGGCCAGAAGATGTCCAAGTCGCGCGGCAACGCCGTGGATCCGTGGGCCGTGATGGAACGCCACGGCGCCGACGCCACGCGGCTGTTCCTCGTGTCGTCGAGCCAGATGTCGGTGCCGAAGAACTTCGACGAGCAGGCGATCCGCGACGGCGCGGGCCGCTTCCTCATCACGTTGCGCAACCTGTACCAGGGGTCGTTCGCGCAGTACGCGAACTTCGGCTGGTCACCGTCGGCGCGCGACCCGCAGGCGGCGGACCGGCCGGCCCTCGATCGCTGGGTGCTGTCGCGCCTCGCGGCGGTCGAAGCCGAGTGCGACGCCATGCTCATGCGCTTCGACGCCACGAGCGCGGCGCGCCTCATCATGCAGTTCGTGGACGAGGACGTCTCGAAGTGGTACGTGCGCCTCGCGCGCAAGCGCTTCTACGACGTGGCGTCCGACGACAACCGTGCGGCGTTCGCGACGCTGCACGAGGTGCTGTCCACCACCTGCCGCCTCCTCGCGCCACTGGCGCCGTTCATGTCGGACTGGATGTTCGGTGCGCTGAACCGCGGCGCGTGCGTGCACGAAGTGCCGTACGTGCGGGGTGACGGGGCCGCGCGGGGCGACATCGACGCGCCGCTCGAGGCGGCGATGGCGGAGATCCGCGAGCTGTCGCGCCTCGGCCGCGCCGCGCGCGAGGAGGCGAAGGTCAACGTGCGGCAGCCGCTGGCGCGGATGGTCTGCGTGGCGGGCGCGCTCGACGACGCGGCGCGCGCGTGCCTCACGGGGCTGGTGCCGCTCCTCCAGGCCGAGATGAACGTGAAGTCGGTGGAATTCGCGACGACGGCCGGCGCCCTGGTGACGCTCGAGGCCAGACCGAACTTCCGCTCGCTCGGGAAGGTGTTCGGCAAGGACACGCCGAAGGCCGCCGCCGCGGTCACGGCGCTGGGATCGGATGCGCTGGAGGCGTTTGAACGCGGCGACGCCGTGCTCGTCAATGTGGACGGCCGCGAACACCGGCTCACCGCGGACGACCTGACGATCGTCCGGCGCGCCAGCGGTGCGCTGGTCGTCCAGCAGGACGGCCGGCGGTTCGCCGCCATCGACCCGACGGTGACACCGTCCCTGCGGTCGGAGGGTATAGCACGGGAACTGGTGAGCCGGACGCAACGATTGCGCAAAGAAACCGGACTCGACGTGAGCGACCGTATTATCCTGCGTGTCGCCGGACCGGCCCCCGTGGCCGGCGCGGTGACGGAACACCGGCAGTGGATCGCCGGCGAAGTGCTGGCCCGGGACATCGTGCTTGGGGACGCGATGCCCGATGGCGCACAGGCAGTCGAGGTGGCCCTCGACGGCTTCACGGCGCACCTTGCCCTGACAAAGGACACCTGACGATGGCCGACGCGACCGGCGTGAAGCCGTTCAAGCCGATGAACAAGAAGACGCTCGCGCACTTCGAGAAGCGGTTGCTCGAGGAGCGCAGGCGCGTGCTCAAGGAACTCGGCCACTATGACGAGACGTTCGGCAACACGCCGCAGGGCGCCGACGGCGACCTCTCGTCCTACTCGTTCCACATGGCCGACCAGGGTACCGACGCCATGGAGCGCGAAAAGGCCTTCCTCTTCGCGAGCCAGGAGGGCCGGTTCCTGTGGCACATCGACGAGGCGCTGCGCCGGCTCTACAAGAAGCCGGAGGTGTACGGCCGCTGCCACAACTGCGGCGGCGAGATCATGTTCGAGCGGCTCGACGCCCTTCCGCACGCGCGCTACTGCATCAACTGCAAGCAGAAAGAGGAAGATGGAAAGCGCAAAGGCGATTGACGGAGGCGCCGCGGCGGAGGCGATGACGGGCGATGGCACGCCGGATCGCACGGGGGACGCGCGGTCGGCTGCGCCCGGCGCCCCGCGCGCGCTCGCGTACCCGCGGCTCTTCGGCGCGATCGTGGGCGGCGTGTTCGTCGCCGACCAGATCACCAAGCTCCTCGCCGTGGACATGCTCTCGCCGGCGTATTTTCCGCGCCGCGTCGTGGGCGATGCCCTGCGATTGACCCTGGTGTACAACCCGGGCGCGGCATTCGGCCTGCACCTCGGCGCGCAATCGCGATGGATCTTCATGGCGCTCACCGTCGGGGCGCTGGTGCTCCTCGGCCGGCTCTACGTGGAAACGACGCGCGGCGACCTGCGCCGCGTGACGGCCATCGCGCTCGTGTGTGGCGGCGCGCTCGGGAACCTGCTCGATCGCGTGCGCTCGGCGCGCGGCGTGGTGGATTTCATCGACGTCGGCGTCGGCACGGCGCGGTGGCCCACCTTCAACGTCGCGGACATGGCGGTGAGCTGCGGCGCCATCCTGCTCGCGTACGTGCTCTGGCGCGAGGACGTGGACCGGCAGCGCGCGGCGCCTGCCGCCAGCGGTGCGTCGGCCGGCGCGAGCGCCGACCCGGCCGATGACCTCCCCGGTGGCTCCGATGCCCGAGACCCATCGCTTCCGGGTTGAGGAACCCGCCCGTCTCGACCTGCTGGTCGGCCGACATACCGGCCTCTCGAGGACCCGCGCCGCCACGCTGATCGCCAACGGGCGCGTGCTGGTTGGCGGGCGCCGCGAACGCTCGAGTTTCGTGCCCGCAGTGGGCGTGGAAGTGACCGTGGACGTGCCCGCGCCGGAAGCCCGTCCGGTATTGGCCGAAGCGATCCCGATTGCCGTCGTGTACGAGGATGACGACCTCCTCGTGGTGGACAAGGCGGCGGGCATGGTCGTGCATCCGGCGCCTGGCAACTGGACCGGGACGCTCGTCAACGCGCTCAAGGGCCGGGGGCAGGCGCTGGCCGAAGGTGGCGGCGAGGAGCGGGCGGGGCTGGTCCACCGCCTCGACAAGGAAACGTCCGGGCTGATGCTCATCGCCAAGACGGAGCGCGCGCACCGGATCCTGGCCAGGGCCATCGCCGACCGGCGCGTGGTGCGTCGCTACGCCGCACTCTGCTGGGGCCACCTCGCCAAGGACGACGTGACGGTGGACCGTCCGATCGCCCGCGACCCGAACGACCGCAAGCGCATGGCGATCGTCGCGACGGGCCGTTCGGCGCGAACGGACTTCCACCGGCTCGCCCGGTTCACGAGCGTGGACCTGCTGCGGGCGCACCTGCACACGGGGCGGACCCACCAGATCCGCGTGCACCTCGCCTCGATCGGTCACCCGGTGGTGGGCGACGACACCTACGGTGGGGGCGGCGCGCGCCGGCTCATGGCGCTCCCGCCCAAACGCCAGTTCCTGCACGCGGCCTGGCTGCGGTTCCAGCACCCCGTGACCGGCGCGGAAATGGATCTCAGGTCACCACTTCCCGGTGACCTGCGTGGCTCTCTCGGCGCGGCGTCGGAAATGGCAGATTTAATTGCCCACCCCGACCCCCTGGAGTACCTTGGCTTCTATAGAGACGACGGGCGATAGCAGCGAGAAGACAGGGCCGGCCGAACACCACGGGCCGGGCCGCCGGATCCTCCGGTTCCGGGCCGCGGGCACGGCGTGCGCGTGCGATCTGGAGGCGGTTCGCGAGATCGTGCGCACGCGCGCGGTCACCCGCCTGCCGGGCGCCGCGCCGTGGGTGCTGGGGATCATGAACGTCCGCGGCGCGCTGCTGACGGTGGTGGATCTCTCGGCGCGGCTGCGCGGCGCGCCGGACGGGACACCGATGTTCGTGATGGTCGTGGAGGGCGCGGGACGGCGGTTCGGGATCGGGGTGGAGTCGGTGCAGGGCGTGGCCGACATCGCCGGGGACGCCATCGAGCCGGCGGGCGCGGGAGCCGCGGCCGACGGTATCATCGGCGGGCTGGCGCGGATCGGCGACACCGGCGACACCGCGCAGTGGTGTGTGGTCGAGGCGATCGCGCGCGATTCGCTCGCGGTCTGACACGGTACAACACGACGAGGCCGACGTGGCACACACGGTTCTGATTTGCGATGACGCGATCTTCATGCGGACGATGGTGGGCGACATCCTCCAGCAGGCCGGCTTCGAGGTGGTGGGCGAGGCCGAGACCGGCAAGGATGCCGTCGAGAAGTACAAGCAGCTGCGGCCCGACCTCGTCACGATGGACATCGTGATGCCCGACATGGGCGGGATCGACGCCGTGCGGGCGATCACCGAGTTCGACCCGAACGCGAAGGTGCTCATGTGCAGCGCGATGGGTCAGCAGGCGCTCGTGGTGGAGGCGATCCAGGCGGGCGCGAAGGACTTCGTCGTGAAGCCATTCCAGCCGAGCCGCGTGCTGGAAGCCGTCCAGCGAGTCCTCGGCTGAGGCGCCGCGCGCCGACGCGCGGCCATCCCCGACCCGCCCGCTCCCCGTGGCGCTCGACCAGGCGAGATACGCGGAACTCTTCCGCAGTGAGAGCCAGGACCAGCTCTCGGCGATCAATCGCGCGCTCCTGACGCTGGAGTCCGAGCGCGAGTCGCCGGCGGCCGTGGCCGAGGTCTTCCGGGCGGTGCACACGGTCAAGGGCATGAGCGCGACGATGGGCTACCATGCGGTGGCGGAGTTCGCGCACGAGCTCGAGTCGCGGCTCGACCGGATCCGCGGGGCGGGCGGCCGCGTGACGCAGCCGATGATGGACGCGCTCTTCGCGGCGGCGGACGCGCTCGAGGCGGGGATCGCGGCGGCGTCGGAGACGGCGCCGCGCACCGAGGAGATGACCGCGTCGCTCTCGCGCCTGTCGGGCGCGTTTTCCGTGGAGGCGCTCGCCGCCGCGCTCGACGGGGGACCCGCCGGCGCGCCGACCGTGGCGGCCGTGCC
>CAZKYG010000189.1:0-4474 GCA_964556915.1 uncultured Gemmatimonas sp.
CTTCAACGAAAGCGCAGCCGCCAGCCGGATGATATTTGAGCAAAACCGCGAGCTGCAGGGACGCCTGCGGGAGGCGCACGAAGCCGGACAGCGTGAGCGGATGTGGCGGGAGGAGAACACCCAATCTCTCACCACCCAGATACATGAGTTGCAGGCGAAGCTGGAAATGACCGGGGTAGAACACGCAGCCCGCGAAGAGCGGGAGGCGACGCTTCGCCGGACTGTCGAGGCTTTGAAGGAAATGAACCGCCTAGACGAGCAGGCGCGCGCGCTGCTTGAGGCGCGGTACGATCGCCGGTTGGCGGAGGCGAACGAACAGTTAAGGGAACTGCAGGCCGTCGCTGACGACTATTCCGAGCGCCTGATCGAAGTCTATCGCGCGCTCGATATGTTCGATTCATTGCTCGCTCAGGGTGAGGCCTCGCTAGGCGCTTTCGAAGCCAAGGTTTTCGGTCAGTCCGCGCAAGCGGCGGCAAGCAGCGCGCCGGTTCGAGAAGGAATGAGTGCGCGGGAAACAGCAATCGAGTTGGAAAAGCTTGGCAACCGGTGGAAATCGCTAATCTCGCGATTGGATCGATCTTCGGAACGCGGCGCCAATCACGTGCATGAGCTCGATTCGCTGAAGAGCGATCTGGCCGCCATCCGGGCGTCGACAGGCTGGCGGTTGCTAGCGCCATTCCGGAAGTTCGGTAAGGGTGTTTCCGCGGTAAATCGAAAAGCGTCCAGCCGGAAGCGTGTGAGTGCGTTCACGCAGGCGAAGCTGGCTCTGGATCAAAAGCTGGCGCCGCTTCAGCTTGCCTTTCCCCCGTTTGACGCTGCTGCTTACGCGCAAGCGGACCCAAATCTGAATTCGTCCGATAGCCTTGGTCATTACTTCGAGTTTGGCGAGGGTGAGGGGCGCCGTCCGCTGTTGAATTTCGACCCCCTGTTTTATGTCCGGCAGTATCCTGATGTGGGCGCCTCAGGCGTTTCTCCGCTGTTGCACTTCATGCAGTACGGCGTGCACGAAGGGCGTTCGCCATGTGTCGAGCTGCATCCGCTGAACGACCTGGCGTCGAGCAAAGGAATGACGCCACTCGAATTCTTCGCGCGCAGCTAGAACTTCGCTCAGCGAGCAGAGGATTCTACTGGCTCGCTACCCGAGCCGACGGGCCTAATATGTCTCGCAATAGGAATACTGCCGACCGTTCCAGTTGGGATCGGAATTATCGCTGGCCGAGAAAATGAGCTCGTTGTTCCAGTGGCTGAACCGGCCCCCGCCATGACCGCGGACATCCGCGTGCGTGCAATGGGCGATGGCAAGCGGCCTATCATTCTCATAGATCATGACCCGCGAGCGCATGTGGTCCGCCGGAGAGTCGGCAGCGTCCGCCAGCTCCGGAACGTTGAAAGTATAGGCGTGTCCGCCGGCTGCATTGAAAGGCCCCGTCATCGGCTTTCGCTGACGCGTCTGTTCAATGCCAGACCACTTCTCAGAATCGGACAGGTGGGAGAACAGATACTCCGTACAACCTTCGCCGGTGAGGACGTTGACGAGATCGAAACCTCCCTCTTTTTCGCAGAATGCCCGCGTCTCCTGGTATCCAGCGAATTCCATCGGGTAGCCGCCCATCCAATCCTTGGCGTCCGTCCAGCACGTCATGCCGCGCTTGCCATAGTTCGCGATACGCCCCAGCGGATCGCGTCCCTCTTCGATCTCCGGACGGATATAGATCCAGTATACGTATTTGAGTTCCATCAGCTTTCGAGTCAGCGGATCAGCCTGGTTGTAAGCGCGCTTGAGCTTGATCCAGAATGCCGGCGTGGGGTCGAGGTAAATGTCGGACGAATAAAGCGCGATATAGTATTCGCCGCCGCGCTTGACCGGGATCATCGACGCACGGATCGCATCCCACATCGCACCGGTGTGATGCAGCACCCCCCACGAATAGACGACGTCAAACTTGCCAAGCGACGCCATCATGCCTTTGTCGAGTGCGGAGCCCTGGAATATCTTCCAGCGGCTTTCCGGAATGCCGGCCCATTCGCGAACCTTGCGGCTCGTGGCGACCGAGTTCTCGTCATAGTCGAAGCTGACCACGCGGTCCGCGCCGAGCTTCAGCGCCGCGAGCGAGTGAATCCCTGAGCCGCAGCCGATGTCCAGGAATGTCTTTCCGGCCAACGATTCAAAGCGGGCAAACTTCCGCATATGTTCCATTGAATCATGGATGATCTTGTCGCTCAGCTTCTTCTGGACGAACTCGCCCCAGTTCTTCCCGAATCCGTAACGCAACTCATCCATGACAGGCTGGCTCTGTTGAGGCTCTTGCTTTGTGATGTTGGAAGCGACTGACTAGCCAGAAGCTTCGCGGCGCGCAATGTTCCAGTGCGTCGTATTACCGGAGCATCGGGACCCATATTTGGCCGGCGGCCCCGGGACAACCCCGTCCATGGGGTTCGGGACACGCGAGGCTTGGAAGCAGCTTTTGCGGCGTCTTTGGGTATGGTTTGCGGCTTAAACCTCGGTCTATGGTGCCGACGGATCGGCTGGCGGCGACCCCGCACCGGGCTTGCGGGTTAGGAATGTCGATGCGGTATTGGGACATTGCGCAGCAGCTGCATCCCGAAGCAAGGGAATCTGGTCAGCCAAGCTATTGGCTGCGTCTGGCTCGCCAGTTGGCGCGCCCCAGTTTTTCTGCAGTGGGTGGGGAAGGGATCGACCCCGACCTAGCAACCATGCTCGGCATGCGGGGTTCGCCTGGCCGTAGGCTAACCGGGCATTGGCCCAAGACGATGCACTGCATCGGCACTCTGGGCGCCGGCGGCGCCGAACGACAACTTGTGAACCTGATGACAGAGCTTGCCCGTCGCGGTCACCGTAAGCAAACGCTCCTGACGATCTATCCGCTAGAGGGCGATGGCGCTCACTACAAACATCTGCTTGAGGACTACCCGATCGATATCCGGTTGAACAACTCGCCGATCCGCGAGGAGGGCGTCGAGCTGATCCGAAGTAATCCGCAGATCGTTCGTCTTATTCGCCGACTGCCTGCGAACTTCCATGCGTGGACTCTGGATCTCTGGGTGGATATTTCGCTGATCCAACCCGACATCGCCCACTTCTGGTTGGACCATCCAAACATCTGGGGCGCTCCCGCAGCGCTACTCGCCGGCGTTCCGAGCATCATCCTCTCCACACGCAATGTGAACCCGCAGAATTTTCCCTACCTGTACAGCCCTTACATGCACCCTTGGTATGTCTGGTTGTCACGGTGTCCGCGTGTTCACTTCATCAACAACTCTCAAGCCGGCGCCCAGTGCTATGCGGACTGGATGGGCGTAGCGGCGGACAAATTCGAGGTCGTCCTCAACGGCGTAAATCTGTCGCATCTGCACGCCGCCGACCAGAACGAACGCAAGGAGGTTCGCGACGAACTGCACCTGCCTGCTGACGCTCCTGTTGTGGTGGGAGCCTTCCGCATGTCGGAGGAGAAGCGGCCGCTCCTGTTTGTCGATACGTTTGCAAAGGCGCTTCGAGCGCGGCCGGACGCGCATGCGGTGCTGATGGGTGTGGGGCCTTTGTTCGAGGACGTCCGGCAACGGGCGCGACAACTGGGAATAGCGGAGAGGTTTCACTGCCTGGGCAGGCGCGGGGACCTGCCGCGCGTCATGTCGGCCATGGACGTTTTCCTTCATACGGCGTGGTGGGAAGGAACGCCTAACGTTGTGCTGGAGGCGCAACAGCTTGGCCTGCCCGTTGTCGTCTCAAAGGGAGGCGGCGCCGCCGACGCAGTAGACCACGGACGGACCGGCCTGCTGATTGACCGCGAATCGGAGGACGCCCTGGCCGAGGCCCTGATCGACGTCCTGTCCAGCCTGGGTGCGTGGAAGGCCAAGGCGGCCAACGGCCCGAACTTCATTCAGGAGCGATTCTCGATCGACCGGATGGTGGACCAGACTCTTGACTTTCAGCGCCGATCCTTGTGGGTCGCTTCCGCCACGCCGAGATCAATGTCCCCGTCGCTCGTCAGCACGACGAGCGGATAGCGTCATAAATCGTCGGTAATCTACCGTGGCTGGCCGGCAGCCTTCTTCTGGGTCTTGTTTCCCAGGCATCCTGCCTGTCCGGGTTGCAATTCGTTTGTTCCCTCTTCACAAGGTCGGATAGTTGAGTTTATCGAGCCGGCGCTGCAGGCGGGCGGCGGAAATCGTGCGTCAGTTCTGGTGTGAGGGGGCAGCCCATGTGCGGCATCGCCGGCGTCATTGATCTCAGCGGCCGTCACTCGGGAGCCGAGCTGCAAGCGCTGGTCATCGCCATGCGCGATTCAATGGTGCACCGCGGACCAGACGATGCAGGTGTCTGGCTCGATCCCAATGGGCGGTGTGCGCTGGGCCATCGGCGGCTGTCGATCATTGATCTTCGCCCAGAGGGGCGTCAGCCGATGGAGGCGCTGGGTGCGCCTTCGGTCGTGACCTTCAACGGCGAGATCTACAA
>CAZKYG010000190.1:0-8855 GCA_964556915.1 uncultured Gemmatimonas sp.
TGGCCCGCCCCTGTCCCCTGCATCACGGTTACCGTCATGCGTCCGCTCCTGCGTCGTGGTCCCGCCGCGGTGGCGCCGCACGTCGGCGCCGTCCCGACCAACCGTACGCAATCTACGCCCCTCTGGTGTCGCCCGGCCGCCCACCGGCAACTTCAAACCCTGCCGCAGCCTCCGGTGGTCTGAATCACGAGGACACCAGCCACCGTACGGACCCGTGCCGGCTCTCGCCATCAGACACCTGCCCACGTTGACCGCCCAGGCGCCCCAGGACGACGTCACGCTCGCCGCCCACGGCGACCGCCACGCGTTCGAGCGTATCTACCGGGCCAACGTGAATCGCGTGTTCTCGGTCTGCGCGCGCATGGTCGGCGACCGCGAGCGCGCCGAGGAACTCACGCAGGACGTGTTCGTCCGCGCGTGGCAGAAGCTCGCGCAATTCCGCGGCGACAGCGCGTTCTCCACGTGGCTCCACCGGCTGGCCGTCAACGTGGTCCTCAACGACCGCAAGAGCGTCAAGCGGGAAGACGGCCGCAGGGAGAGCTCGATCGACGACGTGGACACGATTCCGTCGCGGCGCACGCGGGGCCCCGGTGGCGACACCTCGCCCGCCCTGTCGATCGACCTCGAGAAGGCGATCGCCGGACTGCCACCGGGGGCGCGCAAGGTGTTTGTCCTCCATGACGTACACGGCTACACCCACGAGGAAATCGGCGGAATGCTCGGCGTGACGGCAGGCGGCTGCAAGGCGCAGCTGCACCGCGCGCGCATGCTCCTCCGCGAGGCGTTGACCCAATGACCGACCGCAACGACCGGCTGACCATGACCTGCGGCGAGTTCGAGCCGCTGGTGCAGGACTACCTCGAGCACGACCTGGACCGTGCCACGCGCGATCGCATGGACGCGCACCGCCTGGGCTGCGCGGCGTGCGACGCCCTCGTGCGCGACCTGCTCGAGATCGTGACCCGCGCAGCGCAGCTCGACGCGGTGGAGCTCGCGCCCGCGCGTGACCTCTGGGCGGGCGTCGCGTCGCGCATCCAGGCCGAGGTCGTGCCGATTCCCACCCCCGTGAACGGCGTCCCCGCCGCCCGCTCCGCCGCCCGCCCCGCCGCCCGCCCGGCCGCATGGCGCGGGCTCGCGGCAGCGGCCGTGCTCGTGGCGGTCACCGCGACCGTGACGTGGACGGTGGCCACGCGGACCGCCCCGACGACACTGGCGGCCGCGTCCGATACCGGGTTCGCCGCGGCCATGGACCTCACGCGCAATGTGCGCCTCGCCGGCAGCCCCACGCTCGACCAGACCTACGATCGCGAGATTGCCGCGCTCCGCCAGCTGGTGGCCGAGCGCCGCAGCGAGCTCGATTCGGCCACCGTCGCCGCGCTCGACAAGAACCTCGCCATCATCGACCAGGCGATCGCCGCGTGCAAGGCGGCGCTCGCCCAGAGCCCGCAGAGCAGCTTCCTGCTCGGCCGGCTCACCGACGCCTACGACTCCAAGCTCCGGGTGCTCCGCGCCGTCGCGGGCGTCCCGCTGCGCGGATGAACCACGAGTGATCCCCATGATGACCCTGACCCCGAAGCACCTCGCGGCCCTCGCCGCCGCGGCACTGCTGGCCGCGCGCGCCGGCGCGCAGGAGCCGGCCGCGCGCATCGACACCACGTTCGCCTTCGACCGCAACGGCTGGGTGGATGCCACCGCCATCTCCGGCACGATCGTTGTCACGGGATGGACGCGCCCCGAGGCGCGCGTGGTCGCGCGCACGGACCGCGGCCTCATCGAGCCGACGTTCAGCCGCGCACGCATCACCCTGAGCCCGCGTCCCGAGCGCTACTCGCGCTCCCGCAGCGGCATGGGCGAGACGTACTACGAACTCTCCGTACCCGTCGGCACGCGCGTGATGGTCAACGCCACGAGCGGGAACATCCGCGTCCGCGGCACCGCCGCCGAGGTCCAGGCCAGCACCACCAGCGGGAACATCGAGATCGTGGACGCCGCGGACCGGATCGTGGCGCAAACCACCTCGGGCGACATCCGGCTCAACAAGATCCGCGGACGCACGCGCGTCGGCGTCACGAGCGGCGACCTCGAGCTCGACGACATCACCGGCAGCCTCGAGGTCCGCTCGGTAAGCAGCGACATGAAGATCCGCCACGTGGACGTGGACGACCTGCGCATCGGCACGACGAGCGGCAACATCACGTTCGACGGCGCGATCGACCCGCACGGCACGTACGAGATCTCGAGCCACTCGGGCGACGTGCAGTTCGAGATTCCGGCAGGCGCCGGCGCCGCGCTCTCGCTGCAGACGTTCAGCGGCGAGATCGACAGCGCGTTTCCCATGACCCTGCAGCCGGGGCAGAACCTCCGGCGCGCGCGCGGCCAGCGCATGGAGTTCACCATCGGCAACGGCGGCGCGCGCATCGCCATCACGACGTTCAGCGGCGACATCACCATCGCGCGCGGCCCCGCGCGCTCACGAGAGGACTGAGCCCATGTCTGCCACCCGCCTGTTCATCGCCGCCCTCGGGGCGACCCTCCTGGCCGCCCCGGCGGCCACCGCTGGCGCCCAGCGGGACCGCGACCGCGACCGCGATCGCGACGACTCCCGCAACGGCGACGTGCGCGACTCGCAGCGGTGGAACTGGAGCGGCACCATCACCGAGGGGCGCTGGCTCTACGTGCGCAACCTCAACGGGGCGATCCGCGTGGAACCGTCGCGCAGCGGGCAGGTGGAGATCGAGGCCACCAAGCGTGCCGGGCGCCGCGGCAATGTCGATGACGTGAAGATCACCGTCGAACAGCGCTCCGGCCACGGCGACGCCGTGGTCTGCGCCATCTGGAACGACCGCACCCGCTGCGACGAGGACGGCTATCGCACGAACTCCAGCCGCGGCTGGTTCGACTCGGACGACCGCCGCGGCAACGACGTGAGCGTCGAGTTCGTCGTGCGTCTCCCCCGCGGCGTGCGCGTGACCGCCAGCACGGTGAACGGCGGGCTCGAGATCGACGGCGTGGATGCCGAGGTGGACGCGCACACCGTCAACGGCGACGTGGTCGCGCGGTCCAACGGCGGGCCCGTCCGCGCCGGCACCACCAACGGGTCGCTCACCGTCCGCACCGGGCAGATCGGCCGCGAAACGCTCGACTATTCCACGGTGAACGGTGCCATCACGGTCGAGATCCCCGACAACGCCAGTGCCGACGTGGAGATGCACACCGTGAACGGCGGGATCAGCAGCGACTTCCCGCTCACGATCGAGGGCCGGTTCAACAACCGGCGGGTGCGCGGCACGATCGGGCGCGGGGGCCCGCTCCTGCGCCTGTCCACGACGAACGGCAGCATCCGGCTCCGCCGCGCCTGAGAACCGCTGCCGCAGTGACGCGCGCCGGAGGGTGCGCTCCGTAACCCATTGTCAGTCAACGACTTGTCCGACGGGAACGAGGGGTACTCCAACCCACTATTATTAGGGGTACCCTGTTCCTTCCGGAGCGTCCGTCACAATGGGTTATTCGCGGTACTACGCTGCCAATCCCGGGCTCGTCCTGAGCGGTGAGCAGCGCGCAACGCTGGTCCGGCGCACCTACTCGCTGGTCCTGGCATGCGTCTTCATCACGATGGGCGGCACCTGGTTCGGCCTCCAGAACGAGTCGATCCTGGTGGCGGTTGCCCAGCACGGATTCATCACGTTCCTCCTGACGCTGGCGCCGCTGTGGGCCGCGTCCGCAATGCGCAGCCTCGGCGCGCCGCAGCGCCTCGGCCTCGTAGCGCTGTTCTCGGGGATGATGGGCGTGTCCATCTCTCCCGCCATCTACCTTGCCGCGCAGAGGGCCCCGGACACCGTCTGGCAGGCCGGACTGCTCACGGCCAGCGCCTTCACGGTGCTCACGGCCTACGCGTGGATCAGCCGCCGCGACTTCAGCGCGTGGGGCGCATTCTTCGTGGTGGGCATGTTCGTCCTCGTGGCCGCCTCGGTGCTCAACTACTTCTTCGGCAACCAGACGGCCTACCTCTGGATCGCCGCCATTGGCGTGCTCGTGTTCAGCGGCCTGCTGGTGTTCGACACGTGGCGTCTGCGCAACGTGTTCGGGCCGGACGACTACATCGTCGCGGCGCTGCAGATCTATCTCGACCTGCTCAACATGTTCATGTTCATCCTCGCCCTGCTCGGCGGGCGGCGGAGCAACAACTAGGCGTTCGGCCCGGAATCCGGACGCCCGAAGCGGGCCGCCTGCGGGATCGGGGCGGCCCGTTTCACATGTGTCGGGCGAGGGCGTCCATCTCGCGGGCCAGGTCGAAGTCGAGCTGCGTCAGCCCGCCAGCCGAATGCGTCGCGAGCGTGGCGGTGATCCGCGTGTACCGGATGTCGAGGTCCGGGTGGTGGTCGAGCCGTTCGGCGGCCGCGGCGACCCGGTCCACCCACGCGATGCCGGTCATGAACGTCGCGAAGGTGAACGTCCTGGTGATCGCGGTCCCGGCACGCGACCAGCCCGTGAGCCCCGCGAGCGCGTACTCGATGTCCGCCTCGGCGAGGCGCGGCGGCCTGGCCATCATGCGTTCGCGAGCGAGACGTCCACGCCCCCGCGGCGCCTCGACCCCGCGCGGCGCACCGCGATCATCTCGGCGACGATGCTCACCGCGATCTCCTCGGGCGTATCCGCACCGATGGCCACCCCTACCGGCCCGTGGATGCGCGCGATGGCGTCGTCCCCGACGCCCCACTCGCGCAGTTGCTTCGCGGTGAGGGCAGCCTTGCGCCGGCTCCCCAGCATGCCGAGGTAACGGACCGGCCGCGGCGCCACCTGGCCCGCGATCACCGCGTCGTGCTGATGCCCGCGCGTGGCGATCACGACATACGTGTCGGCGTCGAACCGTGCGGCGGCAGCCACGTCATGGAACTCGCAGGTGGCCACGCGGTCGGCGAAGGGCAGGCGGTTCGCGTCGGCGAATTCGGCGCGGTCGTCCACGACGGTCACGTGCCAGCCGGCCAGCGACGCGACTTCCGCCACGCGCGCGCCGACATGGCCGGCGCCGAACACGACGAGGCGCGGGCGCCCGGCGATCGGCTCCACCAGGAGGTCGCCGAGCCACTGCGGTTCCTCGGCGTGCGGGTCGAGTGCCGCCGCCGCGGCCGCGAGGTCGCGATGCGGCGCGCTGGCGTTCGACCGGGTGTCCGGCACGACCGGCATCGCGTACTTGCGCGGACCCGCGGACCAGTCCGCCGCGGTGGCCATCACACCGCGGTCGCCGCGCGCGACGATCGCGGCGGCCTCGGTCCACGCGGCCGCCAGCACATCGTCCGGAAAGACGGGCTCGATGAAGATCTCGGCGGTGCCGCCGCAGGTGAGGCCGTAGTCACCGGCGAGCTCGTTGTTCAGCGAATGGGTGGAGAGCGCCGGCACGCGCCGCTCGAGCACGTCCATGGCGCGGTCGATCACCTCGGCCTCGAGACAGCCGCCGCCCACGGTGCCGAATCGCGTGCCGCCGGCGGTGACGAGCAGCTTTGCGGTGGCGCTCATGGGCAGCGACCCGCGCCGCCGCGCCACCGACGCGAGTGCGCCCGCACCCGCGGTCGAGCCGGCGGCGAGGCGTGCGCATTCGGCGATGATGTTGGCGCGTGCCATGCGTGGAATGTTCACCCGCCGGCGCCGGCGCGCCACCGACGCGCCCCACGCGGGATGCCCGCGCGCCGGCTACTGCACCGCAAGCAGCTGGACGCGGAACAGGAGCGTGGAGTTGGGCGGGATCTTGCCCACCTCGCGCCACTCGTAGCCCAGCTCCGGAGGGATGATGAGGATGCGCGACCCGCCCACCCTCATGCCCGGAATCCCGAGCCGCCAGCCCTTGATGATCGGGTCGCCGCCCTGGAGCCGGATGGTGAGGCCGGCCGAGCTGTCCACCTGCGTCCCGTTCGTGAGGAGCATGCGATAGGCAACCGTGACGCGGCTCGCGCGTTCGGCCAGCTTGCCGTCGCCCGTGGCGACGTCCTTGTAGTAGAGACCGTCCGGCGTGTGGACGTACGTGGCGAGGTCCACGCCGAGCGACGGGGTGATGGACGCGTTGGTGAGCGTCGTGACCGCGGCGGGCCCGCTCGCGCACGCGGTGGCGGCGAGGATCAGGGCCGACATGACGACGCGGGCGCGAAACACGGGCGCGATCACGGGAGTTGCTCGCGGTGGTGGTCGAAGTGGAGGGCGTTGAACATCACGTAGTCGGCGATCGCGAGGCGGCCGAAAAAGGTGTGCTCGAACGTGGTGACGCCGTTCGCGGCCGCGGCGCGCGCATCGCGCTCCATGCCGGCGACTTCGCGCTCGATCTGCGCGATGAGCTCGGCGCGTGGCTTCGGCTCGTGGGCGGGGGCGAACGCGGCCGGCCCCTTGCCCTTCACGGGAAACCCCCGCGCGAGCACCTTGTCGAAGAAGAGCCTGCGCGGCAGCCAGCGCAGGAAACCCGGAATGCCGCCCATGCCGGCCTTTCCGGCGATCGCGTCACGCGCGACCCGCGTCGCGATCCCGACGTGGTCCGTCACCTGCGCCGGCGACCATTTGCCGGGTGCCCGCGGCACGTTCCACCCGCCGTCGGAGACGCCGAGCGCCGCAGCCGTGAAGGCATCAGCGGCCGCGCGCTGCGCGGCGAGCGCGTGATCAAGTGTCGGTGCCATCGGTCGGCTGGTTTCCGCCTTCTGCCTACTTTCTCAGATACGCATCCGTCTTCTTGAGCCAGTCCTCGCGCGGCGGGTCGAATACGTCGAGGTCGAGCGTGTCCTCGAGCGCCTCGGCCTTGTGCCACACCATGGACGGGATGTGCAGCACCTCGCCGGCCATGACGTCCACGACCTGCTTCTCGTCCTCGCCGATCCAGAAGCGGAGACCGCCTTCGAGGATGTAGGTGTACTGCTCGTTCTCGTGCTGGTGGCGCGGGACGATGCATCCCTTCTTGAGGAACACCTGGGCCAGCATCATCCGGTCGCCGGTGAGCAGCTTGCGGCTCAGCATCGGCGAGACGGCTTCGAGCTCGACGTCTTCCCAGCGGTTGAACGTCACGGACTTGGGCACGAATCATCTCCGAGGTTGACGCAAAACGTTCGCGCCTGCGCGGCGCCGCGGCAAGGCGCCAAGGGGCGGCCGACGTGCCGCGATTTGACGTGCGGCGCCCCGGTTCGTACCTCTCCCGGCGAAACCAGCGGAGCGCCCATGCCAGTGTCCACCAGACTCGTCGCCATGCTCGCAGCCGCGACCGCCGTCGCGGCGTGCAATCCGCAACCTGCCGCCGCGCCGTCGGGTACGGCGCCCGGCGGGGGCTCCACCGCGGCTCCAGCCATCCCGGTGGCCGACACGGCGAACCTGCAGGTCATCGACGCGCATACACACACGGGATTCACCGGCACGCCGGAGCGCACGAGCGGCATCATGCAGACCAGGGAGGAGTACCTGCGCGAGATGAAGGAAGCAGGCGTCGTCGGCGCCATCGCGCACACGCAGCGCGACGGCAGCGGCTACGCGGACCTCCGCGCGCACAACGTCATCTCATGCGGCGGCGTGGATGCGAAAGTGGACGTGGCGCGCCTCGAGTCGGGACTCAGGTCCGGCACGTACGGCTGCATCAAGATCTACCTCGGCTACGTGCATCAATGGGCGTACGACAAGGGCTACGAGCCCGCGTACCGGCTCGCGGAGAAATACAACGTGCCGGTCGTCTTCCACACGGGCGACACGTACTCCACCACCGGCAAGCTCAAGTACGCGGACCCGCTCACGATCGACGAGGTCGCGGTGGACCACCCGAAGGTGACGTTCGTGATCGCGCACGCGGGCAATCCGTGGATCGAGTCCGCGGCGGAAGTCGCGTACAAGAATCCCAACGTGTACCTCGACGGGTCGGCGTTCCTCATCGGCGACCTGAGCACGGAGCCGCAGGAGAAGGTGGACGAGTACGTGGTGAAGCCGTTGGCGTGGATCTTCGGCTACGTCGAGGATCCGAAGAAGCTCATGTTCGGCACCGACTGGCCGCTCACCCGGATGGGGCCGTACATCGCGGCGTTCAAGCGCGCGATTCCGCCGCAGTACTGGAAGGCGGTGTTCCACGACAACGCCGTTCGCGTGTTCCACTTCCCGCCGAAGACGAACTAGCCCGGTCCTACGGCCGCGGCGGCTGCCAGTCGATGTCGGTGCGCACGCCCGTCCAGAGTCGCATGGGCCCGTGCAGCAGGCGGGAGTCCGCGGATTGCTCCCCCAGCCGAAGCCAGAACGTGCCGTCGAGGTCGATCGGGTCGTCGGACAGCCATACGACCCGCCCGTTCACGGCGACGCCGCAACGTCCGTCCGGAAGAATCTGGACCCTCACCGTCCACCACTCGCCCGACGTTGTCGTGTCGGCCGTCCTCCCGAGCGCCACCACCTGGGACCCGCCGGCGACCACGCCGAGGCCGGCGGCGCCGGCTCGTCCGTCCTCCGCGGGATATGTCATGCCGCATGCGGCGCTGACCACACCCGCGCCGACGGGGGCCTTCTTCTGGTCGGAGGCCTTCAGCGCGGCCGTGTCCACGCCTGGAAGGAACAGGATGCGCGCGCGCTGCCACTGCTCGCGCTGCGGCGCGGTGGCGAGGCGCGCCTCGATGCCAAGCCCGCCGTGCGCGTCGAGCGCGCGCCGCAGGATCGCCACGTTGGGAAACGTCCCGTCGCCGCGGTTCCAGAACCCGCGCACGCCTCCCGGGCCGGTGACCACATCGGGCGACGGATCGCCGAACGTGATCCACCGCGCGCGCCACCGGTCGTCCCACCGCTCGTCCAGCAGCGTCACGGCCGGCACGCCGCGCACCGACAGCCGGCGCGACACCTTTCGCCAGCCAGCCAATGATGAG
>CAZKYG010000191.1:0-4007 GCA_964556915.1 uncultured Gemmatimonas sp.
CGGCCCACGCCTCGCGCGCGACGAGGAGCCGCGCAAGGTCGAAGCGCACCACGGCGAAGTCGGCGTCGAGCGCGAGCGCATGCCGGTACGCGGCGATCGCCCCCTCGGTGTCGCCGAGCGACCGCGTGATGTTGCCGATCCAGCGGAGCACGTCCGCGCGCCCCGGCGCCGACACGCGCGCCTGGTCCAGCGCCTCGAGCGCGGCCGCCGGGTCGCCCGCCTCGAACCGACAGCTGGCAACGAGCATCAGCGCCTCGGCATCCGTCTCCGCTCCGATGAGCAGGCCCTCCGCCACCTCGCGCGCTTCCGGACCGCGGCCGAGCATGAGCAACGTCTGCGCCTGCCCCCGGCGGGCGCGCAGGTGCCCGGGGTTCGCTTCCACCGCCACCCGGTATCGCTCGAGCGCGTCGCCGTACGCCCCCTGGCGGCAGAGGATGTCGCCGAGCAGCGCGTTCCCCTCGGCCGTGTCGGCGCCGCGCGTCAGTGCGCGGCTCGCCTCCGCCATCGCCCGGTCGAGCAGGCCCTTGGACAGGTAGTCCGCCGCCATCGCGAACGGATCCGCCTCCACCACAGCGGGTGCCGGGGCAGCCTCCGGCGCCGGCGAGAGCTCGGTGAAGAGGGTATCGAGCAGCTTCGGGTCGAACGAGAACGACTCGACCTCCGCGCTGACCCGCTTTTCCGCCCCGAGGTCAGGCTGGATGCTGAGGTCGGGGTCCTCGAACTCCAGGTCGATCGCGAGCTCGAACTTCTGCGCGACGTAGTACGGATCGAGTTCGAGGGCGCGCTTGGTCTCGCGCAGCGCGCCCTCGAAGTCGCCCAGGTTCGAGAGCGTGAAGCTCAGGTTGTAGTGCGCCTCCGCGTAGTCGGGGCGGGCCTGGATCGCGCGGGCGTAGGCGTTCCGTGCGTCCTCGAACTTGCGCAGCTCGCCGAGCACGAGGCCGATCCCGTTCCACGCCACCGGGTTCTCGCCCTCGGTGGTCAGCACCGTGCGGTACGCCTCGAGCGCGAGCTGGTAGCGCCGGCTCTTGGTGAGCAGCAGCGCGAGGTTGAGGCGCGCCTTCACGAACGCTGGATTCACCTCGAGTGCCCGCCGGAACGCGTCCACGGCCTCGTCGCGCTGGCCCAGGTGGTAGAGCGCCACCCCGAGGTTGTTGTGGGCGATCGAATACGACCCGTCCGCCTCGATCGCGCGGCGATAGCTCCCGGCGGCGTCGGCGTGCCGGCTCTCCTGGTGGAGCGCCAGCCCACGCTCGTTCCACAGCTTCGGACGCTCGGGCAGCTCGGCCACGAGCTGGTCGTACAACTCGAGCGCCGCGGCCGAGTCCTTCTTGAGCAGGTAAACCTCCGCCATCGCCTGCAGCGCGAGGTGCCGGTCCTCGCCGCGGTCGAGCGCCAGGCGGTATTCCCGCAGCGCCTCGGCGTAGTAGCCCTTCTGGCGGAAGGCGACGCCCAGGTTGTAGTGCGCCAGCTGGTCCTGCTCGGCCACCTGCATCTGGCGCACCGACCGCCGCTCGGCGCGCTCCGTGCGCTGGCTGAGCAGCTCCTCGTACTTCTGCGGGTTGTACTGGTCGATCGAGAGGTTGGTCTGGGCGCGCGAAAGCGCCGGGTTGAGCTGCACCGCGCGCTTGCTCGCCGCGCGCGCCGCGTCGTGGTGGCCCATGTCGCCGTGCACGAACCCGAGCAGGAAGTGCGCGTCCGGGTTGTCGGGGTTGAGCTCGATCGCGCGCTGCAGCGCCGCCAGCGCCTCCTCGTGGCGGCCCTGGTTGTAGAGGATCTCGCCCAGCGTGAAGTGCGTGACGGAGCTGTCGGGATCGAGTTTCAGCGACTCCTCGACCCACCGTTGCGCGTCCGCCAGGTTGCCCCGCCCCTTTTCGGCCAACCCCAGCTGCGTGATGGCACCGAGGTCGTTCGGGTGATGGCGCAGCAGCGCCTCGAACTCCGCCACGGCCTCGTCGAAGTGCCCGAGAAGGGCGTAGGCGCGCCCCAGTTCCCAGCGCGCCTCGCGGTCGTCCACCCGCAGCCGCAGCCGCTCGCGCAACTGGGTCACGCGCCTGTCGTAGTAGCCCGTGTTGAGGTACGCGACCTCGAGGTTGCGCTGCGCGACCTGCATCTTGGGATCGAGCTCGAGCGCCCGCGTGAACGCCGCCGCGGCCTCCTCGAACAGGCCCTTGTTGTAGTAGAGGACCCCGAGGTTGTTGTGCGCGCCGGCGTCCGACGGGTCGATGCGCCGGGCGAACGACCGCAGGGCCTCGCGGTCACGGTCGGAGCCCGTCGTCGTCATCCCACCCGCACGGCGCGGAGCACCGCCGTCAGGCTCGGCGCGTCCGGCAGCAGCAGGAAGATGCCGCGCACCCTGGTGTTGTCCTCGCGCAGCAGGAACTCGCTCTCCACGCAGAACACGTACTCGGTGCCGCCCGCCACCTCCACGTACGTCGAGCTGAGCACCGCGTTCGAGAGGTCCACCGCCAGCGACGGCGGCGACGGCATCAGGATCATCCCCATGAACTCGGCCAGCGCGTTCATGTACGACGAGCCCAGGATGTTGCCCGCCTCCTTGATCGCCGACTGCTCGATCGTACCCAGGTCCGTCGCCGGGCGGTGCATCATGAGCGACGCCACCTGCAGCGCCGACGCCTTCGGGAACACCAGGAGCGTGATGCCCGTCAGGTCGCCCATCATCCGCATCAGCACCGCGGCGACCGGCTCCTCCTTCTCGGCGATCTGGTTCGGGACATCCTCGAGCGGCGCGATGTTCACGCGCGGCACGCTGATCATGATGCGCTGCCCCGTCATCTGCGACAGCGCCGTTGCGGCGTGACCGGCGCCGATGTTCGCGACTTCGCGGAGGGCGTCGAGCTGTTCGGGGGAAAGGTCTCTGGCGTCGGCCACGTTGAGTCCCGGCTAGAGGAGGCTTCCGAGGTCCATGATCAGCGCGGGCGCACCGTCCCCGAGGATCGTCGCGCCCGTGAACAGCGCAAGCGCGGCCGAATCGCCGCGCGCCGCGTCGAACGACTTCACCACCACTTCCTCCTGCCCCACGAGTTCGTCCACGACGAGGCCGCCGCGCCGTCCGCCCCGCTCGATCACGACGATCTCGCGCGTGGCCGGCCCGCTGTCCACCACCCGCGGCGCCGTCAGGTGCACCACCTCCCGCAGGTCGAGCAGCGGCAACTCCTCGTCGCGCAGCACGAGCACCTCGCGACCGTCCGCACGCCGCACCGTCTCGTCGCTGAACGCCAGCGTCTCGCGCACGTGGGTGAGCGGCAGCGCGTACCGCTCGCCGCCCGCCCGCGCGAGCAGCGCCTTCATGATCGCCACCGTCGGCGGGAGGCGCAGCGTGAAGGCCGACCCCGACCCGAACACGGTCTGCAGTTCCACCGAGCCGCCCAGCTGCCGCACCCGGCTCACCACCGCGTCCACGCCCACCCCGCGTCCCGAAAGCCCCGTCACCGCGTCCTTCGTCGAGAACCCCGGGTGCGCGATGCAGCGCAGCAGGTCCGCGTCGTCGAGCTCGCGCACGTCCGGCGGCACGAGCCCCGCCGCGCGCGCCCGCTCCAGCACGCGCACGCGGTCGATGCCGCGCCCGTCATCCGCCACGGTGATCAGCACCGCCGACCGGTCGCGCGCCGCCGACAGCAGCAGCGTGCCCGCCGCCGGTTTCCCCGCCGCGGCGCGCTCCGCCGGGCCCTCGAGGCCGTGGTCCACCGCGTTGCGCAGCATGTGCACCAGCGGCTCGCTCATCTCGTCGAGCAGCGCGCGATCGAGCTCGATGTCGCGCCCCTCGATCTCGAAGCGCACGTCCTTGCCCAGCGAGCGCGCCGCGTCGCGCACCATGCGCGGAAACCGGTCGAACACCTGGCCCACCGGCACCATGCGGCTCGCGGTGATCTCGGCCTGCAGCTCCCCCACCAGGAACGCCGTCTGCTGCACCGCCTCGTCGAGTGCCGGGTCGGGCGACGTGGCCGACAACTGCAGCAGCCGCCCCCGCGCGATGACCAGCTCCCCCA
>CAZKYG010000192.1:0-4794 GCA_964556915.1 uncultured Gemmatimonas sp.
TCATCGTGAGCTCGCTGATCCACATGGTGCTCGGCTGGCACAAGGGCGACTTCAAGGTGCTCAAGGACGAGGCCGGCCTCTCGGAGGCGATGCGCCGGTTCAACATCGAACCTGGCGACTATCTCATGCCGCGCGCGGAGAGCATGGCCGCGATGGGATCGCCCGAGTTCAAGGCGCGCCTCGCGCAGGGCCCGAACCTGTTCATGACGGTGCGGCCGAACGGCATGTCGAGCATGGGCAAGATGCTGGGGCTCTGGTTCGGGTACAGCCTGATAGTGAGCTTGTTCGCGGCGTATGTATCGGGCCGCGCGCTGGGCCAGGGCGCGGACTACCTGCACGTGTTCCGGTTCGCCGGCGTCACGGCGTTCTCGGGCTACACGCTTGCGCTGTGGCAGGGGTGGGTGTGGTGGGGCAAGTCGCTGCGCTACACGCTGCTCTCCACGTTCGACGGGCTCATCTACGCCCTCGTGACGGCCGGCGCGTTCGGCTGGCTCTGGCCCCGGTAGGCGCGCGCGTGCCCGGGGCGACTGCAGACGCCGCACCGCCGGCGGCCGCCCCGGCCGCGCGCTTTCGCGACGTCACGGCGGCGCAATGGCGCGCGCTCGCCGCCGCGACGCTCGGCTGGATGTTCGACGCGATGGACTTCATGCTCTACGTGATGGCCATCGGCCGGCTGCAGCAGTACTTCGGCTTCGACGCGGCGCGCGCCGGGTTGGTCGCCACGGCAACGCTCGTGACCGCCGCTGCCGGCGGGCTCGCGTTCGGCGTGATCGCGGACAAGATCGGCCGCGTGCGAGCGCTCACCATCACGATCCTCGTGTACGCCGTGTGCTCGATCGGCGCGGCGACGTCGCAATCGCTCGCGCAACTCATGATCTGGCGCGGCCTGCTCGGCCTCGGAATGGGCGGCGAGTGGGCGTCGGGCGCGGTGCTCGTCACCGAGACGTGGCCGGCGGCGCTCCGCAACAAGGCCACGAGCCTGATGCAGTCGTCGTGGGCGATCGGCATGATCCTCGCGGCGCTGCTCTCGGGGCTCGTGCTCGATGTGCTGCCGCTGGGCCGCGAGGCGTGGCGGTGGCTCTTCGCCGCCGGCGCGCTCCCCGCGCTGCTCGCGTGGTGGGTGCGTCGATCCGTGGACGAGCCCGACGTCTGGAAGGCGAACCACGCCGCCGGCCGCCTCGCGGGCAACCCGTACCGCGTGTTGTTTTCCGCGGCGCTGCGGCGGCGCACCCTGCTGGCGTGCCTGCTCTCGTCGCTGCTGCTGTTCGCCTACTGGGGCCTGTTCACGTGGTTGCCGAACCTCCTCGCGTCGCCGGTGGACCAGGGCGGCGCGGGCATGAGCATCGTGAAGAGCACGGCGTTCCTCATTCCCATGCAGCTCGGCGCGTTCGCCGGCTACCTCAGCTTCGGCCCGCTCGCCGACCGCTTCGGCCGCCGACGTATCTTCGCAGCGTTCACCGTCACGGCGGCGGTCATCGTGCCGGTGTACCTCCGCCTCATGACCTCGCCGGCGCTGCTGATGCTGCTCGGCCCCGTGCTCGGGTTCGTCGGCCACGGCTACTGGTCCATGCTCGGCCCCCTGCTCTCCGAGCTCTTCCCCACCTCGGTGCGCGCGTCGGGCCAGGGGCTCGGCTACAACTCCGGGCGCATCGCGGGCGCGGCGGCGCCGTGGGTGATGGGCGTGCTCGCGGGCATCCCCGGGATCGGGTTCGTCGCGGCGCTCGGCCTCACGTCGGCGTTCTACGTCGCGGCGGCCCTCGTCGTGTTCCTGCTCCCGGATTCGAGCGCGAAGCCGCTGGAGGCGTAGGGACCGCACGTCGGACCGCACGTCGCGTGCGGGTCGCTTGCGACCCGCGACGCGGTGTCGTACGCTGGGGAGTCTCCCGGCCGGATCTGCCATGCCGACGACCGCCGAAATGCTCGCGCAGAATCCCCGCCCGACGCTCGACGAGATCGATGCGTTCGGCATGACGCATTCCGGCCTCGTCCGGAAGGTCAACGCGGACCATTTCGTGATCGCGAGCCTGCACCGCACCATCCATGTGCACGGCACCAGCCTCCCCGAGGGCGTGGGGCCCCAGGCGACGCAGAACCGTGGTTACCTCATGATCGTGGCTGACGGCGTCGGCGGGCTGCCCTCGGCCCGCGACGGCAGCGCGGAGGCGGTGCGCGAGCTCGTCCACCACCTCCTGCACGCGACCGAACTCACGTCGTCGCTGGTGATGCTCGCCGAGCCCGACGCCATCGAGCAGGTGCGGAACGCCGTGCTCGCGGCGCACGCGCGGCTCGTGGCCATGCGGGGGGCCGACGACCGCGCCCCCGCCACGACCGTGACGATGTTCGTCGGGTTCTGGCCGCGCGTGTTCATCGTCAACGCGGGCGACAGCCGGTACTACCGCCTGCGCGATGGCGTGCTGGAGCGTTTCACCGTGGACCAGACCATGGCCGAGGCGCTCGTCGAGCAGGGCGCGCTGACGCGCGAGAAGGCCGAGACGTCGCGCCTCAAGCACGTGCTGTACAGCGCCGTGGGCAACGAGGACCTCCTGCCCGAGGTGCGCGCGGTGGACATCCGCCGCGCGGACCGGCACCTGCTCTGCACCGACGGCCTGACCAAGCATGTGTCGGACGCGGAGATTCGCGAGGCGCTCGCGCGCGACGCATCGTCGGAAGCCACGGTACGGGGCCTCGTGGACCTCGCCCTGCAGCGCGGCGGCAGCGACAACGTGACGGTCGCCGTGCTGCGCATCGCCCCGGCGAGCGACCGGGCGCCCGCGCCGGCGGGCGACGCGGCCTAGCGCGCGGGGACGATCGCGCCGTTCCCCAGGCGCACCACCCGATCGGCGCACGCGCGGGCGAACTCGGCGTCGTGCGTGGCGATGAGGAGCGCGCGACTCGCGCTCGCCAGGGTGCGCACGGTGGCGGCGAGGGCGTCGCGCCGCGCGGGGTCGAGCGCCGACGTCGGCTCATCCATCAGGAGGAGCAGCGGATCCGGCGCGAGCGCCCGTGCGATGGCCACGCGCTGCGCCTCGCCGCCGGAGAGGTGGCGGGGGTACGCGCCCGCGCGGTGTGCCACGCCGAGCAGGGCGAGCAGCTCGGCGGCACGGGCGTCGGCGCGCGCCGCGTCCCACGCGTGCACGTGGCGCGGGGCGAGCGTGACGTTGGCCGCGGCGGTGAGGTGCTCGAACAGCGAATGCGCCTGGAACACCATGCCGACCTTCGCCCGCAGGGCACCGAGCTCGGACTGGGGCGGCACCGGCCCCGGCCGCAGCGACGCATCGCCGACGGTCACCGCGCCGGCCGCGAACGGCTCGAGCGCCGCCACCACACGGAGGATGGTGGTCTTGCCCGCGCCCGAGTCGCCCATGAGCACGCATACCTCGCCCGGCGCCACGTCGAGGTGCACGTCGTGCACGATGTCCCGGTCGCCGCGCATGACGCGGAGCCCGCGAATGGCCAGCGGCGCGGTCATGGCGCGTGCCACCGGCGTTCGAGGATCCGCGCGGCGCGCGCGAGCGGGAGCGACATCGCCAGGTACACGACGCCGCACAGCGCCCCCGGCACCACCCAGCTGCCGATGTTCGTGGCGAAGATGGCCGTCTGCTTGGTGAGTTCCACGACGGTGATCACCGACACGAGCGACGAGTCCTTGAGCAGCGCCACGAAATCGTTCGTCATGGGCGCGAGCGCGAAACGCAGCGCAAGCGGGCCGCGAATGAGCCGCAGGGCCTGGAACTCCGAGAAGCCGAGCGTGCGGGCGGCCTCGATCTGGGGCCGCGGCACGGCCTGCAGGGCGCCGCGGTAGATCTCCGCCTCGTACGCCGCGTAATTGAGCCCGAGCCCGATCACGGCGGCCGCGAACGCCGGCAGGCGGACGACCCCGGACAGTCCGTAGTAGATCACGAAGAGCTGCAGGAGCACCGGCGTGCCGCGCATCACCTCGACGTACACCAGCAGCGCGGTGCGCGTGGCCGGCCCGCCGTACACGCGGCCCGCGGCGATGCAGATGCCGAGCGCGATCGCCATGGTCATCGACAGGCAGGAGATGGCGAGCGTGATCGCCGCCGCGCGGAAGAGCGCCGGCAGGTAGGCCATGATGGCGGCACCGATGGGTCGCGGCGCCCCGGCCACACTCCCCGCCGCGGCGCCGGGGATGCCCGCGACGCCGCGATCGCCGGAATCGCCGGGCAACGCCGTCGGGCCCGGTGCCTGGCCGCCGGCGGCCGTGAGGCGCGCAAAGAGCGCCGCCTCACTCTGGTCCCACACGTTCCACGCGCGGAAGGCGCGCTCGATGGAGCCGTCGCGCATGCGCGCGCGCAGGATGGTGTTCACCGAGTCGCGCAGGGCGGTATCGGCCTTCGCGAGCACGATCACGTAGTGCGACGTGGCCGCCGGCACGGGCTGGATCACGAAGCCGCCCTGCCGCCGCAGGGAGCGCTGCGCGATGATGTGGTCCAGCAGCACGGCGTCCACGCGGCCCTGCACGAGGTCGAAGTACGGATGGTTGTCGTCGTCGTACGAGACGGGGACGAGCCCGGACCGCGCCTGCTCATCGAGCAGGAGCTGGTACGCGAGCGTGGAGCCGAGCGTGCCGACCCGCCGGCCGCGCAGGTCGGCGAGCGTACGAAAGCGTGCCGTATCGGCCGGGCGCACGGCGAGCACCTCACGGAACTCGAAGTACGGGATGGTGACCGCGTGCTGCGCGCGGATGGCCGGGCGGTCCTCGATGCCGGACATCCCGAGGGCGAAGTCGCCGCGCTCGACCGACGCGGGAATCTGCGCCCACGTCACCTGCAC
>CAZKYG010000193.1:0-20950 GCA_964556915.1 uncultured Gemmatimonas sp.
CCCCTCACCCCTCACCCATGCCCCTCACCCGAATCAAGGCGTGACCGTCAACAGGAACGTCACCGTGAGGGCCCGGTTGGCCACCACTGTGGCCGTGACCGGAACCGTGCCCGCGGCGCCCGCCGTGAGCGAAATGGACGCCTGACCGTTCGTGTTCGTCTTCGTCGTGGTCGTCACCCCGGGCGCAGTCCACTCGATATCGGCACCACCCACCGGCTGGCCGGCCGTATTGAGCGCCTGAACCACCACCGCCGAGAACGGATGGCCTGAGGCAACCGACTGGCCATCGCCGGAGACCTTTGTCAGCTGGGTCACCGTGCTGCTCGAGACCACCGTGATGGTGGACTGGGCGGACGACACCGTCTGCCCGCCGCTCGTTACCCCCACGCTCACGTTGAAGGCGCCTGCCGTGTTCGAACTGAACGTCGCCGATGCGCGGCCGTCGCTCCCGGTCGTGGCGGTGGCGGACGCAAAGCCCGGGGTGGCGCCGCCCGAGTTGAACGTGACCGTCGCGCCCGCGAGCGGGGCGCCGCTCTGGGTCACCTGCACCACGGCCGTGGCCGTGCCCCCCGTGACGATCTGCGTGGGGGTGATGGACATGATGTTGATCGCGATGGGCGGCAGGTTCGCCGTCGCCGTCGCCGTGATGGCTGCCAGGCCCGGGGTCGAGATGGTCAGCGTCTGCTGGCCGGAGCTCGATCCGAGCGTCCAGCGGGTCTGCACGGAGCCGGTGTTGTCCGTGGTGGCCGTGGCGGGGGACGCCGAACCGCCCTTGTCCGCCGAGAACGTGACCGTGGCGTTCTGGACGGGGATGTTGTTCGTCGAGAGCACGCGCACCACGATCGGATTCTGGAGCTGAGTGCCGGTGGTGGCGGACTGGCCGTTCCCCTGCGTGACCACGATGGCCACGGGGGTGGCCGCCACGGTCACGGGGATGGCGTCGGCGACGTTCGAGAGGCCTTCGACGCTCACGCGCAGCGTGGTGGTGCCCGGCGTGCCTGCGGTAACGACGCCCGAGCGGTCATCCTGGAAGAACGCCACCTGCGGGTTGTCCGACTGCCAGCGCAGCGGGGCCGACGACACCGTGGCGCCGGAGTTGTTCACCGCGGTCGCCGTGAGCGTCTGGGTGTCGCCCGGCTTCAATGAAAGGGATCGCTGGGTGATGGTGATGCGCGTGGCGTCGGCGCCGGGGCCCACGTACACGGCCGTGCCCTGCGCGGTGTAGGTGCCGGAGCCGGCCTGGTCGGCGGTGAACTGGATGGGCGCCACGTTGTAGAGCTTGTCGCCGGCGGCGCCGTATGCCCCGCCCTCCACCTGGTAGGCCGTGTTCCCGCCCACGAGGGAGAACGAGATCCGGATCGTGACGTCGTTGTCCGTCTGGACGACGTCGCGGCTGTTGTTGTCGTACGTGAAGGTCTGGAGCAGGCGCCGCTCGCTGGTGGCGAGGTTCACGGCGTACAGCGAGATGCGGATCGTCTTGACGTCGCCGCCATTTCCCGTGGACGT
Source organism: uncultured Gemmatimonas sp. (assembly GCA_964556915.1). Classification (GTDB taxonomy): domain Bacteria; phylum Gemmatimonadota; class Gemmatimonadetes; order Gemmatimonadales; family Gemmatimonadaceae; genus Fen-1231. Next base: position 1,507 of record CAZKYG010000193.1, read on the forward strand.
GGTCTGGAACAGCGGACCAAGGTCGAGAAACGCCTGGCTGGGCGCGCCGACCATGCCCGTGGGCTCACGGCCGCACGAGCTGGCAACCAGGAGCGCCGATGCGACGCCAAGGATGGCGCCCGGGCGCGCGGCACGACGCAGGAGGCGGATGGCCAGTGATGGCACGGTCATGGCGTCAATGTCTCGTGGGAGAAAGGCGTAAGAATATGTACGGGAACCTCGCTGTTTGCGCATCGCCCCCACCTATAGTTTTTGACCATGCAAATTTCCGTCCCCAAGGAACGGGCCGACCGCGAACGGCGTGTCGGGCTCGTCCCCGAGAGTGTCGCCCGGCTGGTGAAGGCGGGATCGACCGTCACGGTCGAACGCGATGCGGGCCTGGCCGCCGGGTTCACCAACGAGCAGTACGAGAAGGCCGGCGCGACGATCGCAGCCGAGTTCGCCGCCACGGTCGCGGGAGCGGCCATCACCTGCAAGGTGCAGCCGCCCACGGCGGCCGAGGCGAGCGCCCTGCCCACCGGCTCGGCGCTCATTTCGTACTGGATGCCCACGGGTGAGGCGGCGGTGCTGTCGGCATTGCAGGCCAAAGGTGTGAAATTGCTCGCCCTGGAGCGTGTGCCGCGGATCACACGCGCGCAGTCCATGGACGTGCTGTCGTCGCAGGCCACGGTGAGCGGGTACAAGGCGGTGCTGCTCGGGGCCGAGGGGCTGCCCAAGCTGCTGCCGATGCTCTCGACCGCGGCCGGCACGCTGGCCCCGGCCAAGGTGTTCGTGATCGGCGCGGGGGTGGCGGGCCTCCAGGCGATCGCCACGGCGCGGCGCCTTGGCGCGCTGGTGTCGGGCTTCGACGTGCGCCCGGCGGCCGCGGAGCAGATCAAGTCGCTGGGCGCGACGCTGATGCCGCTCGACCTCTCCGCGGTCTCGGCCGTGGGCGAGGGCGGCTACGCCAAGGCGCAGACCGCGGACCAGGAGGCGGCCACGCAGGCCGCGATCGCCGCGCACGTGAAGGACATGGACCTGGTCATCACGACGGCGGCGATTCCCGGGCGCAAGGCGCCGGTGCTGATCACCGAGGACGCGATCACGGGCATGCGGCCGGGCTCGGTGATCGTGGACCTCGCGTGCGAGACGGGCGGCAACGCCGCGGGCACCCGGCCGGGCGAGACCGTGCAGGTACACGGCGTCACGATCATCGGGCCGCTGAACCTGCCGTCCACGGCGGCGTTCCACGCGTCGCAGATGTTCTCGCGCAACGTGCTGACGTTCCTGAACCACGTGATCAAGGACGGCGCGCTCACGCTCGACGCGGGCGACGAGATCACGGGCCCGATGCTGGTGAAGCAGGCGACGGACTCCCACTCCTGACCACGGTCCCATGCTGCAGATCTTCCAGCTCTACGTCTTCATCCTCGCGGGGTTCGTCGGCTTCATCACGATCCAGCGCGTGCCCCCGCTCCTCCACACGCCGCTCATGTCGGCGACGAACGCCATCTCGGGCATTTCGCTCGTGGGCGCGATCGTGGCGGCGGGCGGCAAGTACGGCACGGTCTCGACGATCCTCGGCCTGATCGCGGTGATCTGCGCCGCGACGAACGTCGTCGCCGGCTTCCTGATCACCGACCGCATGCTGGCGATGTTCAAGCAGCAGAAGGCTGAGGGCGGTGCGCAGAAGGCCGCGGGGGCCACAAAGTGATCGGCCTGCCATCTGCCATCTGGCCTCTGCCATCCGCCATGCAGGACGTCTCGATGGATGCGGCCATGAGTTCGCGCGACCTGATCATCCAGGCCACGTACCTCATCGCGTCGGTGCTGTTCATCCTCGGCCTCCGCTCGCTCACCAAGCCGACGCATGCGCGGCTCGGCATGCAGCAGGCCGCGTTCGGCATGCTGTTCGCGGTGATCGGCACGCTGCTCAACGCCAACATCCTCACGTACCAGTGGATCATCGTGGGCCTCGTGGTGGGCGCGATCGTCGGCTACCCGATGGCCATGAAGGTCCCGATGACGGCGATGCCGCAGTTCATCGCCTTCTCGCACGCGTTCGGCGCGATCGCGGCCACGCTCGTCGGCGTGGTGGAGTACCGGCACGTGGGCGCGGCCATGTCGCACGGCGCGGCGGCCGCGGTGGGCTTCGAGGTGCTCTTCGGTGCGCTGACCGTCACCGGCTCGTTCATGGCATTCGGCAAGCTCCAGGAGCTGATCACCGGGCGGCCGATCACCTTCCCCGGGCAGAACGCGTTCAACATCACGCTCATGGGCGTGGCGGTGCTGTCGCTGGGCGTGCTGATCTACAACCCGGGCACGGCGTGGGCCTTCTATACGATGGTCGGCCTCGGCCTCTTCCTCGGCATCTCGATGGTGCTGCCGATCGGCGGCGGCGACATGCCGGTGGTGATCTCGCTGCTCAACTCGTACGCGGGCCTCGCGGCCAGCGCCACGGGCTTCGCGATCGGCAACAACGTGCTCATCATCGCGGGCGCGCTCGAGGGCGCCGGCGGCTTCATCCTCTCGATCATCATGTCGAAGGCGATGAACCGCTCGTTCGCCAACATCATTTTCGGCGCGTTCGGCTCTGCGCCGAGCAGCGCCAAGAAGGACGGCGGCCCGGCGAAGGAACCCAAGACCATCTCGCTCGAGGACGCGGCCACGCAGCTCGCGTACGCGGGCAGCGTGGTGATCATCCCGGGCTACGGCATGGCCGTGGCGCAGGCGCAGCACGTGTGCCGCGAGTTGCACGAGCTGATCGAGAAGAAGGGCGGCAAGGTGAACTATGCGATCCACCCCGTGGCGGGCCGCATGCCGGGCCACCTGAACGTCATTCTCTCGGAAGCGGGCATTGACTACGGCGCGCTGCTCACGGACGTGGACGACGCCAACCGCGTGCTGCAGACGGCCGACATCGCGGTGATCATCGGCGCGAACGACATCGTGAACCCGGACGCCGAGGACGACAAGTCGAGCCCGCTCTACGGCATGCCGATCTTCCGGCCGTGGACGGCGAAGGTTTCGTTCGTGATCAAGCGCGGCAAGGGCACGGGCTTCAGCGGCGTGGAGAATCCGCTCTTCACCAAGGACAACACGCGGATGATCTACGGCGACGCGAAGGGCGCGCTGGGCAGCCTGATCAAGGAGATCAAGGCGCTCGACGAAGGGCACTAGGCAGACCGCCGGAATAGCGCGCGCGATTGCAGCGAGGGCGGCCACCGGGCGCGGCCCGGGCGGGCGCGCGTCCACGCGTGCCTCACGAGACGGCCGAATCCAGGCACGTCATTCTTGTTGCTCGCTGCCCTCCCACGTACATTGGCGCGTTCCACGGTTCACCCCCCTTCCCTCTACCGGGACTCCCATGCGCCTCGCCAGTCGCTCGCTTCGCTTGTCCACCGTATTGGCCATCGCCGCCTGCTCCGGCGATTCGGCCACCGAACCGTCTGAGTCCAACGCCCCCACGACGTACTCCGGTGTCTTCGCGACGTTCAACGAGTCCGGATCCATCACGCTGGTCACCGGCAATCCCGCGACCGGAACGCTGGTCGGGGCGAGCGCCGCGGCGCTCGCACAGGAGAACGGTTCGACGGCCAGCCTCGCGGCCGGCGCCTCGGTGGCGCTCACGGGCACGTACAACGCGGGGACATCGACCTTTTCCCTGACGGGCGGCGGTTATGCGGTGCAGGCCTCGATCGACGCGTCGGCGCAGGTGACGGGGACGATTGCCACCCCGAGCGCACCGACCGGCGGCAGCGTCGTCGCCCTGTCGGCCGCGAGCGCGACCAGCCGCAAGACGTACTGCGGCAAGTTCTCGCAGACCAACCAGAAGGCGGGGCAGACGCCGGAGACCGGAACCCTGAACGTGGCCATCAACAACACGGTCATTCGCGGCACGGCGATCCAGACCGGCGGCGACGGCGCGGGACCGGAGGCCATCGTACTCTCCGGCACGTACACGAACTCGACCATCAACGTCAGCTGGAACTCGGGCTACGGGACGGCGACGGGCGTGTTCAATCCGAACCCGGTGGGCACGTTCCAGAACCAGGATGGCATCAGCGGCGTATGGTTCGCCAACCCCTGCTGAGCTGAAGCGCGGCGCACACGGCTCTCGGCCCTGCCACCCGCAGGGCCGAGACGCCGGCCGTCAGTTCCCGATCGCCGCGCCGGTGAAGCGTCCGCCCGCGTACGTGTAGCGGGTGGACTGATCGGGATAGCGAATCACGTCGAACGCGGCGTTGGCGTTTTCCGCCAGCGAGAGGTACGTCCCGACGGCGTCGGCGTCGTACGGGTTGATGCTCGTCACCTCGAACGCCCTCGGTTTCGTGCCGTTCATGATGGCCACGACGTGGAGCGCGGAGTCGGCTGGTTCGGAACCCTCCACGACGGCGTCCTGCGAACCGTCGCCGTCGAAGTCGCTCACCACGGCGAAGAGCGGCTGAATCCCCTTGCCGCCCATCATGCCGGCCTGGCTCACGTCGGCGCGGAACTTGTCAGGGCGAATCGTGCGGAACCCGGGAGCGGCGGCATCGAGCGCGGCCTGCATGGCGTCGGGCAGGTGCATCGTGAAGCCGAGCCCGGAGAACTGCACGGCGGGCGGCACGGCGCGGCGCTTCACATCGCTGCGCGGCGCGTCGCTTGACATCCCCCTCGGCGACCTGTGTCCTCGCCGTCAACGGCAACGACGGCGGCTGCGGAGGTCGCCGGTGGGGGATGTCGGCGCTCGCGCTGCGGTCATCACACGGGCAGCGAGCGGCCTTCGCGCGCCGACGCCGAGGCGAGCGGGGAGTCCTCCGCAGCGGCGACCCTCACGCGTAGCGAGAGACCGCGCGCGAGTCCTGCCGCTAGGGCTTCCTGCCCTCGACGGACCCGAGCTTCGCGAGCTTGTCGCGCACGGCCTTCACCTGCGGCTGCAGCTCGGGGTCCGCGTCCTTCCACGCGTCCACGAACGCGCGGTAGTGCTCCGCGGCCTTGGGAATGTTCCCCCTGGCCTCGTACAGCTCACCGAGCCGGCGGTGCGTCGTGGCGATGAACGTGGGCCTGGTGATGAAGAAGGGGTCGTGCGTCGCCGCGAACTTCTCGTACTCGGCGATCGCCGAATCGGGCTGGCCGGCCATGTCGAACCCAATCGCACGTGCCGGGCCGTAGTCCAGCGGATCGAAGTCGCCCTTGGTATTCGCCTCGCCGAACTGGGCGGCGGCCTCGGCGCCCTTCCCCTCGGCGAGCGCCAGCCATCCCCTCGCCACGGCGCCCAGGCCACGGCGCGGCGACGCGGGCACGAGGTCGCGCACGGCTCCCGCGTACGCCGCCTGCGCCATCGGCACGTCGCGCATCAACGCGGCCACGCCGAGCACGATGTTCCAGGGCCGGTCGCGCGGCGACAGCTTGTCGATCGGATACCGCGCGAGCGCACGCTGCGCCATGGCCTTCGCCGCCGGGACGTCGCCGAGGATGGCGACCTGCGTCCATGCGGAATCGAGCGACGCCGTCAGCCGCAGGAGCGCCAGCGCGCTCGCCGGCACCTGCGACGAGTCCGGAATCGCCGCGGCGGCCCACCGCCGTTCGTCGCGCACGTGACCGCGCGTCAGCTCCAGGCCGGCGAGATAGCCCGCGGCCTCTGAGCGCGATTCGGCGCCCACGCCACTCCGGGTGGCCACGACCTTGAACAGGGACTCCGCGGCCGCCGGACGGTCGAGCGCGTTGGCGATCTGCCCCGCCGTCACGTCGACCGCCCCGTGCGTGGGCAGCGTCTTCTGGAACAGGGCCTGCGTGGTTTCCGCGGCGGCGGCCTTGCCGAGGAAGAGCTGCAGCCCGATCAGCGTCTCGAACGACCCGCCGAACGGATCGGGCACGCGCACCGCGCGCCGCAACCGGTCCTCGCCCCTGGCAAAGTCGCGCCGGCCGATGTACAGAATCGCCACGTTGTTGAGCGCCGACCGGTTGAGCGAGTCGCGCTCGATGAGCTGCTCATACGCGGCGATCGAGCGGTCGATGTCGGGTTGCGGGCCGTTGGAGTAGTAGTACGACTCGGTGAGCAGCCGCTCGTCCTCACTCAGGTGGTCGCGAAAGCGGAACGCGTGCTCGATCGCGTCCATCGCGGGCCCCTGCTGGCTGAACGACCCCGAGTACGAGGCGGCAATGCGGCGCCACGCCATCGCAAAGGTGCTGTCGAGCTGCACGGCCTCGAGCAGCAGGGCGCGCCCCTTGGCGTTGTCGCCCGTGGCGGAGATCACCTGCACGCCCTCGACATACTTGCGCAGCGCCGGCAGCGACGCGGTGGTCACGCGTTCCAGCGGGCTCGACTCATGCACGTTGCGCAGCGACTCGCCCACCTTCGAGCGCACGTCGCGCGAGAGCGAGCCGAGCGCCTCGACGAGCTGGTCCTGGCCCTTGGCGGTCTCGCGGAACGTGGCGAGTTCGGCGCCGTCGAGCGCACCCACGAGACGGGCCGAGATGACGTACGTGTCGCCGAGCTGGGAGATCTCGCCGTCGAGCACCGCCTTGGCGCCCTCGCGCGTGGCCACCTGGCGCGCGAGGTCGAACTTCACGGCCACGTCGGTGGGCTGCTTCATGAGGCGCAGCACCTCGGCCACCGACGCCTTGGTGAGCACCCTGAGGTTCTTCGACTGGGCGAGATCCGTGCGGAGCGCCTCGGCGGCCGTCGCGCCAAGGCCCTGGTCGTCCTTCGGGCTCGCGAAGTCGGCGACGACGATCGTCTCGTTCTCGCCGAACGCGCCCTTGCCGATGAGCGAACCCGCGGGACCGATGCCGAACGCGCGCATGACCATGAACGCGGCGATGACGACGATGAACGTGCCGAACGCGTACATGCCGCCGCGTGCCGTGCGGTACCAGCTCACGCGCGGCGCGGCCCGGAGCGCCATGGTCGCGATGGTCCCCTGCACCATGCTGGGGGTGCCGCCGGGCGTGAACGTCGGCGTGGCGGTCATCGCGCGGCGGGCCACGCGCTGCACGTATCCGGTCCAGAGCACCACGGGCAGGCCGAGCGCCATGACGATCAGCGATCCCGGGAACACCCAGTCGGGGAGGCCGATGCCCACGATCGCGGCCTTCGCCACGACCGCCACCACGACGAACGCGCCGGCGTAGATCGCGAGCGCCTTGCGGAACATGCCCGCGCCGCCGAGCAGCACGTGCGGCATGGTCTGCATGCCGCTGCCGCTCGTGATGGTGTCCAGGAGGCGGGCGATGTCCGCCGCATGCTGCGGGCGCGCGTCGGCCTCCTTGGCGAGGCACTGCATGACGAGGTCGGCGAGCGGCGCCGGCGTGTCGGGGCGCAGGTTCGCAACGGGCGTCGGCGGCTCGCCCATGTGCGCCGCGAGCATTCGCTGCGGCGTGCGATTGGCGAACACCACCTGGCCGGCGAGCAGCTCGTACGCCATGGCGCCGAGCGAGTAGATGTCGGCGCGGTGGTCCACGCCCGGGTCACCGGCGGCCTGTTCGGGCGCCATGTACGCGGGCGTGCCGATGGACGTGCCGATTTGCGTGAGCGTGGCGCCGCTGCTCTCGGTGCGCGACGCACTGATGGCCTTGGCGATGCCGAAGTCCGTCACCACGGCCGTGCCGCCGGAGAGCAGCACGTTGTCGGGCTTGATGTCGCGGTGCACGACGCCGCGCTGGTGCGCGTACGCGAGGGCCTTGGCCACGTCGCGCAGCACGCCGATCACCTCGGTGATGGCGAGCGGGCCGCGGCCGAGGCGGTGGCGCAGCGACTCGCCCTCGACGAACGGCATGGTGTAGTACGGGAGGCCGTTCGAGCTGCCGGACGCCAGCACGGGCACGATGTTGGCCTGCTGGAGCGCGGCGGCGGTCTGAATCTCGCGCTCGAAACGCTCGACGCTGATGCCCTGCGCCAGCTCGGGCGAGAGGAGCTTGACGACGACCTTGCGGTGGAGCGCGGTCTCCTCGGCCACGAACACGCGCGACATGCCGCCGCCGCCGAGTTCGCGTTCGAGCGTGTATGCGCTGCCGAGTGTGGCCTGGAGCTGGTCGCGGATCTGCTGGCTCAATCGTGGCCCGGTGGGGTGAGGCACAATCGCCCCCTAATGTAGGACTGGGCGCGTCGCTTGACATCCCCCTCGGCGCGTCGCTTGACATCCCCCGGCGCGTCGCTTGACATCCCCCTCGGCGACCTGTGTCCTCGCCGTCAACGGCAACGACGGCGGCTGCGGACGTCGCCGGTGGGGGATGTCGGCGCTCGCGCTGCGGGCACCACACGGACGGCGAGCGGCCTTCGCGCGCCGAAGACCGCGCGCGCCCTTGCCGTTTGCGCGCGGGCTCGAAGCGTGTAAGCGTGTGGGTCGACCGCGGAGGAGGACTCCCGCGAGCCATCCGCGGGCGAGCCATCCGCGCGTCGAGTATTCGTGCCCGATCGGGGCGTCGCCGATTAACGCTCCCGGTGCCTCAGGCCACAGAGGCTACCTTCCCCGCCCGCGGCCACGTCCGTTGTCGTGCTTCCTGCCGTGGTCGTAGTCCCACTTGCCGGGCTTGTGCTTGTAGTCGAAGCGCCGGTCGAACCCCACCCAGGCCGCGTCGCGTGGGGGCAGGAAGTAGTCGTGCCCCCGGCGGTACACCACCACCACGCGTGCGCCGCGCGCGGGATGCTCGTAGTAGATGCCGTTCACCACGTACAGCGTGACGGGTTCCCACTCGCGGTAACTGGTGCGCCACGGGCCGAAGTACGCCGCGTCGTACACCTCCACCACGTGCGGCGGGCCGAGGTTGATGTTGATGCTCACGGACTGCGCATGCGCGCGCGGCGCGGTGGTGGCAACGGCGCCGGCGGCGAGCACGGCGACGATCGACATCATGGAGAAGCGCATGGTCGGCTCCTGTTCGGATGGTACGTACTGATACCACCGGTGCGCGCGCAGATTTGTCGGCGCCCGGCCTACTCCGCGGGGCGAATCCGATGGGTGCTGCAAGGGATTGATGGCGGTTCCCGCCGAGCGTACCGTTAGGATGGCAGCCCACACCTGCGCGAGGGTTGGATGCCGGTCACTGCACGACTTTCCCAGCGGTTTTACGAGAAGCTTGGCGACGAGGTCGCCAACGAACTCGTGGAGTGGTTCAACGCCGTGGACGCCACCTACCGGTCCGACCTTCGGGCGATCAACGAGTCCAACTTCGTGCTGTTCGACACGAAGGTGGAGCAGCGGTTCGCCGAGAGCGACGCGAAGTTCGCGAGGCGGCTGGCCGAGTTCGAGGCGCGCATGACCGCGTTCGAGGCCAGGATCGAGCAGCGCATCACGCAGCTGGATCGCGACCTCCGCGTGCACATCGCGACGAGCATCGCCGAACTCCGGTCGAGCCTCATGACGTGGATCGTTGGGCTCTGGATCACCAGTGCGCTCGGCTTCGCGGGCATCATCCTCGCGATCGCACGCCTGCGCTGACGGGCGCTGGCCCCGCGGTGCTGGCGCGGGGCTACGCGCCAGGGCGGATTTTGACGGACCAGTCCGGGCACTACGGGCGCGGCAGGCGGAGGCGCTGGAGGCCGGAGAGCGCGAGGATGGCCGTGCCCACCACGGTGCCGGCGATGCTCGTGGGCACGCCGGCCACCACTCCGCCGAAGAGCGCCTTGAGCGCCGCGCGCGTGCGTGAGTCGCCGGCGCGGGCGCGCTGCACCCAGTACACGCCGCCCGCGGTGACGGCGAACGCGGCGAGCGACGAGACGAGCGTGGTGAGCCCGGCCGAGAGGAGGTCGGTGCCGAAGAACGCCCAGTCCACGGCGAGGATGAGCGCGCCGGTGAGCGGGTGCAGGATGGTGCGGCGCGCGCCCGGCGCGATGGGAGCGGCGGGCTCCGGACTGGTCAGGAAGCCAGTGCCCGCGCCACGAGTTTCGGGTTGGCGGCTGCAACCCGAAGCAGCGCCAGTGCCGGTCCGTTGGGCACACGCCGCCCCTGCTCCCAGTTCTGCAGGGTGGCGATGCTCACCCCGATCATCCGTGCGAACTCGCTCTGCGACTTGCCGAGGCGGGCACGAATGTCTGCCACGTCGGCGGCGCGAAAGGTGACCTTGCGCGATGGGCGCAATTCTCCCCGCCGGATGCGCCCCGCCTGTCGCAGGCTTCTCACGAGGTCGTCAAACGCCGCTTCCTTCATCCGAAGTTCTCCTCGACCATCCGCCGCAGTGCCCTGATCTGTTCCTGCGTGAGGTCGCCCTGGACGTTCTTTCGGTAGGCGAACAGACAGTAGAACGTCGCGGTCGCCGGATCCCAATGGTAGATGACTCGTACGCCGCCGCGCTTGCCGGTGCCGGCAGCTCGCCAGCGGATCTTGCGCAACCCACCGGACCCCCTGATCAGGGCACCGTGTTGTGGCCTGAGCATCAGGGCGAGCTGGATGGCGCGATAGTCGGCGTCGGTCAAGTACTGATGGACCAGCTTCGTGAAGACCGGCGTCTCCACGAAGTGCATGTGAGTGTACGCCAATGGCGTACGGCTGTCAATGTCGGGCCGCATGACACCGCTACGATATGCGATGCGGCCGCCCCGGCCATCATCGTTTCGCTACAGGCCCATCGTTTCCCTGCCGATCGCTTCCGCAGGCGCCTCGGCTCTATCGAAAGGCCACGGGTTGTTGCGGGTGGCACGGGTTGCCACGAGGCGAGAGCCCGGCTACCAGCGCGCGTGATCAGAACTCGTCGTCGTCGTCGGGCTCGGCCGCGGCCTTGCGCCGCTCAGTGTCCTCGGCGAGGAGGCGCGCCCAGGAGTCGCGCTCGTGCCTGGTCTCCTCGAGCCACTCACGGCGTTCCTCCCGGTACTCGGCCTCCGCCTCCTGCTCCAGGCGCTCGCGGTACTCGGGGTCGGTGAGCCACCGGAGCCGGTGGCGCAAGCGCTTGACCTCGTCTTCCGCGGCGTCGAGCGCTTCCCGGAGATCGTCAATCTCCTGCTCCTGGTCGTCCGCGTGCTTCTGCTCCCACGCGCGGGCGTCGTACCGCAGGCGGCGCTCGAACTCCGTGAGCGTCACCCAGGTGACGTCGGGGAACACGCGCTTGAGCAATGGCTGCCGCCGGTCCACCTGCACCTCGCGGTTGGGCGGATCGTTGCGCGTCTCGTGCGACTGGATGTACCTGGAGATGAACGTGCGCAACTCGCGCTCGGCGATGGGATCGCTGAGCCGCCAGTAGAGCGGGTCGCGCCCCTTCCACGCCCAGTCGAGCTCCAGCGCGGCCTCCGATCCGTCCATCCGCCAATAGCCCGCGACCTCCCACATCCGGCTGCCGCGCGGGTACACCTCGTGCCCAACGCCGGGCGGGCGCCCGTGCACCTCGAGCCACGTCTCCGGCGCCTCGCGCACGCGTCGCTCGAGGTCCGGCGGCATCGTCCACAAGTTGGGCCGGGCCCTGATGCCGGTGACCGGCTCGATCATGCGCACCACCTCCAGCCGCCACAGGTACGGCTTGCCGGCGATGGCGGTGAGCGGCGGGTCGTCGTACTCGCGGGCGTCGAGCACCTCCACCACGCGAACGGTGCCAATCACCGCGCCGCACACGAACCTGGCAAAGGCGTCGGCGTCCACGATGCCGAAGTACTGCAGCGTGCGCCGCAGGTACTTGTCCACCTGAGCGCGGCGCTCGATCTCGGCCCACGAGGGGCGCTCGGCGGCGGCGTAAACGGCAATCTCCTCGCCGATATCGGCCTTGGAGTGCGACGCATGGTAAATGCGCGCGCCCACGAAGCTGAACCACGCCTCGGGCTGGGAAATCGTTGCAAGCCGCACGCTGATTATTTGGCGCGAGACAGCGGACGCCGCCAGAGCAGTTCGCAGAATAGCCGGAAAAGGCCGCTGTCTCGCAACTCATTGTCAATCGCGGCGTTACGAGTACGGATCGCGCGCTGACGGCCAAGATCGCCCCTTTTTTCGATGCTTAAGTGGAGGGACGCGACTCGAGAGTCCGTTCCGGGCGGCAGGAATCGGACGCCGCCCGTGCGGAATCGGACGCGCCCGGGATGGGATCTGGCGCGTGCCGGACGGCGCCCGCCACCATCCCGCGTTCACTGCCCCGTAGCCGGCCACCGTTGCAGGCCGCCCGGCGGGCAGTCGCCGCCCTCCGTCGAATGACGGGAGTGGTCGGCCACCCGTCTGGCGCCGACAAACACGCGCGTGGCGCCGCCGGGAGCGCGCACCGCGTGGGCTGGCGCAGATCGGCCATTGATCGGCACGCACTCCGCGCTTCGGGGCGTACATCGGGCGCCGGGTGACGCACGCTCGGCGGCGGCGGGGCAACTCCCGGCCGCCACCGCGCTGGTTTCGGGTTCGAGCGGACCAGCTCGGGCCGCCCCCGGACAACGACGGAAGCCGTCAGGGTGCCTTCAGAACCCGACCGAACACGGTATGGGCCGCGCCGGACCGCGTTGCGACGCGACCGGACGCCACTCCGCGCCTGGAGCACTGCCCTCCCCTTCATATGGATGTGAAGCCCGCCGGCGTTACGACGCGCACGCCGGACCAACGGGATCATCGCGCGTCATATCCCCGATAGGGGACGGAGAGTACCAGATGTTGCACGATCAGCAGGAGATGGTGAACGTGCTGGACCGCGCCGCGGAGTTTGCCAAGGAGTTCCAGACGGAGCTCGGCAGCGGCGTGGGCGTGACCAACCTCGAGGCGGCGCGCGCGGCGCTCGTTGCCGAGGGGCGGGAGCAGGTTGGTGCGGACAAGGCGAAGCTCGCCGGCACCCGCACCAAGAACGACTTCCGTGAGGAGCTGTACGGGCGCCACATGGTGCCCATCTCGCGGATCGCGCGTACGCGGTGGGACAAGATTCCGGTGCCCAAGATGGAGGATTTCCGGGTTCCGGAGCGCGGCGCGTCGGATGTCACGCTCCTGGAGGCGGCCAGGGCGATGGCGACGGTGTCCGCCGAGTACTTCGAGGTCCTTCGTCCGGACCTGGGGAATGATTTCGTGGACCAGCTGAACGCCAGCATCACGGCGCTCCACGATTCCATCCTGGCGCGCGACAACCACCGCTTCCGGCGGTCGCGTGCGACGACGGCGATCGACCTGCGCGTGAAGGAGGCGCGCAGGGTGCTCGCGGTGATGACGTCGGTGGTGGAGCGGACGTTCACCGACCGTCCGGAGCTGGTGAAGGAGTGGCGCCGGCGCACGCGGATCACGCGCAAGCCCGGCGTGCCGCGTGGGACGGTGCGTCCGACCAGCACGGACAGCCCGCCGGCCACGGCCACGACGGAGCCGACGCCGAGCGGGACGACGGTCACGGTTCCGGCGAGCGCCCCGGCACAGCCGGCGGGAGGTGAGACGCAGGCCGCGTAGTCATCGGCCGAAGCTGAGCAGGGACAACTGAAGGACAGTGGGACGAGGAAAGCGCGAGCGGCCGCCGGGGATAGACTCCTGGCGGCCGCTCGCGTTTTTTTTGGTGTTTAGTCGCCACGACTGAAGCCGATGCGCGGTCTTGGGCCCGACGGCGGCTGGAGGATCTCACGCAAAGCGTCGAACACGGCCTTGAACTGGCCATCGTAGCGCTTCTCAAGCTCGTCCACGCGGCGAGCGAGCTCGATGTGGCCAGCCAGAGCATATCGTAGACGTACGAATGCCCGCACCACCGTGACGCTGACCGCCACGGCCTCCGGGCTTCGGAGCACGGCGGACAGCATGGTGACTCCGTGCTCGGTAAACGCGTACGGGCGATGCCTGAAGTTGCGGCGGGAGACGGATGCTGCCGCAAATTGCGACCGCATCACGGTCACCTCTTCCGGCGTCAGGCGAAACAGGAAGTCGTCGGGGAAGCGTGCGAGGTTGCGGCGCACCTGCTCGTTGAGACGACGTGTCGTGACCCGATACAGACGAGCCAGATCGAAGTCGAACATCACCCTGCGCCCGCGAAGGACGCATATCAGGCCGGCCACGTCGATATCGACTGATTCAACCTGAAGGTGCTGCGCGCCGGATTCGTGTGCGGCCATTCCCCAACTATCGGGCGCGGAGTCGGGCCGAGATACGGCGTTCTCGCTGCCGCGCCATCTTCTTGTTTCAGCGACAGCGTGTTGGCGGCGGGCGTCTCGGCCCTATCGGCGGCCAGGGCGATGGCGGAGGTGCCCACCGAGCACTGTGCAGCCGGAAGGAGGTGCGCTCAAGGTCGCGTAAGCGGCCGCGGGTGAGTTGGGACAACTGAAGGACAGAAGGGCGTAGGAACACGCGGGCGGCCGCCGGGGGAGTATTCCTGGCGGCCGCTCGCGTTTTTTTGTTTCCGGCCGGTCTGGCCCGGCGTGGGTCACATCGCCTCACCGGGCCGTGCCCTGCACTCCTACTCCAGCCACGACCGTGATACGAAGAGCCCCCGCCAGCACTGCTGACGAGGGCTCTTTTGCCGCCGGACGAGTCCGGCGTCCGCACCTGGAAAGTTACATACACGATACGGCAGCTGGCTTGCCGAGTCAATGCAATGGGAGGCCGTGCCCGAAGCGGGATTCGAACCCGGCAACGTGATGCCGCTTTCCGAGCAGGATTCAGTGCATTAGTGCTAGTGCTTCCGGTCCCTTCGTGACGGAGGATCGTTGCCGGGAAACACCGTATCGCTATCGCGGATCGGCCCCGCATTGGGCTTATGAATGCGGACTTCTCCCCCGCCGCTCGAAGCCGCGAGCTCCTTGGCGATTCGCTCGGCGTCGTGTTGCGTTCGGGCAATTGCGGCGGCTCGCTCGGCGTTCTCGCGCACGACGCGCCAGTCGTCAGAGCCCTTGGGGTTCGTCACGTGGTAGTTGGCCATTGGTGCCCCCCGATCTACAGCAGATCCTGAAAGGAGTTGAACTTCACAGCGAAGCGATTGGCGGCAAGGGTGGTTTTCGCCGCATCCGCCTGGCCGACGGTCAGCGCCCCAGCGCGAATGGACTCCAGGAATAGATCCACCGTTGTCATGATTCGGTCTTCGCCAACGATGCGGATCGCCTCGCGCCGGAACACACGACGTTCATCCGACGCGATTATCCACCCATTCTCGTTCGCCAGGGCGATGCATGCGGCTTCGCCGCGGCCCATGACGCGTCGGAGGACCGCGAACTGCGCCACGCCATCGGCCGAGTCGAGGCGCACAACCTGCAGATGACCTTGCTCGATGGCGCTGTCGACTTCGGCCCGCTGGCTCTCTTGCGTTACTTCATCAAGGGCGTCTTCGGCAACGCAGAACTCGTACCCAGGCAAACTCCCGAGCAGGCGCACCAAGCCGGCGACGGCGAGATTGATGAGCACGTTCGCGTCGGCAATGACGATGCGCATGCCACGCCCTCAGGCTTCCCCGCCGAACGCGTGACCGGTCAGGCCGGCCGAGTCCAGCAGGCGCTCGAAGTCCGCTGAGTTGATGTCAATGAGGCTCGCGAGCTCGCGCAGCTTCGTGAGCGTGATCTTGCCCCGCCGAAACACTTCCAGGGCGAGGCCGATGAAGCGGTTCGCGAACGCCGCAGCCGGCGTATCGAATTTCAGCGGGTCTGGCCGCGCGGGTTGCATGCGCATGAGGCGCTCGAGGTCGGCTTCGCGTTGTGCGTCGCATTCGGCCCGCAGGCGTTCGAGCTCCGGTTCCGTGATGACCTTGAGGTTCTTCAACCGGAAGAGCATGGCGAGCGGGCTCACCTCGAACCGCGCCGCGAGCTGCACCACGTCGTAGTACTGGATATCCTGCGACCCGGGCTCCGCTCGCGCTTCAGTGGTCACCACGTCGGCTTCATCGAACACCGCGGCCGGCTGGCGCGACTGCCGCCCCTTGCCAAGGTGCGCGACGGCATCGAGTACCCCCGCCCCCGGCATGAGGAAGGCGGCAGCGAACGCATTCGCCCGAATCTCGCGCAGGTCTTCGCGATCGGTGGTACGACTCACGCGCCCGCGCGTGTCGCGATCGAGCAACACGTGGCAATACTCGTGCGCCAGCGAAAACCGCTGCCGGTTGTGCGGGTGGTCGCGATTGACGGCAACGAACGGCGACTCGGCGTCGGGCGCGATGGTCAGCCCGGAGATATCGTCCGGCAGGGCCACGTACGCGGCGCGGACGGACTCCGTGTCCAGCATCGCGGCGAGGTCACCGGCAGGAGCCTTGCCGAGCCCTAGCCGCTGCCGCTCTTCGTCGGCCGCCCGTTCTCCCTGCTGAATCGCGTCCCACCGGGTTCGAGGAACCGGCGGCGAGTACGCCGCGATGCCGACCGTAACGCGTTCGATATCGGCCAGCTGCTCGAGATTCTGCAACTCGCGGGAAAGTGCCAGGCAGTGCCGCAACCGGTGCAGCACGTCCGCCCGATCCGCCGTGTCGCCGTCGGCACGAAAGAGTGCCGCGAGGACATCGTCTTCACGAAACTCGTCGGCCACGAAATCGGCGATATCCCTGCCGACGATGTAGGCAAACTTCTCCAGCTCGATGCTTGACACCGTGCGCCGGCCGGCCTCGATTTCGCCAACCGTCGGCCGGGAAACGCCGAGCGCTTCCGCCACGGCAGCCTGCGTGAGACCGGCGGATTCACGGGCGGAGCGTATGCGGCGGGCCAGTTCTTGCGTTGACAGTGCCATGGGCCTCCCTTTCTCCGTGACGTGCAGCGCGGAGAATGTTCGGTATTTACCCTCTCGCGTTGCACATGTCAATAAGACGCGGTAATGCTGGATAACCTGTCGTCGCTCATGCGCGCTGCCGACCGTTGCCCCTCACGCGCCGGATCTTCCTGATCTGCCGACTGGCCGGTGAACGGCGGGCGTGGTAGAGGTCCCACGCGACCTGCAGGTTGAGCCAGACCTGTGCGTCCATACCAAGGGCCTGCTCGAGCCGCAGCGCCGTGTCGGGCGTAATGGCGCGTTTCCCGTGAATGATCTGGCTCAGTCGCGGGAAGGAGACGCCGATCCGCTCGGCAAACTCCACTTGCGTCACGCCGAGCGGCCTCAGGAACTCCTCGAGCAGCATTTCGCCAGGGTGCGTGGGCGAGCGATCGGTCGGCAAACGCATTGGTCAGTCGCTAGTGATAGTCGGTGATTTCGACGTCGGCACAATCCGATCCCGTCCATCGAAAGCAGACGCGGTATTGATCATTCACTCTGATCGAGTGCTGGCCTTCCCTGTCACCGCGAAGGGGCTCCAGGCGATTCCCTGGCGGCACGCTCAGATCGGAAAGGGATGCCGCGGTGTTTAGCAGATCGAGCTTCCTCCGGGCGACCTTGCGGAGGCTGACCGGACACGCCCTGCGAGCGTGCGGGCTGTCAACTCCGTCGAAAATGTCGGCGGTGCCGCGCGATGCGAATGAAACGATGGACAAGGGTGGTCATGCCTCTGGTCCTTCCTGTGATGGGCGCAATATAACGCCTTCCGTTATACGGCCCAAGCCCCGCCTCCCTCGACGAAGCGCTTGCCGACGGTAGTCGCCCGGTGAGGCGGGGCTGGCACCGTTTTGTTGCGATGGGTGCCATTCGGTTGCAACCGGCGATGGCGTGCGTGACGTCGACTTCCAGGCCGCGCGCGACGCGGTCACGCGAACCCCGCGCAGGGACAACTGAAGGACTGTGAGACGTGGAAAGCGCGAGCGGCCGCCGGGGAAGTTCTTCTGGCGGCCGCTCGCGCTTTGTTGTTTCCGGCCGCCGCGACGGACCATAACGACGGCCGCGGCCCGAATCCGGTCACCGCTGTGGCTGGCGGGACCTCTGATGCGATACAATCGGGGATTCATCGCACCCCCGAGCCAACACATGGCCAAGGTCCAGCGCGGCACTCTCAACGGAACGCCTGTAAAGCGGGTCTTCCTTTCCATAGTCAGCGACTATGACTTCGCCACGGGTATCTGCGAATTGCTGGACAATTCAATTGACGTCTGGTGGCCGCACCGCAAAGCCCGGCCGCTGACGATCTCGGTGGTCCTTGATCATGAGCGGCAAGTTTGCGTTGTAGAGGACAACGCCGGAGGCGTGACCGAAACGGACCTGGTCGCTCTCGTCGCTCCAGGGCAAAGCACAAACTCGGTGATAGGCGAGAGCATCGGTGTCTTTGGAGTGGGCAGCAAGCGTGCCGCCATCGCGCTCGCCGAGCATATCACGATAAAGACCCGCACGGGCGAGCCGGAGACCTGGCAGATCGACCTCACCAAGGACTGGATCGAAGCCGATGATTGGGACGTGCCCTTCTACGCCACGGACGGGCTCGCGGAGCACTCGACCCGGGTTGAGCTGATGGCTTTGCGAACGCGGCTTACCGAGGATGTAGTCGCCGACACCGTCGAACACATGCGCGCCGTTTATGCCGAGTTTCTCCAATCCGGCCGCCTTACCATAGAGGTCAATGGGCAACGCCTGACGCCGACGCCCTTCGACCAATGGGCGTACCCAAAGGGTCAGCCTCCGCAGCGGATGACGCGGGAGGTGACCGTCCCGGGGACCGGCACGGTCCGAGTCGCAATCACCGCCGGCCTCACGTACGACCGTCAGCCCGATTCCGACAACTACGGAGTCTACTTCTACTGCAACGGCCGGCTCATCGTTGCCGGCCTCAAGTCCCGCGAGGTCGGCTACTTTAGCACGAATCCGGGCGCTGGTGTGCCGCACCCAGACGCATCGCTGGCACGCGTCATTGTCTCGCTACGCGGTCCCGTACGGCTAATGCCATGGACCAGCAACAAGGCCGGCATCAACTTCTCGCACCCGATCTTCCAGGCAGTTCGCGAGACGATCATTCCTCTGATCGAACACTTCAGCTCCCTCTCTCGGCGACTGAAGGACACTTGGGAAACTGACGTCTTTCCCAAACGCAAGGGATCCATTGTCGAAACCGGCCTTACGTCCAAGGACACGCCCCGCGCCCATCTCCCATCGCTCCCCGCAGTTCATCGCCAGTCAGGCGCCAGCCTTGTAGCGCGCAACCGGAAACAGATTGAAGCTGCACCCTGGACTCGCGGCCTCGTCGAAGCGATCGCAGCAACGGATGTAATCGAGCGCCAACGATTCGATACGGGTAACCGCATCGCCCTGATACTCCTTGACAGCACCTTTGAGATTGCCATCAAGGAGTTCGTCGTGCACCGCACAGACCTATTCCCGGTGAAACAGCATGAGACCGCGCAACTACGAGAGTTGTTCGGCACCAGGAGGGAGATCGTTGCGCGAGTTGCGAAGGCGGCCGATATCAACAAGTCTCTCGTGGACCGGGCAGAGCATTTCTATGGCCTTCGCAACAAGCTGATCCACGAGCGAGCGACGGCAGAGCCGACCGCTGCGGATATCCGAAACTACCGCAACGTGGTTCAGCAGGTTCTCCAAATCCTCTTCGGCCTCAACGTCGGACCGGCTTAGCGCCTCACGGCCGCCGCAGAGCGATAGGCGAGAATCGCGTTCGGATGTACTCCTTGGCACTCTCAGGGGCGAGCTTCACAGTTCCCGGCCCACTCCGGACGAAGAAGTCCCCGTCCGGCATCGCCTCCATGCCCTTCCACTTCAGGAAGACCGGCTCCGGGCTTCGCTGGCAG
>CAZKYG010000194.1:0-4018 GCA_964556915.1 uncultured Gemmatimonas sp.
CGGCGCCGTAGGTCGCCGCGAACGTGCGCGCCGCGAAGGCGGCGAGCGCAGGGGCGTCGGCGGCCGTGGCGCGGCGCACCGCGAGCGGCGCGCCGGGCACGTGCTCAGTGCGGGGTGACGATCCGTCCATGCGCGCCGGGCAGGCGCGGGGCGTGCGTGACGTCCGGCTCGGCCGCCCGCAGCTCGGCCACGGCCAGTTCGGTGAATCGCTGCCGCTCGCCGACGCGCTCCATCTCGATCGCCACCGCGTCGATCGCCGCTTGCACCCGGTCGAGCCGCCCGTCGATGTGTCGCATCTGGTCGTCGGCGAGACCGTCACCGCGCTCGGCGGCGGCGTAGCGCACCGACGCATCGGCGATGATCCGGACGATCAACGTCACCGCGACGCACACGACAACCGCGACAACGGCCTTGAGCTGGGGTTCCACGACGTGCTCCTGGCTGGGATGGCGACACTACGCAAGCACGCCGGCCAAAGTGTCGGGCCGACCCTCACTCACCGATCGTGGGAAGGCCTGGCCGGCCATCGCGCGCCCGCGCGGCTGCGCGGGCATCGGCCGCATCGAACGTGCGCCACAGATTGTAGACCCACAGGACGACCCCCGCCGCATAGAGGGTCCCGCCGCCGGCCATGGCGGCAAGGGCCGCGGCCGATCCCTGCGCCTGAAGCACGAACCCGATCACGAGGCCCGCCAGGCCGACGTTGGCGCAGTAGAGGTGCCACGCGGCGAGGCGCGGGCTGTGCAGCGGGTGCCCGAAGAGCCGCGGCAGGAGCTGGTACCCCACGCCGAAGACGAGCATCGTGAGGAATCCCGCGACGTTCATGTGCGCGTGCGCCGGGCGGTAGATGACCCAGGCCGGGTGCATCGCCATCGCCAGGCCGACGACGATGCCCAGCGCGAACCAGACGAGTGAGGCGCGAATGAACGCCTTGATGAACCATTCCATGGCGGCTCCAGGGCCGAGGGCGAACGCCCGGACGATGTGCAATCTGGCGGCGTGCGCCGCAGCGCGGCACCGGCACGGGTCACGCGCACACCGCCGCGCGATACCTTTGGCCATGGCCCGCGCCGTCATCAGCGTTGCCCACCTGGCGAAGCGGTACCGCCGCACGGTGGCCGTCGCCGACGTTTCGCTTGAGGTGCGCGAAGGCGAGATCTTCGGGCTCATCGGCCCGAACGGCGCGGGCAAGACCACCACGATGGAGTGCGTGCAGGGCCTGCGACGGGCCGACGCCGGGACGATCTCCGTGCTCGGGCTCGATCCGCTCCGCGACGCGTCGGCGCTCCGGCGACGCATCGGGGTGCAACACCAGGAGGCGCACCTCCAGAAGCGCATCAAGGTGTGGGAGGCGGTCGATCTCTGGGCGTCGCTCTACCCGGGCGCCGTGGACGGCGACGCGCTGCTGGCCCGGCTCGGGCTCGAGGCAAAGCGCGACGCGTGGTTCATGTCGCTCTCCGGCGGGCAGAAACAGCGGCTGTTCATCGCGCTCGCGCTGATCCACGAACCCGAGGTCGTGTTCCTCGACGAGTTGACGACCGGCCTCGATCCGCAGGCGCGCCGCGCGATCTGGGAACTCGTGACCGGCATCCGCGCGCGCGGGACGACGGTGTTCCTCACCACGCACCTCATGGAGGAGGCCGAGCGGCTGTGCGACCGCGTCGCGATCATCGAGCACGGGCGGGTGATCGAGGTGGGGACGCCGGCCGAGCTCGTGGAACGCCACTGCCCCGAACGGCGCGTCGTGTTCACGAGCGACACGCCCGGGGTGGATGAGCGCCTGCGCGCGCTGCCAGTGGTACGCGCGTTCACGAGCGCCGGCGCCACGCACACCGTGCGCGGGCAGGGCGACGCCTTCGTGACGGACGTCATCGCGTGGATCGCGCGCGAGGGCATCCACGTGCGGGGATTCCGGACCGAGGTGCCGACGCTCGAGGACGTGTTCCTCACGCTCACCGGCCACGGCATCCGGGACTGAGGCGCCATGCTCCGCGGATTCTGGAAGCTCAGCTGGCTCGAGGCCAAGATCTTCGCGCGCGAACCCATGGGGCTCGCGGGTAGCATCGTGATTCCCACGATCCTGTTCGTCATCTTCGGCCGCGCGTGGGGCGTTCCCAACCCGGCGCTGCCGTCCGGAAACGCACCGCCGTTCAACGTGGCCGTCCTGGGTGCCGTGGTGATCGCGTTCAACGCCGTGCAGTCGCTCGTCGCGATCATGGCGATCTACCGGGAAGGCGGCATCCTCAAGCGGCTCCGGTCCACGCCGCTTTCGCCCGTCACGATCCTCGGTTCGCACGTCGTCGTGAAGCTCGCCTTCACGGTCATCAGCCTGTCGTTGATGGTGCTCGCCGGCCGCCGGCTGTTTCCGGGCGCCGCGCAGCCGGGCTTCGTGAGCTTCACGGCCGCGCTCCTGCTGTCCACGTCGAGCATCCTCTCGCTCGGCTTCGTGATCGCCAGCCTCGTGCCGACGGCTCGTTTCGCGCAGCCGATCGGCGCCGTGGTGCTCTATCCGATGCTCGCCGTGTCGGGGCTGTTCTTTCCGGTGGCGTCATTGCCGGCGGGGCTGCGTGCCGTGGCGTGGGTACTGCCGACCACCCATGCCGTGGCACTGCTCCAGGGGGTGTGGGAAGGCGCCGGCTGGCGCGGCCACTGGCCGGACGCCGCGGCGCTCGTCGTTCTCGGCGCGGCATTCACCGCGCTGTCGGCAAGGGTCTTTCGCTGGGAGTGAGCCGATGACCGTCACCGTACGCCCCGCCACGCCGGCCGACTACGCGCAATGGAAGCCTTTGTGGGATGGCTACAACGCGTTCTATGAGCGTGTGGGGCCGACCGCCCTTCCGGCGGAGATCACGGCGGCCACGTGGGCGCGTTTCCACGATCCCGCCGAGCCGGTGCACGCGTTGGTGGCCGAACGCGACGGGCGCCTCGTCGGCCTTGTGCACTACGTCTTCCACTGGACCACATCGGCGTACGCACCGACGTGCTACCTGAACGATCTCTTCACCGAGGCGTCGGTACGGGGCCAGGGCGTGGGGCGCGCCCTCATCGAGGCGGTGTATGCCCGCGCGCGGGCCGCGGGTTCGGCGCGCGTGTACTGGCTCACGCACGAGACCAACCACACGGCCATGCGGCTCTACGACGCGGTCGCCGAGAAGTCGGGCTTCCTGCACTACCGCAAGACGCTCTAGCGGAACCGGCGGCGCAGCGCGAGCTCGCCGGCCGCGGTGAACAGCACGGCCCGACCGGTGCGGGCGCGCCGGGCCCACCCCAGCGCCAGGCACCGCTCGAGAATGGCGGCGCCCAGGGCGCCCGCGAGGTGCGGCCGGCGTTCGCTCCAGTCGAGACATCGCAGGCACAGCGGGCGGCGCCCCCGGCGGAGCGCGTCGAGGTCGATGCCGAAGGCCGTGACCAAGGCGTCGCCGGCGGCGGTGAGCGCAACGCCGCCGTCGATCGCGCGCAACGCCCCCCGCGCGCGCATGGCCGTGTACACCTGGACGCCGAGGGTTCCGGCCAGATGATCGTAACAGACGCGCGCCCTGCGGAGCGCCGCGTCCGCGGGTCCGGCGGCGACGCGCGGGACGCGGGGCGTCCCGGCGAGCGCCAGCAGCCGCTCGATCGCCTGCGCGACGTCGCGCCCGGCCAGGCGCACGTAGCAGTGACGTCCCTGCCGCTCGGCCACGATGAGCCGGGCGCGGGAGAGCCGTCCGAGGTGCGCGCTCGCCGTCTGCTTCGTGACGTGCGCGGCGGCGGCGAGTTCGGTCGCCGTGAGCGCGCGGCCGTCCATGAGCGCGAGGAGCATCGCCGCCCGCGCCCGGTCGCCGAGGAGGGCGGCGACGCCGGCCATGTCCGCCGATCCGTCCGTGCGGCCGTCCGTGGTGCCATGCGCGCGGTCGTCCATGGTTCGACGTTAATCGAACCATCCTCGCCGCGCTGGACACAGGTTTCGTGGTGACACGGCGCGCCCCGGAGGGCCCATGAGCGTCATCTGCTGCATCCGATACGAGATCGACCCGTTCCA
>CAZKYG010000195.1:0-4246 GCA_964556915.1 uncultured Gemmatimonas sp.
GGCCTCGGCGACCTCGGCGACGCCCCCCTCAGTGGTCGGCCGGCGGGGCGCCGGGCTCGCCGCGCGCTCCACCTCTGCGGTGGGAATCTCGATCACGCGCAGCAGCTCGTCGATGCTGGTGATGCCGTTGCGGACGTGCGACACCCCGGACTCCCAGAGGCCCCGCATGCCGCCCTCGCGCGCCGCATCGGCGATGCGGTCAGCAGCCTCGTTCGCCGCGATGCGACGCTCGAGTTCCGGGGTCATCACGAGCACTTCCGTCAGCGCCAGGCGCCCGCGATAGCCGGTCTGCGAGCATTCCGAGCAGCCCACGGCGCGATACAGCGTCACGCCCTGCGGGAACCACTTGCGCAGGCGTTCCGGCACGGCGCCCACCTGCAGCTCGCGGCAATGGGGGCAGAGGCGGCGCACGAGTCGCTGCGCCAGCACGCCCTTGAGCGCCGCGGCGATCTTGTACGTCTCGACGCCGATGTCCACGAGACGGGTCACCGAACTGGCCGCGTCGATCGTGTGCAGCGTGCTGAGCACGAGGTGGCCCGTGAGCGACGCCTGCACCGTAATGCCGGCCGTCTCCTTGTCGCGCACCTCGCCGACGAGGATGACGTCGGGGTCCTGGCGCAGGATCGACCGCAACGCGGCGGGGAACGTCAGGCCGGCCTTCTCGTTCACCTGCACCTGCACGACGCCGGGCAACCGATACTCGACCGGATCCTCGACCGTGACGATGTTCACGCCGCGCTGCTGGATGGACCGCAGCATCGAGTATAGGGTCGTCGTCTTGCCGGAGCCCGTGGGACCCGTCACGAGGATGATGCCCTCGCGGGTCTCGAGCAGCTCCTTGATGCGCTCGAGTTCGTCGGGATTGAGGCCGAGGTTGTCGAGCGAGAGGACCGTGGAGCGCTGATCGAGGATGCGGATGACGACCTTCTCGCCCTGCGATGCCGGCAGCGTCGAGACGCGCAGGTCCACCCGGTTGCCGCTCACCGCAACGCGCGCCCGGCCGTCCTGCGGGCGCAGCCGGTCGGCGATATCGAGCTGCGCCATGATCTTCACGCGCGAGACGAGGGGCACGCCGGCGGCCTTCGGGAGCACCATCACCTGGCGGAGCACGCCGTCGATGCGGTAGCGCACGGCGACACCGGATTCCTCCGGCTCCAGGTGGATGTCCGACGCGCGCGACTGAATCCCCTCGGCCACGATCCGGTCCACCAGCTGGATGACGGGCCGCTCGGACGCGCGGCTCGCGCCGAGCTCGAGGTCGGCCTCGTCGACCGTCTCGTCCACCGCCTCGATGTCGTAGTCGCCGGCGACATTCTCGAGCAGCTTCTCGATGACGTTCTCGGGGCGGTACACTTCGTCGAGCCGTGCCACGATCTGCGCGGGCGATGCCAGCGACATGCGCACCGTGCGACCGAGCGCGAAAGCGAGGGTGCGTTCGCAGTCGAGGTCATGCGGGTCGGCGGTGGCGATGTCGAGCACCGAGTCGGAAATCGCCAGCGGCAGCACGCGGTACTTGCGGACGAGTTGCTCCGGCACCAGCTCGCGCGCCTGCTGCGAGACCTGCTGCACGTTGGCCACCTTCATCCGGAACCGCTTGGACAGCGCCGCGAGAATCTGGTCGTCCGCCACGAACTGGCGGCGCACGGCCGTGTCCCAGTAGCTGTCCTCGCGCGACGCCCGCAGCTGCGCCATCTGCTCGGGGGTGATCAGGCCCTCGAGCGTCGGCAGCAGCCACTCGTCACGTGCTGACTTGGCGGATGTACCCATCGACTCCTTGGCGTGTCCCTGCGGGGAGGGGGTGCGTGCCCGAATCTTCTAAACTAACGCGTACGATAGAGGCCGGGCGTCGGCGCGGCCCGTCCGCCAATTGCGCCAAACACACGAGTCCGCACAACCCCTTGTGGCGCTAAAGGATCGGCCAGAACGACCGCCCGAAGTCGAGCCGAAGCATCCAGCCCCCCCCGGCCCCGGTGCCGCGCGCCACGTCAAGGCGGAGGGCGTCGTACAGCGATATCACCCCAAGGCCGAGACTGGGGTGCCACGTGTCGTCCGCCGACGGCCCGCCGGCCGCCTTGGCGAACCCGACGTACGGCGCAGCCACGATGGCCATCCGCGCATCGCCGAACCGTCCGAGGGGCACGCCGACACGGGCAAGCTCCCGGCGCCACTCAGCGCGGAACGAGATGCCGGCGCGCCCGCGAATGGCATGCGTGTCGTATCCCGGTGCGGTCACCGGCCCGCCAAACAGCGCCAGCGCCTGGGCCGGCAGCGACCCGCCCGTGTTCCCCGCACCGAGGGCATCCACGCTCAGGGTGCCACCGGCCAGATCGTGCGTGGCGCGAACGGTGAGGGCGCCGCGACCCCAGGTGGCCCGCGGACGGTGGAGGCTCGTGTCCGCCCAGCGGGCTGTTGTGACGGCGGTCGATGCCCGCCACTCGATGCCGAACGCTCCGGCACCCAGCGCGTGGCCGTCCAGCGACAGCGCCATTGCCGCGGCGTCCACGGCATCGGCGGCGAAGGCCGGCCGAAACGTCCCCGACCACGGGCGCGCGTGCACGGCCAGCGGCGTCTCGCGTCGCGATTCGAGGGCCGCGCGCCAGCGCACGGCCGATCCACCGCGCACGCTGAGCACCTGGCCTGCCGCGCGGAATTCGTCGGTGAGGTCGGCGCCCAGTTCCTGTGCGGCGAGCGAGTTGGCGAGCGTACTACCCTCTGGTGCGTCGCCCGCGGCGCGGTAGTCGTCGAACGCCTGAAGTCCGATGGTCACGTCGCGCGCCGCGTGCTCGACGCCCAGGGAGTACTTGGCGAGCCGGTCGTCGAAGCCGTAGCGGCCGCCGAGGCGGAGCGTCACGGCCGGACCGATCGGCAGCGTGCCCGCCGCGCCGACCGCGAGTCCTTCGACGCGGTTGAACCGCACGAGGTCGCTCGCGCGCGTGGCGACGAGCTCGGGGATGCGCGGCCGGCGGAGGGCGTCGAGGCCGACGAGTGCGGCGGCGCGCGCCTGCACCAGGGCCGCCTCGCGATCGGAACCCGCGGCCCGTGCCAGCGCTGGGATCGAGTCCGACAGCGTGCCGGCAAACGGGTAGGCGGCCAGGGCCTCCGGCGCCGCGAACGTGATTTCGGGCCCCACGAACAGCTCGCGCGGAACACCATGGTTCGTCTCGACGCAGCACAGGTCCCACGCGCCCCGGATGATGCCGCGCGCCGGGAACTCCAACCAGGTGCCGGTGCGCCGAATCTCGACCTCCTGCCGGCGCGGAAGCCAGAAGCGCCCGTCCACGAGCCCGTTGTCGAGCACGATCGAGATGTCCTCGAGCGACTGGTCGAGCAGGGCGGCGCGGGTGAACGAGAGGCTGAACCGCACAACCGCGGCCGTTTCGCGGTCGAGATACACGGCGCCGAGGGCGCGTGGCTGGCGGTCGTCGCGGGGCCGGAACTCGACCTCGATCACTTCCCACTTCCGGTCGCCGACCTGGAGGGTGAGCGAGTCTGCGACAGCGAAGTCGTAGAGCTCGCGGCCCGCCGGCGACAGCGGGTGCGGGACGTCGCGCACTTCGTCGCCTTCGCCGATCCGGATGATGGCCGGGAAGTTGTTCTGGACGATCGCGAGGTGATCGCGATGATAGGCAATGTCGGTGGGCTTGGAGAGTTCCGACCGCCGGCCCACCACACGCTGCTTGCTCAGGTTCGGCGCGCGCCAATAGACTTCCACCGCGAGTTCATCGGTGCGGACGACCTGCGGCGGTTCGGGAAAGCCGTTCCCGATCTGCGCAAGGAACGTCACGTAGCCGTGCGCCAGCGCCTTGTAGTCGGTGAGGCCGGTGTCGGCGAGCTGGGCGGCGCGCCGCGCGATGGCCCGGGTCACGAGGGCGGTTGCCGCGGGCGCATTCCAGGCCCGCGCCGGCGCTCCCTGCGCGGCCGCACACGGGGCAGCGCACGACAGGGCGCACGACAGAGCGCACGCCGCGGCCGCGACCGCGCCGATGGCGACGCTCAGGCGAGGAGGCATGGTGGCAGTATTGCGAGGCGGGACGGCGCGGGCAACGGAGCCGACGGCACCGCACATCGGCGGCACGACGTGACCAGCGCGTTCGCGGCATTCCGTGCGCGGGCGACGGCGCACAGCCTCGTGCCCGTCTGGCGCGACGTCCTGCTCGACCTCGACACACCGGTCGCCGCGTTCGCGCGGCTGCGCGGCGCGGGCACCCCGCAGGCGTCGCGGTTCGCCTTCCTGCTCGAGAGCGCG
>CAZKYG010000196.1:0-24953 GCA_964556915.1 uncultured Gemmatimonas sp.
CGGCCGGCTGCCCGCCCTGCGCCGGGCGACGTTCCCGGTCGGACAGGGTGGCGGCGTGCAGCTCGGCGACGCGGAAGTAGTTCACGACGCGGCAGTAGATGGAGCCGGTGCTTGCGTGGCTCACGCGCGCGGGGAACAGCGCGGCCGCGGACGAGTCCAGCTGCGCCAGCGCGCGGCGCACGCTGTCGCGCGTGCCGAGGGCCCGGCGGAGCTGGGCCTGCAGTTCACACACCGTGCGTTCACGGTCGCTCTTCTCGGCCACCGACGACTCGCTGCGCTCGAGGTCGTTCCCCACGCCGCGCACACGCACGAAGTTCGTCTCGAAGAACACCCGCTGGAGCCGGTCGACGTCCGTGCGGCTCAGCTCGACGACGTCGCCGTGGCGCAGCGTCAGGAGCAGGTCGCGGCCGTCGGGCGAGAGCTGGATCTCGCCGGAGTCGGCGCGAATCGTCCGGCGGCGTGTCGCGTCTGAAAAATCGTAGATGGTGACGTCGCGGAGGTCGCTCGACCCGCCCGCGAGGTGCCCGGCGCGCAGGAAGAGCCGGCCCGGCGACACCTCGTTGATCACCTGTGGCCGCAGTGCGAAGGTCGGCTTCTTGCGTGCGATGTCGTTGAGGAGCGTTTGCAGCTCGTAGTTCGCGGCGGGCATCACCTGGTCATTGAACCAGACCATGACGAGCGACAACGCCAGCCCCGACACCACCACCGGCAGCATCAGGCGCGGCAGCGCCAGTCCGCTGGCCTTGAAGGCCGTGATCTCGCTGTCGGCCGCGAGCCGGCTGAAGGCGTGCAGTGTCGCCACGAGGACTGCCATGGGCAGCGTCATGGCGACCGTGAACGGGAGCGCCAGCACCATGAACTCCGCGATCACCGTCCAGGGCAGTCCCTTGCCGACGAGCTGCGGCAACTGCTTGGCGATGTAGTTCAGCAGCAGCAGCGACGTCAGGGCCGACATCGAGAAAACGAGCGGCCCCGCGTGTTCCTTCAGGACGTAGCGACTGATGATTCTCACGGGTCGTCGGGGGGCGGGCGCGGCGGCGAACTCCCTACGCCACAAACAGTTGTAGGGGGTCGGTCGGCCCGTATATTCCACGGGCCCGCCGGTCAGTGACAAGTATAGTTGATACCCCGTTCCCGGGCCCGGGTGCGCCCCGACCTGCGATACCTCCGCCTCCCGCTCGCCGCCCTGCTCGCCGTCTGCGCGTCCGCGAACGTGGC
Source organism: uncultured Gemmatimonas sp. (assembly GCA_964556915.1). Classification (GTDB taxonomy): domain Bacteria; phylum Gemmatimonadota; class Gemmatimonadetes; order Gemmatimonadales; family Gemmatimonadaceae; genus Fen-1231. The sequence continues at coordinate 1,219 of CAZKYG010000196.1, forward strand.
GGCCGCACGGCAGGGCGGCACTGACACGGTCCGTGCGCGGCCCGACTCCGCCCAGCGGCGCGACTCGGCGCGGGCCGACTCGCTGTTCACGCGGCTCTTCGGGCCCGGCAGCGACCTGGGACTGCGCTTCAATGGCCGGTTCGAGTTCAAGGGCGAACGCACGCGCAACGAGCGCTGCGTGGCCAGTCAGTACCTCCAGTTCGGCACCCAGTGCAACAACAGCGGCTTCCAGCCGTTGACCGATTTCCAGTTCGGCCTGCAGTCGAGCGGCACGATCGCCGACCGCATCGTGAGCGACGTGAACTATGACTCGCGCCGCGAGTTCGACGGGTCGAACACGATCGGGCTCTCGTACCACGGCAAGCCGGGCGAGTGGCTGCAACGCCTCACCGTCGGCAACGTCTCGTTCGACATCCCGGCCTCGCGCTACATCACCAGCGGTGTGCCGCAGGGCAACTACGGCCTCCAGGCCACGGCGCAGTTCGGCCGGCTCAGCGTCACCGCGATCGCGGCCGAGCAGAAGGGCATCGTGCAGCACGACCGGGTGTTCACGATCGGCGGGACGGGCGCGCAGGCCGGCGCGCTCGACGTGGACGACTACCAGGTGGAGGCGCGCCGGTTCTTCTTCACCGTGGATCCGCGGCAGCTGGCGGGGTACCCGAACATCGACATCCTGGACGGCGTGCGCCTGGGCCAGCTCGCGTCGCAGCTGGCGGACTCGGTGCGCCCCGTGCGCGTTGCGTTGTACCGCCTGCTGATCGGGGGACAGCCGCCCAACCCCAACGGCCCGCAGTTCCGCCTGATCGGCGACCCCGCGTCACGCACGGGGCCGGTGTACGAGCCGCTGCGCGAGAACGTGGACTACTACGTGGACCCGTCGCAGCTCTGGGTGATGGTCGCGCAGCCGCTCGACCCGAACAAGGAACGCCTCGTGGTGGCGTACACGGTGCGCGTAGGCGGGCGCGACACCGTGATCGCGAGCACGGGCGGCACGCCGGACGTCGGGCGGGCGACGGACCACGAACAGTTCGCCAACCTCCTCTGGGATCCCAACGTGCGGCCGGGGGACGCCGCGTTCTACCGCGAGATCCGGGCGGCGTATCGCATCGGCGGGCAGGACGTGCGGCGCGAATCCGTGCAGCTCTCGATCGCCACGGGCGGCACGTTCCAGCTGCAACAGCCGCCGTCCGGGGCGAAGGCGACGTTCCTCGAGCAGTTCGGCCTGGCGAAGCTTGGCACGCCGACGGCATTCGACGCGGAGAACCGCCTCTTCCCACGGCGCGGGGACCCGGTGCTCGCGCTCTCCGGCGCCGCGACGACGTCGGTCGTGAGCGAGCGCTTCGTCGTCTTCCCGTCGCTCCAGCCGTTCGCGCGCACCGGCCTCGTGGGCGGTGCGGCGAACCCGGCGAACGACGCGATCTACACCACCCCCGGCGAGGACCTGTACTCGGCGCGACGGCCGCAGCCAGTGTACCGCATGCACGTCACGTTCGAGAGCGACGCCGGCGCCGACGCGCAGTCCTTCTCGCTCGGCGCCACGCAGATCCGGCCGCGGTCGGAGCAGCTTGTGCTCGACGATGGCACCGTGCTGCGGCGCGACGTGGACTACGCCGTGGACTACGACCTCGGCCGCGTGACGATGCTGCGCCAGGACTCCGTGTTCGCGCGCGCGCGCCAGGTGACCGTGCGGTTCGAGGAGACGCCGCTCTTCGTGACGACGCCGACCACCATCTTCGGGATGTCGTCGCGCCTCGCCCTCGGCAACGGCGAGCTCGACCTCGTGGCGATCGGCCAGCGCCAGCATTCGTCGTTCACGCGGCCGCAGCTGGGCTACGCCGACGCGTCGGCCGTCGTGGCCGGCGTGAGCGGGTCGTACGCGTGGGACGTGCCCGCGTTCGCGCGCGCCGCGCAGCGGCTCACCGGCCGCGCGTCGCCGACGCCCTCGCGCTTCCGCATCGCGGGCGAGCTCGCCGCGAGCCTCCCGCAGGCGGGGGCGTCGGGGCAGGCCTGGCTCGAGACGTTCGAGAGCGACGGCGCGTTCGTCGTGCCGCTCACGGATCCGTCCTGGTACCTGTCGAGCCAGCCCGCCGTCGGCCACGCGCTGGCGGCGCGCATCGGCGGCAGCGCCACGCTCGACCTTTCCCGCGCCGCCACGCTCGCGTGGCAAACCAACGGCAAGGCCCTCGGCGATACGGTGCCGCGCTTCACGCTGCAGGAGATCGACCCGCTCACGCGGTTCGCCGGCAGCGGCATCGAGTCGCCCGAGCAGGTGCTGTGGCTCACCCTCTACCCGCTCTCGATCGGCGGCCAGTACAACGACCAGACGAAGAAGTACGGATGGACGACCGGCGCCGCGCCGATCGGCCGGCGCTGGCGCTCGATTCGCGAGGTGCTGGGCCCCGCCGCCGGCGTGAACCTGAACGGCAAGGAGGCCGTCGAGTTCTGGGCGCTGGTGGACACCGCGGCCGCCCGCCGCCGCCGCAATCCCACCATCGTCGTGGACCTCGGCGACGTGAGCGAGAACACGGTGGCCGTCGTGCCCACGCAACTCACGGTCGGCCAGGGCGGCGATTCCACGTGGACGGGGCGCGCGATCGTCGGGCGCGACACCCTGCAATCCGAGCGCGACCCGTTCTCGCGGGCGTTCAACCAGGCGACGAACGACGTCGGCCTGCCCGGCGACGTGGTGCCGCGCCTGATCGTCAGCGCGCCGGGCGGCGGCGGCATCAGGACTGGCGTGGCGATGTGCGCGCGCGGCAACACGCAGGTCGCGCGCCTCGGCGACACGCGCACGAACTGCACCGTCGGCAACGGGCGCCTCGACGAGTGGGACATCGATGGCGACAACGTGCTCAACTACGACGCCTCGCAGCGCGAGCAGGAGCGGGTGTTCCGGTACGTGGCGGACCTCGCCGATCCCCGGGCGTGGACGCGCGTCGGGGGGTGCCGCCTCGCGCCGAACGACCCGGCCGGGCCGGCCGCCCCGAAGCTGTGCTGGGTGCTCGTCCGCATGCCGTTCACCGCGCCAGCCGACACGATCAATGGCGGCCCCTCGCCGCAGCGCGTCCGCGCGATGCGCCTCACGATGGTCTCCGGCGACGGGCTGGCCGACACCGACTTCTCGCAGGTCGTGCTGGCCCGGCTCCGGATCACCGGGGCGGCGTGGCTGAAGCGGTCCGACCACACCATCACCGGGATCGGCGGCACGCGCGACGGCATGGGGCTCGTGTTCGCGGGGACCGTCGGTACGCGCGATTCACTCTCCACCCTCGGGTACCAGTCGCCACCGGGCGTGGTGGAGCAGCCCGACCAGCGCCTCACGGGCCTCGAGAACCAGAAGATCGTCATCAACGAAAGCGCGATGCGGCTCACCGCCACGTCGCTCGCGCCGCTCGAGCGCGCGGAGGCCGTGTACAAGTTTCCCGAGGGCGCGAAGAACTTCCGCCAGTATCGCGAGCTGCGCGCCTGGGCGCGGGGGCGCGGCAGCGGCTGGGGCCAGAACGGCGAGCTGCAGTTCTACGTGAAGATCGGCCGAGACGCCGACAACTTCTACGCGTACCGCACGCCCGCGACAGCGGGCAATACCCAGGCGGCGTGGCTGCCCGAAGTGCGCGTGAGCTTCGACAAGCTGTATGCGCTCCGCGCGCAGCTCGAGAACGCGTACCTGCAGAACCTGCCCGACTCCCTGTCGTGCTCGGCCGTGGACCTCGCGCTCATCCGGAACAGTGCGCTGCCGGCCGGCCAGGTGTCGCGCCGCTTCGCGGCGTGTTCGGACGGGTACATCGTGTACGCCGCCGACCCGGCCGTGAGCGCGCCAAACCTCGCCGCCGTGCAGGAGCTTGCCGTCGGCATGGTGCGCGTGGACTCGGCCGGTGCGGGCACGTCGCCGATCATGCCGGGCGACACGCTCGAACTGTGGGTGGACGACATCCGCCTGGCCGGCGTCGTCAACACGCCCGGTTACGCCGGCCAGTTCGCCGCCCAGGCCAACCTCGGCGACGCCGCGCAGGTGCGCCTGAACGTCTCGCGTCGCGACCCGAACTTCCGGCAGCTCGGCGAGGCGCCCACGTACATCGCCGACGACCTCGTGGAACTCGGCACCACGGTGCGGCTCGACCAGTTCATGGGCGGCGCCGGCGGATGGGTCCTGCCCGTGACGGCCAGCTTCGTGCGGGGCAGTTCGCGCCCGGAGTACCTCACGAACTCCGACGTCCCCGCCGCGGGAATCGCCGGCTTGCGCACCCCGGAGCAGCGGCAGACCAGCCTCACCGTGGCGGCGCGGCGCGCGACACCGATCACGGGCAGCTGGATGGCGCCGCTCGTGAACAACCTGTCGGCCACCGTCGGGCTCGGATCGAGCGACACGCGCAACGAGTTCCAGCTCGCCAACCAGTCGCGGCTCACCGCCGGGGTCGACTACGCCGTCGGCGGTGCATCGCCGGCCGGCGACATGCCCGGCTGGTGGACCCGCGCGTTCGACGGGCTGCCGGCGTGGCTCGGAGACGCCGAACTGGTGAAGGCCATGCGCAACGCGAAGCCGCGCCTCCAGCCGGCCGAGTTCCGCGCGAGCGGCAACTACGTGTCGGCCGACGAGTCGCGCTCGAGCTTCCAGACCGTGGCCGCGTCGCCGCTGGACTCCGGCCGGACGGTGGACGGACGCACGAATGCCTGGCGCAATGCCACGTCGCTCGAGGTGCGACCGTTCGACGCACTCACCGCGCGCTGGGAACTGTCGAGCACGCGCGACCTCGTGCGCTACGGCGACTCGACGGCGTCGGGAGTGGCCGCCGGGGCCGAGCGCGGGCGCATCCTCGGCGTGGACGCCGGACTCGAGAGCGAACGGGCCGTGACGACCACGTACACGTTCGCGCCGCGCCTCGAGGGATGGCTGCGCCCGCGCGCCGGGCTCAGCACCAGCTTCGGCCAGCTCCGCGACCCGAATGCGACCGCGCTTCTGCACGCCGGCGACACCACGGGCGCGCTCGTGCTCCCGCGCCGGGTGAACGCGGCGCAGGTCGCGACCGGCGCCGTGGCCGTGGACCTGGCGCGGACGGCGCGGGCGTGGATCGCCGATTCCGCCACGCTCGCGCGACTCACGCGCACGCTCGTCCCCGTCGAGATCTCCGCGACCCGGACGATCTCGTCCGCCTACGACGGAACGCCGTTCACGCCCGGCCTGGGCATGCAGTTCGGCTGGGGCGGGCAGGGCACGTTCCTCAGCGACCACGGCTTCCTCGCGACGACCGCCGCGAGCAACACCCAGGTGGGCATCGCGTCCGGCCTGCGCCTGCCGTTCGGTGTCACGCTGGACGCGCGCACGCAGCGCCTGGCGTCGCGCAACTGGATGCGCCGACCCGACCAGGGCGAGGTGGTCGTGGACGGCGACCTCGTCACGCTTCCCGACCTCACGCTGCGCGCCACGCTGCGTCCACGGTGGGCCGAGGCCGTCCTGGCGAGCGTCACCACCAGCGCGCGCCTCGTGGCCACGTCGCAGCGCAGCGTGATTCCCGGCACGGCCGGCGGCGCGGCCGACGCCCGCGCCGGCCGGTCCCTGAGTTACCCGCTCAGCGCGTCGTTCGCCTGGAACGACGCCGGGAAGCTCACGACGGGCCTCACCGTCGCCACCACGTACCGGACCGATTCGCTCCCCGGCACGCGCACCGACGCCGTGTCGCGCGACATCAGCGGCGACGTGACGCGGTCGTTCAAGCTGCCGCGGGAGTGGGAACTGAAGAGCGACCTGCGCACGCGCGTCGCGTGGTCGCGCACCACCGCGCAGAGCTGGGTGGAGACCGTGGGGCCGGCGCCGATCCGCAGCCGGCTCACCGACAACGGGCGCGATGCGGTTAGCTTCAACGCGGACACCGACGTGGCGGACAACCTTACGTTCTCGTTGCAGGGCGCCCGCATCGTCACGTTCGATGACAACCTCAACCGCCGGATCTCGCAGGTCGTGCTCTCGGCGGTCCTGCAGATATCGTTCTTCGCCGGAGCCCTGCGATGACGGCACGTTCGATGGTCTTTCCCTCGCGCCTCGCGCGACTCTCCTTCGTGGCCGCGGCACTCAGCGCCTGTTCGGCCGGCGGCGACGCGCGACCCGTCGCCGCCGCGGCCACGCGGCCGCAGGAGTTCAACGCCGACTCGGCGATGAGCTACGTGCGCCAGCAGCTCGCCTTCGGGTCCCGCGCCCCCGGCTCGCCAGGGTGGCAGAAGACCGGCGACTGGATGGTCGCGCGGCTCAAGGCTACCGCCGACGTCGTCGTGGAACAGAAGTGGACCCACACGCTCGCCTCCGGCAAACCGCTGCCCGAACGCAACATCCTGGCCCGCTTCAAGCCCGAGGCGACGCGGCGCGTGCTGTATGTCACGCACTGGGACACGCGCCCGACGGCCGACAGCGATCCCGATCCCGCCAACCGCGACAAGCCGATGCCCGGCGCGAACGACGGGGCGAGCGGCGTCGCGCTGCTCATGGCCGTGGCCGACGCGCTCAAGAAGGCGCCGCCCGCAATGGGTGTGGACCTGCTGTTCGTGGACGGCGAGGACTACGGCACCTTCGGGCCGCCCGACGTCGACGTGCTCATCGGCTCGACGTATTTCGCATCGCACCCGCCGAGCCCCGGCTACAAGCCCGAGGTCGGCGTCCTGTGGGACATGATCGGCGACGCCGACCTCAACATCCCGCAGGAGATGTACTCGGTGCAGCGCGAGCCGCAGGTGGTGCAGCGCGTGTGGGGCGCCGCCAAGGATCTCGGCTACGACAAGTACTTCCTGCCCGACGTGCGGACGTACCCCATCACCGACGACCACTATCCGCTGCTGCAGGCCGGGCTTCCCGTGGTCGACGTGATCGACCTCGACTACGATGCCCACCACACGACGCACGACACCATTGATCGCGTGAGCAAGCATTCGCTGCAGGTGGTGGGCGACGTGGCGATGGCGCTGCTGCGCTGACGGATCGCACGGCGCGCCGCGCGCGCACGTCGCGCAATGCGCCGATGCGCGCCGCAATGATTCGGTGATGCTCGCGGCCCGTGCGCCGTGCATCGTGCGGCCATGCCAACGCCCGCGGAGCGGAAGGCCCTGATGTTCGTCGCCGCGCTGGCCACCCTCGGCGTGGCGGTGCGCGGGTATCGCGCGGTGCAGGCGTCGCGGGTGCGAACGGGCGACGCGGCGCCCCTCGGCCGGCAGATCGCGGCCGTGGATTCGGCGGTGGCGGCGCGAACGGCGCGCGCCGCGAAGGCCTCGCGGACGCGCGAACCGGCGCGCGAACCGGCGCGCGGCACGTCCCGCGGCACATCGCGCGGCACATCCCGCGGCGAATCGAGCAGCGGGCCCGGCGCGCCCGCCGCTGCCACGCCGGCGGCACGGCCGGGCGCGGCCGACGCCAACGGAGGCCTCGCGCTGGCGGAAGCGCGACGACTTGCCGTGGAGCGCAGCAACGCGGAGGCGCGCGCGCGGGTGGCCGAGCGACACGAGATCCTGTTTCCCGACCCGGCGGCGCGCGCCGGGGAGGGGGGCGTGGCGGCGCGGCCTCCCCGGGGCGCGGCGCCGCCCGCCCGAGCGGTTGATCTCGACACGGCGCCGGCCGACGAGATCGCGACGGTGCCCGGTATCGGGCCGGTGCTCGCGGCGCGAATCGTGACGGAGCGCACAAGCCGCGGTCCGTTCGGGTCGCTGTCGGGCCTGCAGCGCGTGAAGGGGATCGGGCCGTCGCTTGCGGGAAGGATTGACCGATTCGTGACCTTTTCGCGCCCGCTTTCGGCCCCGCCCACCGTCCTGCGATTTCCGCGCGGTCGGCGCCCTCCGCCGCGTCCTTGACACGCCCACAGCCCGCCGTCACCTTCACCGTTCAGGCTCCGCCGCCCCTTTATAGTTGTGCGCATCGGGGGTGGCATTGGCGACCGTCCCTGCCCGCGTGGTGCGATGGCAACTCCCGTCCCGAACTCGAGCGAACGTATCGGCGACCTCCTGGTGAAGGAGGGGCTGATCACGAAGGAGCAGCTGGACAAGGCGCTGCAGGAGCAGCGGCAGAACGGTACGCGCGTCGGCTACAACCTGATCAAGCTCGGGTTCATCCAGGAACTCGAGCTCGTACGCGTCCTCGCACGCCAGTACAAGATGCAGGCGGTCGACCTCGCGAAGTTCGAGCCGGACGCCAAGGTCGTGAAGCTCGTGCCCTCGGACCTCGCGGTGAAGAACCTGGTGCTGCCGCTCAAGCGCGACGGCCGGGTGCTGACGGTGGCGATGGCCGACCCCACGAACTTCGCGGTCATCGACGACCTCAAGTTCATCACGCGGTACGACATTCAGCCGGTGATTGCGGGCGAGTTCACGCTGCGCAATGCGGTGGAGAAGAACTACGAGTCGTCGAGCGACATCCAGATGTCCGAGCTCCTCAAGGACATCGAGTCGGAGGAAGCCGACGAAGCCGAGGTGCTCGAGGAGAAGGAGGAGGAGGTCTCGGCGGCGGCGCTCGCCGCGCAGGTGGACGACGCGCCCGTGGTGAAGCTGATCAACGGCCTCCTGATCGACGCCGTGAAGCGCGGCGCCTCGGACATCCACTTCGAGTGCTTCGAGCACGACATTCGCGTCCGCTACCGCATCGACGGCGAGCTCACCGAGATCATGAAGCCGCCGAAGAAGATGCAGGCGGCCCTGGTCTCGCGCTTCAAGATCCTCTCGGCCCTCAACATCGCCGAGCGGCGCGTCCCGCAGGACGGCCGCATCAAGATGAAGATGGGCAAGAAGGTGATCGATTACCGCGTGTCGACGCTGCCGACGATCTTCGGCGAGAAGATCGTGCTGCGAATCCTCGACAAGGGCAACCTGACGCTCGACCTCGAGAAGTTCGGCATCGAGAAGCGCGCCGAGAAGGAAATCATGGAGGCCGTGTCGAACCCGTACGGCATGGTGCTCGTGACCGGCCCGACGGGTTCGGGCAAGACGACGACGCTCTACTCGTGTCTCTCGAAGGTGAACTCGATCGACACGAACATCATGACGGCGGAAGACCCCGTGGAGTACAACATCTACGGGATCAACCAGGTGCTGGTGCGCAACGAGATCGGCATGACGTTCGCGGCGGCGCTGAAGGCGTTCCTGCGACAGGACCCGAACATCATCATGGTGGGCGAGATCCGCGACCTCGAGACGGGCGGCATCGCCATCAAGGCCGCGCTCACGGGCCACATGGTGCTCTCCACGCTGCACACGAACTCGGCGCCGGAGACGGTCACGCGCCTCCTGGACATGGGCCTCGAGCCGTTCAACGTGAGCTCGGCGCTCAACCTCGTGCTGGCGCAGCGCCTCGTGCGCCGCGTGTGCGGCAACTGCAAGACGAAGTACCAGCCGGACGAGGCCGAGCTCGACGCCGCGAAGGTGAAGCCGGACACGACGCTCCGCCAGCTGCGGTTCACGGAGGAGGCGGTCAAGAACGCCATCGCGGCGGCCACGAAGGAGGCGGCGCCGTTCCTGACCAGCGTGAACCTCGACACGAAGGTCAAGGACCTGCCCTACTTCAAGGGCTCGGGCTGCGACCAGTGCGGCGGCAGCGGCACGAAGGGCCGCCAGGGCCTCTACGAGGTGATGGCCATGACGCCGATCCTGCGCAAGCTGATCCTGCAGAACGTCGGGGCCGCGGAGATCCGCGACGCGGCGGTCGAGGGCGGCATGCTCACGTTGCGCATGGACGGATGGCTGAAGGTGCTGAAGGGCGTCACCACGATGGAACAGATGATTCGCGAGACCAGCGCCTGAGGCTGGTCGCTCCCTCCCTTTCTCCCCACTGATCGTGACCGCACCCGCTGGCGTCCCACAAGGTCCCAACCTGCGCGCCCTTCTCGAGGAGATGATCGAGCGCGGGGCCTCCGACCTGCACATCACGGCGGGCGAGTGCGCCAAGATGCGGATCGACGGCGACATCACGTCGTCGAAGAACCCGTACGTGCTGACGCCGAAGGACACCCTGCAGGTGGCCTATTCGGTGCTCACCGAACAGCAGAAGAAGCGGTTCGAAATGGAGGACGAGCTCGATTTCTCGTTCGGCATCCAGAACCTGGCGCGCTTCCGCGGCAACTGCTTCAAGCAGCGCGGGTGCGTGTCGATGGTGATGCGGCAGATCCCCATCAACATCAAGACGGCCGAGGAGCTGCGGCTCCCGCCCGCGATCGTCAAGATGGCCGAGAAGCCGCGCGGCCTCGTGCTCGTCACGGGCCCGACCGGCTCGGGCAAGTCCACCACCCTGGCCGCGATGATCGACAAGATCAACAAGGAGCGGAAGGGGCACATCATCACGGTGGAAGACCCGATCGAGTTCATCCACAAGCACCAGAACTGCATCATCAACCAGCGCGAGGTGGGCACGGACACCAAGTCGTTCGCCGCCGCCCTCAAGTATGCCCTGCGCGAGGATCCCGACGTCGTGCTGGTGGGCGAAATGCGCGACCAGGAGACGATCCATGCGGGCCTGACGATCGCGGAGACGGGCCACCTCGCGTTCGCGACCCTGCACACGAACTCGGCGGCCGAGGCCATCAACCGCATCATCGACGTGTTCCCGAGCCACCAGCAGTCGCAGGTGCGCGCGCAACTCGCGTTCGTGCTGGAGGGGATCGTCACGCAGACGCTGCTGCCGAAGAAGAGCGGCAAGGGCCGCGCGATGGCGGCCGAGATCCTCGTGGTGACGCCGGCCATCCGGGCGCTGATCCGGGACGACAAGATCCACCAGATCTACTCGTCCATGCAGTCCGGCAAGAAGCACGGCATGCAGACGCTCAACGACGCCCTCTACGCGCTGTACATGGCGCGCGAGGTGGACGAGGACGAGTGCCTGCGGGTGTCGGGCGACCCCAACGAGTTCCTGCGGCTCATCGGCAAGACCCCCCAGGAGGACACGGGGGTCCGCGAGCCCGGCACGGGACCGAAGAGCGGCCCGATGGCGGGGCGGCGGTGACCCTTGGCGCCGCTCGCGCGTCTCTTGCCAGCAGTCCCCTGTCTTCAGCCCACCTGAGGTAGGCCGATGCCGACCTTTACCTACACGGCGCGCGACCAGAAGGGCGCCCTCAAGACCGATACGATCGAGGCGACCAACCGCGAGGACGTCGTCCAGCAGCTGCGCAAGATGCGGCTCAACGTCGTCAAGGTGGAGGAGGCGGCGAAGTCGAAGCAGAAGACGGCGGGCGCCATCGCCATGCGCGACGTCGTGATCTTCACGCGGCAGTTCTCGACGATGATCAACTCGGGCCTGCCCCTCGTGCAGGCGCTCGACATCCTCTCGAAGCAGACCGAGAACAAGGCGCTCGCCGCGGTGACGCGGCAGGTGGTGTTCGACGTCGAGTCCGGCCACACGGTGGCGGACGCCCTCGCCAAGCACCCGAAGGCGTTCAGCGACCTCTACGTGAACATGGTGGCCGCGGGCGAGGCCGGCGGTATCCTCGACACCATCCTGATGCGCCTGGCGACGTTCATGGAAAAGAACGACGCACTGGTCCGCAAGGTGAAGGGCGCCATGATCTACCCCGGCGTCATCTTCAGCGTGGCGGCGATCGCGGTGAGCGTGCTGCTCATCTTCGTGATCCCCGTCTTCCAGAACATGTTCGCGAGCGTGAACCTCGCGCTCCCGCTGCCGACGCGCATCGTCATCGGCATGTCGCAGATCCTGAAGAAGGGCTGGTGGATGTTCGGCATCGGCGGGTACGCGGGTTTCCAGTTCTTCAAGCGCTACTACGCGAGCCCCAAGGGCAAGCTCGTCGTGGACAAGGCGATGCTCGGCTTCCCCGTGCTCGGCGACGTGCTGCGCAAGTCCGCCGTCTCGCGCTTCACGCGAACGCTCGGCACGCTGATCAGCTCGGGCGTGAGCATCCTCGACGGCCTCGAGATCACGGCCAAGACCGCCGGCAATCGCGTGATCCAGGACGCGATCATGGCCAGCCGGTCGTCGATCGCGGGCGGCGACACGATCAGCGCTCCGCTCGCCAAGTCGAACGTGTTCCCGCCGATGGTCATCTCGATGATCGCCGTCGGCGAGCAGACCGGCGGCCTCGACGAGATGCTCTCGAAGATCGCCGACTTCTACGACGAGGAAGTGGACGCGGCCGTGAGCAACCTGCTCTCGCTGCTCGAGCCGGTCATGATCGTGTTCCTCGGTGTCGTGGTGGGCGGCATGGTCGTCGCCATGTACCTGCCGATCTTCGACATGATCAACGCCGTTCAATAGACGGGTGGTGCACACAGCAGGCAGAGGGCCCGGCCGCGCAATGCGCGGCCCGGCCCTCACGCGCATGGAGCGCACCGGCAGCGCGCCTCGGGAAATCCCCGCCATGTGCGGGAAATCCGCGCACGGGCGCGGATTCGCCCCGACTGCGCGCCCCGGCGTACATCCCGCAGCTTGGAGTCGCGCGCGCACCGATCGCGCGTCGCGAGGAGGCGCCATGCCACACACGAGCACGCAGGGCCCGCCTGCCGAGGCGGAGGTCCGCCGCTTCGGGATGACCACTGAGGAGCTGCGCGAGGCGGTCAGGAACTGCTACTGCGGGCTGGGGCCCGCCTGCGAGATCTGGCGCAAGATGACGCCGGACGAGCGCGACGCGTGCACGCGCGACAAGCGCGCGTACGCCCAGTTGCTCTGGAAACACGGCGTCAGGGCGTAGCCGGGGCCGGTGCGACCGGCAGGCGGGGGATGCCGGGCGTACGTTGACGCATGACCGCATTTGCCGACATCCGGTGGCTCGGGCACGCCACGTTCGAGATCACGTCACGACGGGGGACGCGGTTCCTCATCGATCCCTTCATCAAGGGAAACCCGTCGACGCCGGCGGCGTTGAAGTCGCTCGGCCGCTACGCGGGCGCCGACCAGCCGATCGCGATCCTCGTGTCGCACTCGCACGGCGACCACTCGGCAGACACCGTCGAGGTCGCGACGCTCTCACGCGCGCCCGTGTACGGTGAGTATGAGTTCATCGCGTCGCTGCCGCTGCCCGAGGGGCAGGGCATCGGCGGGAACGTGGGCGGGACGTTCACGATCGGCGAGACCACCGTGCACTTCGTCACGGCCATCCACTCGAGCTCGCCCGGCGGGCGGCCGATCGGATTCGTGATTGACTTCGGTGACGGCAACGTGGTGTACGACACGGCCGATACCTGGATCTTCGGCGACATGGCGCTGATCCACGAGATCTTCCGCCCCACTGTGATTCTGCTCAACACGGGTGGCGGTCCCTACACGCAGGACCCGAAGACGGCAGCGCTCGCCGTGAAGAAGTACTTCGCACCCCGCGCCATCGTGCCCATGCACTGGGGCACGTTCCCGGTGCTGGCGACCGAGGCGGACGTTCGTGCCGCGTTTGCCGGCGACGACCGCCTTGCACTGATGAAGCCGGGGGAATCGCGCGCGTTCTAGGCCGCGGCTATTCCCCGTAGGGGATCCAGATGTTCTTGACCTGCGTCGCGTGGCGCAGGAACTCGCGGCCCTCGCCCTCGGACGCGTCCGTCCAGGCCCGCGGATGCCCGCCCATGTCCTCGCACCAGGTCTGTTTCATGTTGCCGCAGCTGGCGAGTTCGCAGGTCTTCACGCCGTTCGCCTCGCCGAACCACCAGATCGCGTCCACGTCGTCGTGCTCGGCGAGCACGCGCGCGAGGTCGAGCTTGCGGCCCGTGACGATGTTCACGACGCCCGGCGGCACGTCGCTCGTCTCGAGCACCTGGTAGAAGTCGGTGACGGCCAGCGGGTGCCGCTCGCTTGGCGTCGCGACGACGGTGTTGCCCACGGCCACGGCCGGCGCGACGACGGAGACGAATCCCAGGAGCGGATGCTCCTCCGGCGCGGCGATGCCGATGACGCCCACCGGCTCGTTCATGGCGAGCGTCACGCCGCGGACCGGCGTGTGGTGGACCGCGCCGTCCCACTTGTCGGCCCAGGCGGCGTACGTGAAGAGGCGCGCGACCGTCGCGTCGACTTCGGCGTGCGCGTCGACGGCCGGCATGCCCGTCATGGCGCGGATGCGGGCGGCGAACTCCGCAGCTCGCGCCGAGAGGTTCTCGCCGATGTAGTACAGGATCTGCGCGCGCCCGTGGCCCGACGTGCGCGCCCACGCGTCTGCCGCGCCCCGTGCCGCCTCGACGGCGTTGCGGATGTCCTTGCGGTTGCCTTCGCCCACCTCGCCGAGCAATACGCCGCCGGCGCCGGCCACCTTGAGCGAATACCCGCTGTCGGGCCGAGCCTGCCGGCCGCCGATGTAGAGCTTGGACGTCCGGTCCACGCCGGACGGCGAGGTGGCCGGTGGCGGCAGGCGGGTGGCAGTGGCGGCCTTCTGCCTTGCCGCCGCGGGCTGCCCTCTGCCCGCTGCCTTCTGACGCCTGACATACTCCCACATGCCCTCGCGCCCACCCTCGCGACCGTAGCCGCTCTCGCGGTAGCCGCCAAAGCCCGCGGCGGCGTCAAACAGGTTCGTGCAGTTCACCCACACCACGCCCGCCTTCACTTTCGGCGCGATGTCGAGGGCCAGATTGATGTTGTCCGTCCATATGCTCGCCGCGAGCCCGAAGGGCGTGTTGTTCGCCAGTTGCACCGCCTCTGCCGGGGTGCGGAACGTCATGGCCACGAGCACGGGCCCGAAGATCTCCACCTGCGCGATGGTCGAGCTCGGTGCGACGTTCGTGAACAGGGTCGGGGGGTAGAACCAGCCGTCCTTTGGCACGCTCCACGAGGGCTGCCAGCACTGCGCGCCCTCCTTCGTGCCCTGCTGCACGAGCGAGCGGATGCGGTCGAGTTGCACCGGTGCGACGATCGCCCCCATATCGACCGCCTTGTCGAGCGGCGGGCCGACGCGCAGGCGTTCCATGCGTGCCCGCAGCTTCTCGACGAGCCGGTCGGCGATGCCTTCGTGCATCAGCAGCCGCGATCCGGCGCAACACACCTGTCCCTGGTTGAACCAGATGGCGTCCACCACGCCCTCGACCACCGAGTCGAGGTCGGCGTCGTCGAACACGATGAACGGGCTCTTGCCGCCCAGCTCGAGTGAGAGCTTCTTGCCGCTGCCGGCCGTCGCCTTGCGGATGATGCGTCCGACCTCGGTGCTGCCCGTGAAGGCAAGCTTGTCGATGTCCGGGTGGTCCACGATCGCCGCGCCAGTCGAGCCGTCGCCGGTCACGACGTTGAGCACCCCTTTCGGGATGCCCGCCTCGTGCGCGAGTTCCGCGAATGCCAGCGCGCTGAGCGGCGTGAACTCCGCCGGCTTGAGCACGACCGTGCACCCCGCCGCCAGCGCCGGCGCGACCTTCCACGCCATCATCAGGAGCGGGAAGTTCCACGGGATGATCTGGCCCACGACGCCCGCGGCCGTGTAGCCGGCAAACTCGGTGTCGAGCAGCTGTGCCCAGCCCGCGTGGTGGTAGAAGTGCCGCGCGACGAGCGGGATGTCGAGGTCGCGCGTCTCGCGGATGCTCTTGCCGTTGTCCATGGACTCGAGCACGGCGAGGAGTCGCGAGTTGCGCTGCACGGTGCGCGCGAGCGCGTAGAGGTGTTTCGCGCGGCCGTGCGGCCCGAGGGCCTGCCAGGCCGGGAGCGCCTTGCGCGCGGCTTTCACCGCGGCGTCCACGTCGGCCGTCGTGCCCTGCGCGACCTTCGCGAGGACCTTTCCGGTGGACGGGTTGACGACGTCGAACTGCGGCGCCTTCGGCTTCGTGAGCGTGCCGCCGATCAGGTGGCCGAACGACCCTTTGTGCGCGGCGAGCCATTCGAGCGCGGGTGTGTCGCTCTCCGGCGCCGGCCCGTACTCCATGGACTCGAAGATCCCGGGAATGGTGGAACTCATGTTGACAGAAGGCGGAAGGCGGGAGGCAGGAGGCGGGTCGTCATACCATGGGTTCGCGATGCGCGGCCGCGTAACGCCCGCTGGCGAAATGGTCCAGCTGCCGTTCAATGTCCGTCAGCAGACCGCTTGCGCCGAACCGGAAGAGATCCTTCCGCATCCAGCGCTCACCGAGCTCTTCCTTCATCAGGTAGAGGTACTCGAGGGCGTTCTTCGCGGAGCGGATCCCGCCGGCGGGCTTGTAGCCCACGGCGTGGCCGGTCTGCTCGAAGTAGTCGCGGATCGCGCGCACCATGACGAGCGAGACCGGGAGCGTGGCGTTCACGCCTTCCTTGCCGGTGCTGGTCTTGATGAAGTCGGCGCCGGCCATCATCGCCACCATGGATGCGCGCGCCACGTTCGTGAGCGTGGCGAGGTCGCCGGTGCCGAGGATGGCCTTCATGTGGGCGTCGCCGCAGGCGTCACGAAACGCGCGCACCTCGTCGTAGAGTGCTTCCCAGTTGCCGGTCAGCGCGTGGCCGCGGGTGATCACGATGTCGATCTCGCGGGCACCGGCGGCAACACTCTCCCTGACCTCGGTGATGCGCGTGGCGAGCGGCGACAGGCCTGCCGGGAACCCCGTGCTCACGGCGGCGACGGGGATGCCAGAGCCCGCGAGCGCCTCGACCGCGGTCGGGACGAGCGCGTGGTACACGCACACGGCGCCGCAGGTGATGTGCAGCGATTCGGCGCCGAGGGCATGGGTGAGGTCGTCCCGCAGGGGCCGCATCGCCTTGGCGCACAGGCGGCGCACGTTTCCCGGCGTGTCGTCGCCGGAGAGCGTGGTGAGGTCGATGAGCGTGACCGCGCGGAGCAGCCACGCGGCCTGCCACTGCTTCTTGACGGTGCGTCGCGTGGGGATCGTGGCCGCGCGCCGTTCCACCGCGCTCCGATTGACATGCAGCCCGATCACGCGATCGAGGTCGAGGGGCATGCCCGGGTTGCGCGCGAAGGTCGCGGCGGGCGGGGTGCGGGGTACCTTCGGGGCGGCTGGCGTCCCGGGCTTTTCGAGCTTCAACGTGGGCATCGCTACCATAATACTCGCCCCGTGGGCAACGCGGCATCACGCAGCGGGGTGACTGGTCCCGGGCTGTCGCGGCGGGGCGTGCTGCGGCTAACGTCCCTTCATGCGATTCAGGCCTTCGGCGATGGTGGCGGCGTTGGCGATGACGGTCCCGGCGTGCGCCCAGGCGCCCGCGAGGACCCCGGTGGCCAGGCGGTCCGGCGCCGTGGTGCCCGGCATCGAGGTGCTGCTCACCGACTCGATCCACCTCGTGCGCGGCAAGCGCGTCGGGCTGATCACGAACCAGTCCGGGCGCGCGCGCGACGGCACCAGTTCCATCGACCTGCTGTTCAAGGCGCCAGGCGTGAAGCTCACGGCGCTGTTCGGCGCCGAGCACGGATTGCGTGGCGCGGCTGAGGCGGGGGAGAAGGTCTCGACGACGGTGGATGAGAAGACCGGCGTTCCCATCTACTCGCTGTACGACAAGACGCGCGTGCCCACGCCCGAGATGCTCAAGGACGTGGACGTGCTGCTCTACGATATCCAGGACGTCGGCGCGCGGGTCTATACATACGAATGGACGATGGCGCTGACGGCCGCGGCGGTGAAGGCGCATGCGCAGTTCATCGTGCTCGACCGTCCCGACCCGATCCGCGCCGACCGCGTGGGCGGGAACATCCTCGACCCGAAGTTCGCGTCGTTCGTCGGCCAGTTCCCCGTTGCGCTGCGCTACGGCCTCACGCCGGGCGAGCTGATGCGGTTCCTCATCGGTTCGCAACTCGTTGACGCCGGCGACGTGCGCGTCGTGCCGATGAAGGGCTACCGGCGCGACATGTGGTACGACCAGACCGGGTTCACGTGGCTGAACCCCTCGCCGAACATCCGGTCGCTCGATGCCGCGCTGCTCTATCCCGGCACGGTGTTCTTCGAGGGCACGAACCTGAGCGAAGGGCGGGGAACCGAGGCGCCCTTCCAGCTCATCGGCGCCGCGTGGCTCACCGACATCGATGCGGTGGTCGCCGACCTGAACGCGCTCGGGCTCGGCGGCGTGCGGTTCACCGCGACCACCAGCGCGATCGCGGCCGGGGCGAAGAACGCCACCGCGACGCCGATCCCGTTCATTCGCGTGACCGTCACCGACCGCGACCGCGTGGAGCCGGTGCGCGTGGGCGTGAAGATGCTGCAGGTGATCCATCGCCGGCATCCGAACGAGTTCACATGGGGCGGCTCGATCGACCGACTCGCCGGCACCGACGAGCTGCGGGCCGCGGTGGACGGCGGCACGGTGGACGCGCTGCTCGCGAAATGGGATGCCGACGCGGCGAGGTTCCAGGCGATGACGCACCCCTACCGGCTCTACCCGTGACGTCAGGCGTCATGCGCCCGGCCACCCGGCGCCGGCCGGCGCGATGGCACGTGGTTCGCTCCGTCGCGGCGTCACTGGTGGTGGCCGCGGGCGCGGCTTCGCACGCGCTCGCACAGCGTGCGGCGGTCACGTCGCGCCTCGCGGGAACGTTCTCGGACAGCGTCACCGCCGTGGCGCGGGGGGTCGCATGGCACCGCATGCGGAACGCGGCGGGGCCGTGGACCGTGAACCTCGTGACGATCGATCTCGACCGGTGCGGCTGCACGCTTCGCGAGGTGCGGGCGAAGGATTCGCTCGTCGCGCGCGAGAAGGTGTCGGAGATGGTCGCGCGCCAGCCGGACGCCCCGCGCGTGCTCGCCGCGATCAACGCCGACTTCTTCGACGTGAAGACGGGCGAGAACGAGAACAACCAGGTGATCGACGGCGAGTGGTGGAAGGGCGTACGCGTGACGGACTCGCCGTACGACACGTTCGACAATCCGCACACGCAGTTCGCGATCGGACCCGACGGCAAGCCGCGCATCGATCGCTACGTGTTCGACGGATCGGTGGCGGGCTGGGCGCGGGGCGGGACGTCGCGCACGTCGGGGGGCGTCGCCTTCCCGCTCACGGCCCTGAACTTCCTCCCGCGCGGCACCCTCGAGGCCGCGGTGCTCTACACCCCGCGCTACGGCACGACGCCACGCGACACGGCCCGAAAGCTGGCGGAGGTGCGCCTGCGCGCCGTGCGCGGCCGGAATGACTCGACCGTGTACGTCGTGACGGCGCCGCCCGCGACGGTCGGCGGCAACGCGATCGCGCCGGGGGAATTGGTGCTCGCAGCGTACGGCCCGCGATCGTCCGCCGTGGCGGGGTTCACGGTTGGCGACACCGTGGTGGTCGTGCTGCAGGCCGCCGCGGACTTTGGTCGCACGCCCCTCGTGCCGCGCCTGCTCGTCGGCGGCTGGCCGCGCATCCTCACGGGCGGGGCGGTCACCGCCGCTGACGCCGCGCGCCTGGAAGGGACGCTCTCGAGCAACGCCGAGGCACGGCATCCGCGCAGCGCCATCGGGTTCAGTCGTGACGGCGCCCGCGTCTTCATCATGACGGTGGACGGCCGCTCGGAGGACAGCGGCGGAATGACCCTGGTGGAGATGGCGCTCTTCCTGCGCGACCGGGGCGCGGCGCAGGCCATGAACTTCGACGGCGGCGGGTCGAGCACGCTCGTGGTGAACGGGCGCGTCGTGAACGCGCCGTCGGACAAGGAGGGCGAGCGCCCTGTCGGGAACGCGCTGCTGGTGGTTGCGCGGTGACGTGAGCCGAGCTAGCGCCCGACCGTCCCTCCACTCACGATCGCCTGCCACGCCTGAGCGACGCGCGCGGTCGGCAGCCACGCCGTCGGATAGGTGGGCGCCTTGCCCCCCGCCTGCGGCGCGAAGGTCTTCGTCGCAAGGTCGCCGAGGAAGCCCGCGGCCTCATCGAGCGGCACGAGACCGGTCCCCGACTTCGGCAGCCGCAGGGCGAGCAGGTCCTCGAACAACACCAGCGCCACGTCCCGCGACTTGCCCACCACGTGCGCCACGTCGGGCTCCTCGGCCAGCGCCCATAGCGCCAGTCCGCGGCGGTTCACGGCGAACAGCCCATTGATCGTGTTCGTCCGGAAGGCGAGATCATTGCCGCCGGTGAACAGGATGCCGGGCACCTGCCGCGCGGCCCTGGAGAGCAACGCCGAGTAGTACACGCCGCCCTTGTTCACCACGAACCCGATCACCCGCTCGGGTTTCCACGCGACGAACTCGTAGTTGAATTGCCCGCCGGCGGACATGCCCCACAGCAGGAGCGGTGCCGTGGCCACCTCGGGATGCCCGCTTCGCTCGGCAAAATGGCCAAGCGCGGTGAGGAATGCGTCGCCGCTGCCGTGCGAGACGTTCACGTAGTCCTCAAAGAACCCCTGGTCGTGCGGCTTGTCGGTGAATCGCGTGGCGACGATGCCGAGGTGGTGCTTCGTGGCGAACGCCTGCCATACGGTGTCCGCCGCCGCGGGGCGGCCGTCGCCGTTCGATCCGGGATTGAGCACGAGCACCGCGCGGAGCGGTCCGGTACCGGGCGGTGCCCAGAAGCGGAACTCCGCGACGGCGTAGTTCGCGCCGGGCGCGATGGAGTCGTCGAGGTACGCGGGCTGCTGGGCGCTGGCGAGCGACGCACCCGCGGCGGTGGCCAGGGTGGTGGCGGCGATGGCGAGGATGGCGCGCATGAGGTGCTCCGTGCGGGACTCGCGGAATCTACCGCCTGCGGGTGCGCGCGGCCGGCGTCAGTTGCCTCCGCGACCAGGGCGTGGAAGCGCCGTCGGCGGCAGGAGGTTGTTCAGCCGCATGTAGTTCGCCAGCTGGCTGTAGTGGTCGGCGAGGTCGATCGCATGCCCGATCACGTAGGCCGCGCGCGGCACCTGGCGCGTCTGGCCGTTGGGCGCGGTGACCGTGATCGTCTCGCCGATCTTCGCGTCGTCGAGCTGCGCGGTGGCCTCGTCGCAAAACGCGATGGACGCCTTCAGCTTGGCCACGAGCTTCTCCTTGGGCCACGCCGCCTTCTCGGCGTCCGGTGTCCTGGTGTCCTCGTCGGCGAGCGTGGCCTTCTTCTCCCCGAAATTGTTGCAGAAGAGGTAGTTGTCCTCGGCCACGTGCGCCGCGATGAACCCGATGGTCTGCTGCGCCGGTGTCGGGCTGTAGCCGAACTTGTCCGCCGGAATGGAGTCGAGCGCCTGCGCGATGTTGCGCCGCAAGCCGGTCGTCCGGGTGCGGAACGTGGTGGTGATTGGATTCGACGGGGCGGCCTGCTGGGACTGCGCCAGGCCGACGGGCAGGGCGAGCAGGAGGAGTGCACGTGCGGGACTCATGGTCATGCTCCGGTGTGGGCGTGAATGCGTGGATGTGCGGGACCAACCCTGCTGAGACAACATCGCAGGGGTGAAAGGATGCACGGCGGTGGTGGCCGGCGCTAACTTCCGCGCACGATGCGCATCTTCGTGGTGGGAGCCGGTGGCGCCGGCGCATACTTCGCCGCGCGCTGGGCCGAGGCCGGGCGGGACGTCACCCTGCTGGCGCGCGGCCGCCAGCTCGAGGCCATCCAGCGCGGGGGCGTCACCCTCAGGACGCCGGACGGCGACACGGCGGTGCCGGTGCGCGTGACCGCGGAGGCGGCCGACGCCGCGTCCGCCGACATCGTCCTGTTCGCCACCAAGACCTGGCAGCTCGCGGGCGCCGTGGCGCCCGTCGCGCCGCACCTGCGCCCCGAGGCGGTCGTGCTCGGCGTGCACAACGGGGTGGACGCGGCCGACGAACTCGCGGCCGCCTGTGGCCGCGCTCGCGCGCTGGGGGGCACGCTCCGGATCATCAGCTACGTCGAGTCGCCCGGCGTGATTCGCCATGTGGGCATCCCGCCGACGATCACCATCGGCGAGCTCGGCGGCGGGCGCACGCCCCGCGTGGAGCGCGTGCGCGAGGCGCTGCACGTCGGGCCGAAGGCCGCCGTGGACGTGTCGGACGACATCCAGCTCGAGATCTGGAAGAAGTTCCTCTTCTTCGCTCCCGTGAGCGGCATGGGCGCCGTGACGCAGGTGCCCATCGGCGTGTTCCGCGCGAACCCGGACAGCCGCGCCATGCTGGTGGCGGCTATGCGCGAGGTGGAGGCGGTGGGCCGCTCGCGCGGCATCCCGTTCGCGCCCGACGCGGTCGATCAGGCGCTCGCGTTCATCGACCGGTCGCCGCCGGACGGCACGACCTCGCTCAGCCGCGACGTGGGCGAGGGGCGCCCAAGCGAGATCGCCGCGCTGTCGGGCGCGGTGGCGCGCATGGGCCGCGCGGCCGGCATCGCCACGCCGGCGCACGACTTCATCGCCGCGGTGATCGCGCCGCGCGAAGGCCGCGCGCGCGCCGCTATGGCGTAGGCGCGGCCACGGGCTTCACCACGGCCGGCCATGCCTTGCCCGCTGCCTTGTACGCGGCGGGGATGTCGGTGGACACGATGCGGTTGAACGCGGCCAGCGCCTTCCTCGCATCCTCCATCGCGTAGCCCAGCGCCTTGCGCTGGTCCACGCTCGGCAGGCCGCTCCACGTCTCGATCGGCGCGCGCTGCGCGTTCACGGCATTGAATGCGCGATCGACATCGCCAGCGGCGCGAGTCACCCGCGCGTTGATCGAATCGGCCGCGGCGCCGAGGTCGGTGCGCAGTGCGTCGCGCTGGCCCGTGAGCGTGCGCGCCGCACTCCGCGCCTCGCCGAGCACCCTGGTCCACGCATAGATACCCATGAGGAGCGACTGCCTGGCGGCGCGATCGGCGGCCGTGAACCTCGGCAAGGGGTCGGCCTCCACCACGGCCGTCCCCGTGAGCAGCGCGCGCACGCCGGGAATCGTGATGCGCACCGCATACGATCCGGGCATCACGAGCGGGCCGAGGGGCGGCCCGCCGCGTCCGCCGCCCCCGCCACCGGCGGGAAATCCCATCGGGACGGCCGCCGGCGGCCCGCCGCGCCCGCCACCACCGCCACCGCGTCCGCCTGCCGCGGGCACGTTCGCGGAGTCCACGGGCGGCGCAAGCCGGAGGTCCCACTCCACGTGGTTCACGCCCCTGGCGACCGGGCCGGCGAGCGTGCGGACGGTCTTGCCCGCCGCATCGCTGATGGTGATCTGCGCGCTGCCGGCCGCGGCGTCGCGCAGCGAGTACGTGATGCCGACGCCCCAGTCGGGGTTCGGCGAGAACCGCTCGCCGGCTCCGTACCACGCCTGCGGGGTGAACGTGCTCATGAGGCGGCCCTTCGACACCGAGAGCAGCGCGGCATCGCGGGCTGCGGCCCCGGCGGTGAGCGTGGCCAGGGGCGCGGCGTCGTCGAGCACCCACAGGCTGCGGCCGTGCGTCGCCAGCACGAGCGCGTTGTCGCGCTCCTGGAACACCGCCGCGTCCACCGACACCGTCGGCATCGACATGCCGGGGCCGGTGAGCGCGAGCCACGTGGCGCCGCCGTCGTTGGAGACGTGCGCGCCGCGCTCATGCGCGAGCACGAGCACGCGCGGATCCTTCGGGTGCTCGACGATGCGATTGACCGAGGTCTCCGGCAGGCCGCCGGCGATCGACCGCCAGGTGGCGCCGAAATCGTCGCTCACGAGCGCGTACGGCGCGTAGTCGTCCGTGTAGTGGCCGTCGAAGGTCACGTACACGCGGCCGGCCTTGTGTCGCGAGGCCAGCACCGTGCTCACGTAGGTCTGGGCGGGCACGCCGGGAATCTTCGGCGTGAGGTTCGTCCACGTCCGTCCGCCGTCCCGCGTCACCTGCACCTGGCCGTCGTCGCTGCCCGTGTACACGAGGTTGGAATCGAGCGGCGACGGGCTGATCGTGGTGAGCGATCCGTAGTTCGATTGGCCGTCGTGCCGCGACAGCGCGCCCGGCGGCACCACCGCGCCCATCATCTTCAGGGTATCGCGGTCGATGTCGAGCGTGAGGTCGCCGCTGATCTTCGTCCAGCTCGATCCCTTGTCGCGGCTGC
>CAZKYG010000197.1:0-18751 GCA_964556915.1 uncultured Gemmatimonas sp.
TAGTGCCGCGCGCCGAACGCGAGCACCGCCGCCACGAGCGCGAGCTTCGCGCCGAGCACCGCGCCCCACGTCGCGTGCAGGAGCGGCCCGGGCCCGCCGAATCGCACGAGCACGGCGGCGGCACCCGTGACGACCACCGCGATCGCGCATCCCATCGCGAGCGCGTGAAACGCCCCGATCAGGGCGGCCGTGGCGTCGCGCTCGTCCGACCGCGCGACGTACGCCAGGGGGACCAGGCCGCCCACCCACGCGCTGGCTGCCGCCACATGCACGTAGTCCATCGCGAGCGACAGCGCCCGGCGACCCTCCACGGCGTTCGCGTGGCCCATCATCCCCGGCGTCGCGACCAGCACCACGGCCGCCGCCCCGGCGAGTGCCCAGCCCGCGTCGGCATGACCGCGCCGCGCATAGCGCATGGCCACGATCGCCAGCACTGCCGCGGCGCCCTGGTACGTGAGGCCCGTGCCCCAGACCGTCGCCAGCACGCGCGGCACCAGCGCCCACGTGTCGGCCGGCTCGATCGCAAGCGCCGACGCCTGCAGCCACGCGCGCGGCACCGTCACCAGCGCCAGCATCGCGCCGCCCGCGCTCACCAGCATGCCGAGCGGCGCGTCGAGCGCGCGCCCGAGTCCCGCCCGGGGCACGACGACCCAGCGAAACGCCGTCGCGCCCGCCACCAGAACGATCGCCACGAACGCGACGCCGCGCAGGCCGACCGCGGCCGCGCCGCCCGCAAATGCCAGCGGATCGCCCAGCTGGCCGCTCAGCGGGCCGCGGCCACGCGAAAGGCGAACTCGCCCTTCACCGCGTGCCCGTCGTCGGATGCCGCCACCCACGCGACGCGATAGGTGCCGGGCTTCAGCGGACCCGCGATGGACGCCACCACGGGTGACTTCGCGTCGGCCGGGCCGGCATACGCCAGCGCTCCGGTCCTCACCGTCGCGCCGCCAGCGTCCCGCAGCCGGACGCTGCTCACCGACACGTCCACCTTTTCACTGAACCAGAGCCGCAGGGCGGCCGGCGGCGCGACAGTGCTGTCGGCCATGGGCTCGCTCCGCACGAGGTGCGCGTGGCGGCGTGGCGGCGCACTCGCCGCGGTGAGCGCGAAGATCGTGGTGGCGATGCACGCCGCGGCAGCGAGGGGTCGTGGCACGGAGACGTCCGGTGCGGGGCAGGGGAGTTATCGGTGCGTCATACTACACGCGCCGGCGCCGGACGCGCCACCGCGTGCGCGGCCACGACTGTAAATTGCGGCATGGCAGTGTCCTCCGTCGCCGCGACCACCGGCCTGCAGGACGACATCCGTCGCCTCGCGCGCGAGCGCAACGCGGTCATCCTCGCGCACAACTACGAGCGACCGGAGGTGCAGGACGTCGCCGACTATGTGGGCGACTCGCTCGGCCTCTCCCGCGAGGCCGCGCGCACCGGCGCCGATGTCATCGTGTTCTGCGGCGTTCATTTCATGGCCGAAACGGCCGCGATCCTCTCGCCCGCGAAGACCGTGCTGCTGCCCGACCTCGCCGCCGGCTGCTCGCTCGCCGCGACGATCGATGCGCCCCAGCTGCGGCGCTGGAAGGCCGAACACCCGGGCGCCGTCGTCGTCGCGTACGTGAATACGTCGGCCGAGGTGAAGGCGGAGAGCGACTACTGCTGCACGTCGGGCAATGCCGTGGACGTCGTCAACGCCGTTCCCGCCGATCGCGACATCCTCTTCCTGCCCGACATGTTCCTCGGGGCGCACGTGCGCCGCGTGACGGGGCGCCACAACATCCACGTGTGGATGGGCGAGTGCCATGTGCACGCCGGCATCGACCCGGAGAATATCCGCCTCCAGCGATCGTTGCACCCCGGCGCCGAGTTCCTGATCCATCCCGAGTGCGGCTGCGCCACGAGCGTGGTCGAGGCCGTCAGCGCCGGCGACGTGGATCCCGAAGGCGTGCACATCCTCTCCACCGAGGGGATGATGAAGCGGCCGGCCGCGTCGCACGCGAGCGAGTTCATCGTCGCCACGGAAGTCGGCATCCTCCACCGGCTGCGGCGCAACTACCCCGGCAAGACCTTCTACGCGGCCAACGAGCGCGCGTCCTGCGCCTACATGAAGGTGACGACGCTCGAGAAGGTGGCCGAGGCGCTCGAGCACCTGCGGCATCGCATCACCGTGCCGGACGACGTGGCCGCACGTGCGCGGCTGGCCATCGAGCGCATGGTGACCATCGGCGGCGGCTCGACGCCGCCGGCCCCCGGCGTGGATCCCGGCGAATGACCCCCGACGACGATCCCCGGCCGCCCAGGCGCGTCACGCCGCTCCAGCCGGTGCACTTCTCGCGCGCCGCGTCCGGCTTCCCCCTCGGTGACGCGAGCATCATCGCGCTCGTGCAGTCGGCGCTCGACGAGGACGCCGCGGACCGCGACCTCACGACCATCGCGACCGTCATCCCGGGTCATCGGGCGCGCGCGCAGCTCGTCACGCGCGAGGCCGGCGTGGTGTGCGGCGTGCCGCTCGCGCTCGCCGCGTTCCGCCTCCTCGATCCGGAGATCTCCATTCGGGTGGACGCGGACGACGGCACGCAGCTGGCCCGCGGCGCCGGCGTGCTCTTCATCTCCGGCCGAGCGCGCGGCATGCTCTCCGCCGAGCGCACGGCGTTGAACTTCATGCAGCGGCTGTCGGGCATCGCCACGCTTACACGGCGCTTCGTCGATGCCGTCGCGGGCACGAGCGCCCGCATCGTGGACACCCGCAAGACCACGCCCGGCTGGCGTGCGCTCGAGAAGTATGCCGTCCGGTGCGGCGGCGGGTACAACCTTCGCTTCGACCTCACCGAAGCGGTGCTCATCAAGGACAACCACCTCAGCGCCGTGGGCGGCGACGTCGCCGAAGCTGTGCGCCGCGTGCGCGCCCACGCGCCCGAAGGCACCACCGTGCAGGTGGAATGCGACACCGTGGCGCAGGTCAG
Organism: uncultured Gemmatimonas sp.; assembly: GCA_964556915.1. Lineage (GTDB taxonomy): Bacteria > Gemmatimonadota > Gemmatimonadetes > Gemmatimonadales > Gemmatimonadaceae > Fen-1231. The sequence continues at coordinate 2,955 of CAZKYG010000197.1, forward strand.
GGCCGCCGTCGTCGCCGGCGCCGAGAGCGTCCTGCTCGACAACATGACGCCGGAGCAGTTGCGCGAGTCTATCGCGGTCGCGCGCGGCCACTGCCTCACCGAGGCGAGCGGCGGCGTCAACCTGCAGACGGTGGCGGCCATCGCCGCCACCGGCGTGGATCGCATCTCGGTCGGCGCGCTCACGCACTCCGCGCCCGCGCTCAACCTCGCGCTCGATTTCGAATGACGGGCCCGCCGCGCGCCGCCGGGGCTGAGGCCGTTCCCGTGGCCGTTCCGATGGCCGCCGGCGTGGCCGTTCCCGGCGGCGGGAACGAGCGGGGAGCATGCGAGTTCTGCGGCGCCGAGCGTCTGGCCTGGCGCAAATGCAAGCTCGTCTGCGAGGCCTGCGCCAACATCAACAAGTCCTGCGCCGACCTGTAGATCGTCCGCGGTGCCAAGGTGGGCAATGCGCGATCACCCGACCCGCGTGGCGCCCGTGAGTTGTTCGCGTAACGCGGCCGCGTCCGTGGCCGGCTGCGCGCAGGTGTAGCCTCGGCAGACGTACGCGGTGGGCCCGGCCACGCTGGCGCGCCCCTCGAACAAGGGCAGGCCCGAGACCGCGGCGCCCGCGCCGGCGGCGAGCACGAGCGACGGTACATAGGCCCCGGCCACCACGCTCAGGAGCGCGCGCCCCGCCGCCGAGTCCGGATCGCCGCTGACCGCAACCTCGACCGCGCCGCACACGGCCATGTCCGCCGCGCCGAGGAGATGCCCGAGCATCACCGGCATCCGTTCCATGGCCTCGCGCGACGGCGCGAGCACCGCGTCGGCCCGGCGCCGCGCGTCCGCGTCGCCGAAATATTCGGCCAGCATCAGGAGCAGCTCCGCCGCGAGCGAGGTGCCGGCCGGCGTCGCGTTGTCGGCGATGTCGCGCGGCCGCGTGATGAGCGCCTCCTGGTCGCGCGCCGTGTCGAAAAAACCGCCGGTCGCGTCGTCCCAGAACCACTCCACGCACGCGTCGCCGAGTGTGCGCGCACGGTCGAGCCAGCGCCGGTCGAACGTCGCCTGGTAGAGCGCCACATGCGCCAGTCCGAGCGCCGCGTGATCCTCGAGGAACCCGCCGACGTGCGACGCCGCGCCGAGCCATGACCGCATGACGCGTTCGCCGCGAACGAGCTCGCGTTCGATGAACCCCGCGGCGTCGAGCGCGGCGGTGCGCCACCGGTCGTCCCCGAACACGCGCCCCGCCTCGGCCAGCGCACGCACCATGAGCGCGTTCCAGCTGGTGATGACCTTGTCGTCGCGCCCGGGCCGGGCGCGCCGCTCGCGCAGGTCGTACAGCGTGCGCGTCGCGCGTTCACGCACCGTGTCGCGCATGTCGTCGTGCGCCTCCCCGGAACGGTGGAGGATGTTCCGGCCCTCGAAGTTGCCGGCGTCAGTCACGCCCCACGCCGCGGCGCACACGTCGTAGTCGGCGCCAAGAGCCGCGCGCAGCTCGCCGGCCGTCCAGACGTAGAACCGGCCCTCCTCGCCCTCGCTGTCGGCGTCGAGTGACGAGCAGAAGCCGCCGCCCGCAGTGCGCATCTCGCGACACGCCCACGCCAGCGTCGCCTCCGTCGCGCGCCGCACCTCGGCGTCGCCGGTCGCCTGCCACAGGTGCACGCCAAGGCGCGCGAGCAGCGCGTTGTCGTAGAGCATCTTCTCGAAGTGCGGCACCAGCCAGCGCGCGTCGGTGCTGTACCGGTGGAAGCCGCCGCCCACCTGGTCGAAGATCCCTCCGCGGGCCATCGCGAGGAAGGTCTTGTGCGCGATGTCGAGTGCGAGCGCGTCACCCGTGCGCGCCCAGTGCCGGAGGCAGAAGTCGAGCGCCATCGCGTGCGGGAACTTCGGCGCGCCGCCGAGCCCCTCGAATCGTGGCTCGCGCATGCGGCGAATCCCGTCGAAGGCGGTGGCGAGCGTCGCGGGCGTCACGGCGTGCCCCGGCGTGCCGGTCGGCGTGGCCGTCCCCGCGCCGGCGGCCATGCCGTCGTACATGCGCCGCACCGCCGCGGCCGACTCGAGCACGCCGTCGCGACGCCCGCGCCACGCGTCCGCCACCGACGCCAGCACGCGGCGGAACGCCGGCAGCCCGTGGCGGTCCGCCGGCGGGAAGTACGTGCCGCCGAAGAAGGGCACGCCCTCCGGCGTGAGGAACACCGTCATCGGCCAGCCGCCCTGGCCCGTCATCGCCTGCACGGCCTGCATGTAGATGCCGTCGAGGTCGGGCCGCTCCTCGCGGTCCACCTTCACGTTCACGAAATGCGCGTTCATCAGCGCGGCCGTGCCTGCGTCCTCGAACGACTCGTGCGCCATGACGTGACACCAGTGGCACGCGGCGTACCCGATCGAGAGCAGGATCGGCCGGTCCGTTCGCCGCGCCTCGGCGAGTGCGTCCGCGCACCACGGCCACCAGTCCACGGGGTTTGCCGCATGCTGGCGCAGGTAGGGACTCGACTCGGCCGACAGGCGGTTGGGCATGCGTCGGATGGACGGCGGGCGGGAGACGGTGACCGGTTGGTGGCGACGGCGTGCGCCACCCCGCCAGTTTACATCATCGCGCGCCGGCGGCGATCGCCGTCGCCCCGCGCCGCGCACTCCTCGTGCTGAAATTCCTCTCCCGGTCGCTCGACCCCGCCGAGTTTCGTGCCGGCCACAACCCGGCCGCGTGGACGCACGCCCTGCGCATCGTGGCCGGCGCCACGGCGCTGCGCCTGGTGCTCGCGGCGATCGTGCCCCTCTTTCCCGACGAGACGTACTACTGGGACTGGTCGCGGCGCCTGGCGCTCGGGTACTTCGACCATCCGCCGGTGCTCGCGTACCTCGTGCGTGCGGGCACCACGCTCTTCGGCAACACGCCGTTCGGCGTCCGCGTGTTTGCCGTGCTCTGCGGCGCCGGCGCCGGCCTCGCCGTTGCGCATGCCGCGCGCGCCCTTGGCGGCGACGCGGCCGCGCGGCTCGGCGCCATCGTGTTCACCGTGATGCCGCTCGTCGCCGCGGGATCCGTGCTCGCCACGCCGGACATGCCGATGCTGTGCGCCGCGTCGTGGGCGCTGTATGCCGTGCTCCGCGCCATCGGATTGCCGGCGTGCGCGCACGACGACGACACGCCGGCCGATGGCCCCACCGCCCTGCGCTGGTGGGCCGTCGCCGGCGTCGCCATCGGCATCGCGATGGACGCCAAGTACACGAGCGTCCTCGTACCGGCCGGCGTGCTCGTCGCGTTCGTCGTCCACGGCAAGCTCCAGAACCGCTTCGGCCAGCCCGGCCCGTACGCGGCGGTCGCCATCGCCGCCGCCATCGTCGCGCCCGTGCTCGCCTGGAACGCGGTCAACGACTGGATCTCGTTCCGCTTCCAGTTCGCCCACGGCCTCGGCGCCGCCCGGGGCGGCGTGCCCGGCGCGCTCAACCGCGAGCTCGAGCTCGTCGGCGGGCAGGTTGGACTCGTGTCGCCGATCCTCTTCTGGTTCATCGTGCGCGCCATCCGCAACGCCATGCGGTTCTCCGAGGACGGGTTCCGCGCCGTCGTCGCGATGACGGCCGTCGTGCCACTCGCGTTCTTCGCGTACAGCGCCACGCGCCGCTCGGTCGAGGCCAACTGGCCGGCCCTGGCATGGATCGGCGCGATCGTCCTGCTCGCCAGCGATCTGCCCGAGTCGCCGCGCCTGCGGGCGTGGCTGGGCCGCGGCATCGTCCTCGCCGCGGCGCTCTCGGCGGTCGTGTACGTGCACGTCGTCGTGCCCATCCTGCCGCTGCCCGCGCCGCGCGACCAGGTGGCCAAGGCCTACGGATGGGACGTCGTCGCGGACGCCGTGGCCCGCAAGCGCGCGGCCACGCCGCTCGCCCGTGGTGCCGGCCAGGACGAGACGACGTTCGTGGCCGCCGAGCGCTACCAGGACGCGTCGGAACTCGCGTTCCACCTGCGCGACCACCCGCAGGTGTACGCCCTCAACCTCACCGGGCGCGCCAACCAGTACGACCTCTGGTCGCAATTCAAGGACGACGCGCCACTCGGCGCCACGCTCATCCTCCTGCTCGACGACGAGGACGACGAGCCGCGCGCCATTCGCAAGCTCGCGTGCTGCTTCGCGCGCATCGACGAGAGCGAGGGCGTCTCGCTCATGCGCGCCGGCCAGGTCGTGCAGAAGAAGCGCCTCTGGATCCTCCGCGGCAAGCACGATGGCTGGCCCGTGCGCGACCAGCCGTTCCCGCCACACTAGCCGACACCCAGGAGTTGCCATGCCCAGTGCCCCGAAGCTCCCCGCCGACCTCGACGCCTGGCTCGCGCAGCACGAAGCCGCGCAGTTCGCCGATCTCGATGCCCTGCTGCGCATTCCGAGCGTCAGCGCGCGCAGCGAGCACAACGCCGACACCGCGCGTGCCGCCGCGTGGCTGCACGACGCGCTCGTCAGGATCGGCTTCACCGCGAAAGTGATGCCCACGCGCGGGCATCCGGTCGTGCTCGGCGAGTGGCGCAAGGCGCCGCCCGGCGCGCCAACCGTGCTCGTGTATGGCCACTACGACGTGCAACCGCCCGAGCCACTCGAGCTGTGGACGTCGCCCCCCTTCGAGCCCGCCGTGCGCGACGGCAGGCTCTTCGCCCGCGGGTCCGTGGACGACAAGGGCCAGCTCTGGATGCACGTCATGGCGCTCGCTGCGCACCTCGGCGCGCGCGGCACCCTCCCCGTCAACGTGATCGTGCTCGCCGAGGGTGAGGAGGAGGTCGGCAGCCCCAACCTCACGCCGTTCATTGAACAGCACGCGAAGAAACTCGCCTGCGACAGCGTCGTCATCAGCGATTCGGCCATGTTCGCGCCCGGTATCCCCAGCATCCTCAGCTCCCTGCGCGGGCTCGCCTATTTCGAGGTGCGCGTGAAGGGGCCGGCCGCCGACCTGCACTCGGGCATGTACGGCGGCGCCGTCGTCAATCCCGCCATGGCGCTCGCGCACATCCTCTCCACGCTGCACGACCGCAACGGCCGCATCGCCATCCGCGGGTTCTACGACCGCGTCAAGCCGTTCCCCGCCGCCGTGCTCAAGGGCATGAAACGACTTCCGCACAGCGACGCCCGTTTCAAGCGCGAGATCGGCGTGCGTGCGCTCGGCGGTGAGGCGGGCAAGACCACGCTCGAGAAGCTGTGGACGCGCCCCACGTGCGAGGTGAACGGGCTCCTCTCCGGCTACACCGGCGAAGGCGCCAAGACCGTGCTGCCGTCCACGGCCATGGCCAAGGTCAGCTTCCGGCTCGTCCCCGACCAGGACCCCGACGTCGTCGAACGGCTCTTCCGCGTGCACGTCGAGCAGGTCGCGCCGCCGGGCGTGACGGCCACGGTGCAGGCCCTGCACGGCGGCCGGCCCTGGCGCGCCGACCTCGATGGCCCGCTGTTCGAGGCGGCGCGCGTCGCCCTCAAGGCCGCGTTCGGCCGCGATCCCGTGATCGTCGGTGAAGGCGGCTCGATTCCCGTCGTCGGCGACTTCCAGCGCCTGCTCAAGGCGCCCGTGCTCCTGGTGGGCTTCGGGCTCCCCGGCGAGAATGCGCACGCGCCCGATGAGTGGATCAGCGTGGACAACATCCGGCGCGGAACCCGCGCACTCGCCATGCTGTACGACGCGTTGCGGTAGGTTGACGATGGTCGCGCCAGTCCGCACGCCCCTTTTTCGGAGACCGGTCATGCGTCGCATCCCCGCGCTCGTCACGTTCGTCGCCTCGTCCCTCGCCGCGCCCGTCGCCGCGCAGTCGCTGTCGGACGTGCCCACGGTCTGGGACGCCACGCTCGGCGCGGGCTCCGGCGCGACCACCGTGTCGGGCGCCATCAGCCGCTCCACCTACCTCGGCACCAGCGACAAGCTGCGTGTCGGGTTCCTGCTGCGCGGCACGTTCGAGACCGGGACGATGGACCTCGATCCCGTCGATCCGCGTGGGCTCGGCACCCCCGATCGCATGCGCACGCCGACCGGCTCGGCCATGATCAACGTCGGCGTCAACTTCGGCTACGAGGCCACGCCGCGCTTCATGGTCGGCGCCAACTTCGACCTGTTCGGCATCACCGTCGGCCAGGGCCAGAACGCGACGCTCACGAACGCGGGATCGGGCGGCGAGACCGCCGTCGTGCCGGTCAAGCCCGACAGCCCGAACCTGTTCGAGGGCGGCGGCGACAAGGGCTCGCTCAACTCCGAGCTGTTCGTCGGCTGGGCGCTCAACGACCGGTACACGATTCGCGGCGGCCTCAGCCGGCAGCTCGTGCAATACCGGCTGTCCGGCGCACAGGCCATCACGGCCAGCTCGACGAACTACAGCCGCACGGCAAACGTGATCTTCATCGGGCTGCGGTACACGCCCCCGCAGTAAGACCTGCGTGCGGCTCCGCCGTCTGCCATCTGCCTTCTGCCTACAGCCCCGCCAGTAGCGCGTCGTTGGTCGGCGTGCCCGCGATGCGCTTGATCAGCCACTCCATCGCCGTCTGTGGCGGCATCTGCTGCAGCCCGCGCCGGAGCATGTAGATCGCCTGCAGCTGGTCCTCGCGGTACAGCTTCTCCTCGCGGCGCGTGCCGCTCGTGGCGATGTCGAACGCCGGGAAGATGCGCTTCTCCGCGAGCGAGCGGTCGAGCTTGATCTCGCAGTTGCCCGTGCCCTTGAACTCCTCGAAGATCACGTCGTCCATGCGCGAGCCCGTCTCGACCAGCGCGGTGGCGATGATCGTCAGCGAGCCACCGCCGTGCTGCGGCGCGATCGAGCGCGCGGACCCGAAGAACGCCTTTGGCCGCGCCATCGCCGAGGAGTCGAGGCCGCCCGAGAGCGTGCGGCCCGTGCCGCGCTCCGCCGTATTGAACGCCCGCGCCATGCGGGTCAGCGAGTCGAGCACGATCACCACGTCCTTGCCCTGCTCGACCAGCCGACGCGCGCGTTCGAGCACCATCTCCACCACTTCAACGTGCCGTTTGGCCGGCTGGTCGAAGCTCGACGCCACCACTTCGCCGACTTCCCACGAGATCGCCTCGCTCACTTCCTCGGGACGCTCGTCCACGAGGAGGATGAGCAGCGCGGCATTCGGGTGGTTGAGCGCGATGCCCTCCGTGATCGCGTGCAGCAGCATCGTCTTGCCCGCGCGCGCCGGCGCCACGATGAGCGCGCGCTGGCCGTAACCGATCGGCGCGATGAGGTCGATCGCCCGGCGCGTCAGCTCGGGCCCGCCGTTCTTGGCGTTGCGGCCCGTCTCGAGGGTGAGCTTCCGGTCCGGGTAGCTGGCCGTGAGCGACTGGAAGTCCACCCGGCGCGCTCCCGGCTCCGGCGGCGCATCGTTCAGGAGCGTGATCTCCGCCACGGTCGAGCGCCCGCGGTGGTCGCGGCCCGTGGCCGCCACGATCTTGTCGCCGCGGCGCAGGCCGTACTGGCGCACCAGGTGCGGCCCCACGTACGCGTCGCCCGCTTCGGCGAGGTAGCTGCTTTCGGCGCGGCGAATGAAGCCCGCCTCGCGCGAGGGATCAAACCAGCCTTCCGTCGTCCCGTCCGGCACGATGACCGGCGGCGGGCCCGACGGTGCGGGCTGGCCCTGTCCGCCGCCGCTCGGCTGCTCGCCGCCGCGGTGCCGGCCGCGCCGGTTCCGCCGTCCGCGCCGCCCGCCCCGGTGCCCCTGTTGGCCGCCGTGCCCGCCGTGCCACTGCGGCTGGTGTCCGTTGCCTGGGGCCGGGTCCCCGCGTTCGGGCGCACCCTCGACGGATTCCGCTCCGCCACTGCCGTTGGTCACCGCCTCCACACTCCCCCGGTCCACGCTTCCGCGGTCCGCTGGCGGCGGCGCCGGTTCGGCCACCGATTCCCTCGCCGCCTCCGCGCCACGCGCGCTGTCGCCGCCACCGGCGTCGGCGGCTGGCGCCCCGCCGCTGTCCGTGTCGGGGGCGCGGTACGGATCCATGTCGGACTCGGCCGTGGGTTCGGTGTCGGACGACGGACGCTGGGCGCGGCCGCGCCGTGGACGACGACGCTCGTTCATGTGTCGGTTTCTGATCGGATCGTTTGGTGCTGGCGCAGTGGGACGCGTCGGGGGACACCCGTGTCGCTCGATCGTCCCGGGCTGCGAGGAGCGCGGTCAATTGCACGCGGTCCTGCGATCTCCTGCCCGGTGCCCCGCAACGCACGGCGGGGCGCACTGACGCATCCAGTATGCGTCGTCTTTCGGTGGAGCGCAACCCTGCCTTGCACCCCTCACCCCTCTGTCGTTGATGCGCAACCCTGCCGCGCACCCCTCACCCCTCACCTGCATCGCGACACGGGTTCGTAGATTACCCGCGCCATGACCCCGCATCCGGCACAATCCGCGCTCGACCGCGCGGTGGACGACTATCGCCGCACCGCCGACGTCGGCGCACTCCTGCCGCGCCTCGACGAGATCGCTCGCGCGCATGCGACGGACGCGCTCGTCGCCGCCGTCGAGCCGTACCTCGGCTTGCACGAAGTTGCCGGGCCCGTCTATGAAGTGATCGTCGAGCGCGAACCGGACAACGCGCGCGCGCTCGTCGCGCTCGCCAATGCCTACTGGCTCACCGGTCGCGGGCCCGACGTCGTTGCGGCGCTCGCTGAGCGCGCGCGCGCCGCCGATCCGTCCAACCGCGCCGCGTGGCATCTCTGGGCGCTCGCCGAGTCGTCGCCGCGCGAGCGCACGGGCAAGTGGCGCGAGGTGGTCGCGCGGTTCCCCGAGGACGACCTGGCGCGCGCGAACCTCGCGGACAACGCCGCCGCGCTGGCCGGCGCGGAAGACGATCCCGTCGCGCTCCGGCTCGCCATCGCCACCTACGAGGAACTCCTCCGCCGCGCCACGCGCGAGGAGCAGCGCTCCGCGCTCGAGCGCGCGCTGGCCGCGCTGCGTGCCTGGAAGTCCTGACCGGCGTCCGGGGGATCTCCCCCGGTCACCGTCGCGTCAGCGGCTCGCGACCGGTCCCGCCGGTGACTCGACCAGCGACCTGAGCAGGCCGATCAGCGATGCGTTCACGAACGGCTTGTGGCGCAGCGCGCAGCCCGTGTGCGACACCATCTGCTCGACTTCCACGCTCGTGTCGCCCGTGAGGAACACCGTGCGGCGGCGCAGCAGCGGGAAGCGCGACGAGGCGTAGTAGAAGAACAGGTCGCCGCGGCTGCCCGGAATGCGGAAGTCGAGCACCATGGCCGCGATCGAGTCCGAGAGGAGGTGTTCCGCCTCGGGCGCGCCCGCCGCGAGCACCGGCTCGAACCCCGCGTGCGAGAGCGTGCGCCCGAGCACGTTGCGCACGGCCTCGTCGTCCTCGATCACCAGCACGCGTGGCGGCGCACCGGGAGGCGTCACCACACGTGCCGGCGCCGAGTTGCTCGCGCCGATCGACGTCGGCGCGCGGAAGCCCTCGTACTGGTCCACCGTCATGACGCGGCCCCGGCGTCGGCCTGCTCCGCGCCGGCGGGCACCGCGGGGCGCGTCGCACGGGGCACCAGGCGGTCCGTCAGCATCTGGAGGAACTCGTCCGGGGCGATGCGGAGGCGCGCGCGTCCGGGCGTCACGCCGGCGATGGCCTTCATGGTGTCCGTGAGTGTGTCCACGTCGGAGAACTTCACCTGCGCCGCCGCGAGTTCGAGGGAATATCCCGGGATGCGGAGCAGGGCGTAGGCGCGGAGCACGCGCGCTGCCGCGAGCACTTCCCGCGGCGATGCCAGGCCCGCGCGTTCCAGGTGACGGTAGAACGAGCGCCGGGGCACACCCGCGGCGTTGGTCAGGTCGCCCACGTTGCGGAAGACCGTGGGGTTGCGGATGGCTCGTTCCACGGCACCCGCCACCGGCGACGGGGTGTGGTTCAGCCGCGGGCGGATCATGCCGACCATGCGCTCGGAGAGCAGGATCCCCGGCTGGAGCTCGAGCACCTGGCGCAAGTGGCGCGGGTCGTCGTCGAGGCCGTAGAGGACGATCTGCCCGAGCCCCTCGGTACCCAGTTCGACGAGCGAGCGCATCGTCTGCGCGGAGAGGGTGGAATACACCACCATCGGGAGTGCGCCGTAGCGGTGGCGCACCGCCCGGATGCGATCGGTGCGCGGGGCAGCCGAGCCCTCGAACTGCGGGTCAACGACCAGGACGTCCACCGGCTGGCGCTTGATGATCGAGTCGGCATGCGCCCAGTCCAGAGCCGCATACACCGCATGGTCCGACCCCGCTGCCCCGCGGAGGCGGGCCAGCTTCTGGGGTTGGACGCAGGCAGCGACGTGCATGGGGTCAGCCGGGGGAGATCCGTGGTGCAAGGAAACGATACAGACTTGGCGCAAAAGTGCGGTTTTCTGGCACAAATGACAGGTTGAGGCGCGGGCTAGGGATTCTAGCTTGGATATCAACCCCGCACAACCACCACTACCGGACTCCTCAAATGTCGCTCCGCCAGAAGCTTATGCTCGTCCTCGGCGCCTCGCTCCTTGCCGCCGCCTGCTCGTCCCCGATGGCTCCGAAGGGCTGCTCGTCCGACCCGACGCTGATGGGTTCCAGCGAGTGCCTCGCCAAGTAGCGATTCGCAAGTTCAGCCTGACTACGCCGCCACGGCGGCGGCCATCATCCTGAGAGAGCTGGCGACCGGGTAGGTAGGATCCTGCTCGTCAGTGGCGACTGAACTGCGCGGCGGCGCGGGTGGGTTGGCCTGTGCCGTGTGGTGCTGAACCAGGAGTTGTTCAAGCCCGTGCATGCCCGCGAGGCGCTCGGCTTCGGATTTTAGCGCCCGCGCCGCGGCAGGTTCGCCAAAAATTTCGAAACCCCGGGCAGTCTCTGCGAGCAGGTTGATCCTGGCCTCGATCGGCATTTCAGAGTCTCGAAGGTTCGCGCGCGCGGAGTCGAATAGCGCGCGATCGCCGGAGCGCACGGCCACCGCCACGATGTTGACTCGCGCGGTGACGCGCGGTTCTTCCGACACCGCGGTCAGTTCCAGGATTCGCAGCGCGTCAAGGGCCGCGTCCACACGACCGGTAATCAGCAACATGGCAGCAAGGTCGCCGAGGACGCGGTCGCGCTCGATCGGATCGCTGGTGTTCTGGAGTGCATCGTGCGCGAGCAGAATCGCGTCCGTCGAATTGCCCGAGCGCGCCGCCACCACGGCCCGGTTGTGCGTCGCCATCGCGTACTCACGCGTCAGCTCGTGATGCTGGGCGTCTTTCGCGATCGCGACGAACTGTGAATCGGCTGCCGCCCAGTCGCCGCGCATCATGGCCACCTGCGCCACACCCATCTTCGCGCGCAGCGTCCGGACCCGATCCTTGCGGCGGCCGGCAAGTTTGGCCATCGCGGTCGACGTTTCCAACGCTTCGTCGAGCGCGCCCACCTTGCGCTCACAGAATGCCAGCCGGTAGTACGAGTCCATCACGACTTCCGCGTCGTGCTCCACGTCGCCGAGGCGGATGATTGAACGGTACGCGTCGGCGGCCAGCGCCATCGAACCATGGTGCCGCTCGAGCAGCTGCGCATAGGCGAACACCCGCGGCAGCACCGGGACGAGGTCCACGTGCCGCAGCATCTGCATCGTGTTGACGATCGTGAGCAGCGACTCGCGCACCGGCTCCTTCGGGGGCAGTGCCATGATGGCCTGGCGCACCGAACGAACGCTCACCGACTCGGGCTCGACGATTGCCGGGCCCGCGAGCACCCAGTGGTCGATCATGCGAAGGGCCAGGAGGCCGGCGGTCGCCAGCTTCGCTTCGGCCGAACCTTCCGGCGCACTGGCCAGCACCTCGAAGAACGGAAGGTGCTTCAATGTCTGCGGATGGGCCTTTGGACGACTCATCGGGCGATGATCTTGGTGGTTATGGACGCCGCAAGTTTACGAACAAGTGAGCGTTGCGCAACAACCCTGTCCGGATTGTGGTCATTCATCCCTACCGGTCAGACGCCGTCCGACGCCTTCTCAATAGATGTCCCGGCCCGCTCGACACGAATCGCTCCCCCTTGCGATCGAGCTGGTCGAGCACCGACTCCAACGCATTGCCCGTGACCTGTATACGGGTGAGAGCAAGGGGATTGAAGCGATCCGACGCCGGGCTCGGTACGGGGGGGCCCGACACCTCGAGGATGGCGTCGAACGCATACCGCACGTCGGCACCGTTCCGTGGGTTATGCCACGCGCCGGTAGCCGCGAGCGCACGGTTCTTGGGCCACTCACCCAGCGGCAGCGCAAACGTGCGCACGCGATATCCCGGTACGGCCGAGTCGATGGCCATCACGTTGCGTGCGATTTGCTCCTGCACATCGCGGTCGCTGTACTTGGAGAGGTTCGCGTGCCACAGCGTGTGCGCGCACAGCTCGAACCCCTGGCCCGAGAGGTAGCGCAGCTTCTCGAAACGCCATGCCGACTTCTGTCCTTCGATGCCTTTCTCGCCGAAAAACGCGTGGCCGGCGGCGGCGCCCGAGAGCATGCAGAACGTGGCGCGGTTCTTCCAGTCGGGATGGTCGCGATTGAACGCGAGCCAGACGCCGACCGCGCTCTGCGGGTCAACCTCGAGCTTCCCGTCCTTCTCGATGTACCGGAACTGGCTCGGCGACGCATCGTCGAACGTGAACACCACGGGCGACGTGCCGGCGGGGATGTCGAGGTCGCCGTCCACAAGTTGCGCCACCGTGATGGGCCGATAGCCACGCTCGTACAGGACTTCGAGGTCGCGGCGGAACCGCGTGACGCTGCGGCTCCACCGCGACTCGCGATCGGTGACGAGATGGTACTCGAGCACGGGAATGCGCCCGTTCTCATTGGGCGGACGCGAAGGCTGCTGCGCCGCACCCGACGAGAGGGCGACGCAGCAGCCGATGGCTGCAAGGACATGCGCTTTCATTGCACGAAAGCTATCGTGTCGGACCGACCGTGCGGGACTTCCTAGCCGACGACGCCGAGTCGTCCCGAGGGTGTGTGTCCGGGGAACAGCGCGTCCATCCGTCTGGCCCCGAGGTGCGCGCCCGCCACCTCGGCGAACAGGTCCCGGAAATCGGTGGTGAGCGCCAGGTCGCGCCCTTCATACAATTGCTCCTGCGCCAGCCCCGGCCACCGGCCGTACACTCTCTTGCCGCGTACGGGCCCGCCGATCACGAACATCGCGCCCGCGTGCCCATGGTCCGTGCCGCCGTTGCCGTTCTGGCGCGCCATGCGCCCGAACTCGCTCATCGTCAGGATCACCACGTCCTCCATTCGGTCGCCGAGGTCGGTGGTGAGCGCCGCGATGGACTGGGCGAAGTCGTCAAGCCGGTTGGCGAGCTGCCCCTGCACGCTGCCCTGGTTCACGTGCGTGTCCCACCCGCCAACGTCGGCGAAGGCGATCTCGAGCCCGACGTTGCACTTGATGAGCTGCGCAATCTGCCGGAGCCGCTGCCCGAACTGTGACCGCGGGTATGCGGCGCCGTTCTCGGGCTGGTAGCGCTGCGGGTTGGCGGCCTTGAGCATCTTCACGGCCTCGAACATCTCGTTGCCCGCCCCCTGCACGATGTCGGCCGAACCGGTGCGGTAGAGCGCTTCGAGCCGCGCGGCGGCGTCGCCGCCGGTGCGCACGGCGAACTGGTCGATTGAGTCCATGGCGACCGTCGGCGCGCTTCCCTCGAGCGCGCGCGGCGTCTGCGGCGTCATGGCCACGGCGCGGAACGGGCTCACCTTGCACTCCTCGCATGTGCCGGAGGCGGCGAGATACCGGTTGAGCCACCCGTCGGTCGTGCCCTTCACGTCGGGCGTGCCGCTTTCCATGTAATCCTGCGCGTCGAAGTGCGACCGCGTGGTGCTCGGGCTGCCAATCGCGTGGATGGGCGCCAGGATGCCGCGATCCCACAGCGGCTTGAGCGGCGCCAGCGAGGGGTGCAGGCCGAAGAATCCATCGAGGTCGATCGCCGAGAGCGCGCCGTTGCGGGGCGCGGGAATCGCGATGTTCGGCCGGAGCTGGTAGTAGGCGCGGTCGCCGAACGGCACGACGACATTCAGCGCGTCCGCGGCGCCGCGCTGGAACAGGCAGATCAGGACCTTGCCCTTTTCGGCGCCGGGCAGCTCCATGCCATACGACAGGCGCCGGAGGAACGACGGACTGAGACCCATGGTCGCGAGCGCGACGGCGCCCGACTTCACGAAATAGCGACGTTGCATCGTCCTACCTCCTCTGGAACTCGGGGCTTCCGAGCGCGAGCCCGACGATCAGTGGCAGGCCCTTGAGCTGCGGACGCGGGTCGCCCGCGGGCGATGACCTGGAGAGCGGATTGCTCCCGCTCACGAGCACGGCGCGCATCTCCGGCGACACGTCGCCGCCGAGCAGGTGCGCGACGACACCGTCAACCTGCTGGTTGACCGGCGCGCTGCGGAGTTCCGCGGCACCCTCGAACCCGAACGGCGACGCACCAGGCACCCGGCCCGCCGCCATGAGCATGCCGAAGTTGATCCGGTTGAGGATGGCGCCGGTGTTCATCCACTGGTCGCCGGTCTCGGGCCAGCCGTTCGGCGCCTGGTGTCCATAGATGGGCTCCCCAAGCTGCGCGACGAGTTGCGCCGTGCGCGGCGTGGCGTCGCCGTGCGCGCCAAGCGCGCGCGCGGCGCTCACGACCACCTCGAACGGCGACTTCACCTTGCTGCGATAGGCCGCGCGTGAGAAGAACTCGGGGCTCATGATGATCGTGCGGAGCGTCTCGCGAATGTCGCCGCCGGTGCGCGTGAAGGTGGCGGCGGCGCGGTCCACGAGCGCCGTGGACGGCGAGTCGCTCACGAACCGCCGCGCGAGCTTGAACGCGATGTAGTGCGCGGTGGACGGGTGCCGGGCGACGATATCGAGCAGGTCCTCGCCATCTTCAATGCCGCGGCCCGCCTTGAGCGTGTGGCCGAGGACGACCTTCTCGCCCGCGTCGTGCATGAACGGCACGAACTGGAAGCCGCCGCCCTGCTGCGGCCCCTTGAACGTCCAGCCGGTGAGTGCGCGCGCGGCGTTGATGACGTCGGCCTGCGTATACCCGCCGTCCACGCCGAGCGTGTGCAGCTCGAGCAGCTCGCGCCCGTAGTTCTCGTTGAGGCCGCCCTTGCGGATCTGGGCGGGCAGCTGCGCTGGCGGCTGCGCCCCCATCGCGGGGAGGATGGTGGGCATGCCGCCGCGGAGGAACCCGCCGCCGCGCCGGCCCCCGCGGCCGGGCATGGGCGCGAGGCGTGGCCGGGTGCTGTCGGCCTGGCTCTCCCAGTTGTCGAGGTAGAAGAGCATCGCCTCGCTCTTCGCCACGCTGCCGAGCAGCGTGCGGAACTTGCCGAGCGCATTGGGGCGGATGACACGGTTCTCGTAATCGGCGAGCATGTAGCGCTCGCGCGGCCCCTTGGCGTCGTACACGGTGAAGTGGTTGAGCCAGAAGTCGGTCATGACTTCGAGCAGCTGCCGCTCGGTCAGCACCGCGCGCGCCACGCGCGCGCCCTGCACCTCGGCGGACATCTGCCGGATGCCCATCTGGGACTCGCGGAGCTGCACGCTGTCGTCGTGGCTGAGGCCGTTGCGCGCGCCCGCCCGGTTGATGAGCTGGCCGGGCGGCGGGTAGCGCCGCTCGAGCTCGGCGGGCGAGTCGCCCAGCACGTGATAGGTGGCGGCGAGAAACTGGTCGAGTGCAGTGTCGTCGATGCGCTCGGGGTGCAGCTGGCGGTCAATCCACGCGTCGAGGCCCATGCGGCGCACGGCTTCCACGTCGCCCGGGCGTGGGCCGAACGCGAGCCGGTTGAGGGCGTGCGTCACCTGCTGGTCGGCGGTCTGTTCGCGTGGGATGGCGGCCGACATCGCGTCGCCCGCGGCTGCACCGGCGGGTTCC
>CAZKYG010000198.1:0-5387 GCA_964556915.1 uncultured Gemmatimonas sp.
CGCCACCCGGTCCGCCGCGGCCACGGCCGCCGCCGCCACGCCCGCTCCGGGCGCTGCCACCCGAGCGCGGGGCCTGCGCCGGCGCGTCCGACGCCTGGGTCGTCTCTTCCTGGTCTGCCATTAGAACTCCAGCCCGCCTTCGCGGGCGCCATCGGCCACCGCCTTCACGCGGCCGTGATATCGATATCCGCCGCGGTCGAAGACCACCTTGCTGATCCCCGCCGCCTTCGCCTTCTCCGCCACCAGCTTGCCTACCGCCGCCGACTTCTCCGACTTCTTGCCCGTAAGCCCGCTGTCGGTCACGGACAGCAGCGTGCGCTGCGCGACGTCGTTCACCAGCTGCGCGTAGATGTGCTTGTCGGAGCGGAACACCACGAGCCGCGGCCGCTCGGCCGTGCCCGTGACCTTGGCGCGCACGCGCACATGGCGCCGCACACGCAGCCCCGCCCGCGTCTTGGGTACCCTGAGTCCAGGCATTACTTGGCTCCTGCCTTGCCGGCCTTCCGGCGAATCGTCTCACCGACGTACTTGATGCCCTTGCCCTTGTACGGCTCGGGCGGACGCAGCGACCGCAGCTCGGCCGCCACCTGCCCCACCATCTCCTTGTCCGCGCCCTCGATCACCACCTGCGTCGGCTGCGGTGCCGTCAGCTTGATCCCCGCCGGCGCGCGGTACTCGATCGGGTGCGAAAACCCGAGCGCGAGCACCAGCCCGTACGGCTTGGGTTCGGCCTTGTAGCCGACGCCCGTGATCTCCAGCTGCTTGCTGTAGCCCTTCGTCACGCCCTCGACCATGTTGGCGATGAGCGTGCGCGACAGGCCGTGCAGCGACTTGTGCTGCGGCTCGTCCGACGGCCGCGTGACGACCAGGGTCTCGCCCTCGACCTTCACCGCCAGGTCGGCGTGCACCATGCGGTGCAGCTCGCCCTTCGGGCCCTTCACCGTCACCCGCTGGCCCGCCACGGCGACCGTGACGCCCTTGGGAATGGCGATCGGGAGCTTGCCGATTCTCGACATGTGCGCGCCCCCCTACCAGACCACGGCGAGCAACTCGCCGCCGGTGCCGTGCTGACGCGCTTCACGATCGGTCATCAGGCCCCTGGAGGTGGAGAGGATCGCCACGCCCAGCCCGTTGCGCACGTGCGGGATCTCGCCCACCCCCACGTAGCGGCGCAGGCCCGGCGTGGACACCCGCTTCAGTTCGCGGATCACCGGATGCCCGCCGTGGGCGTACTTCAGCACCACGCGCAGCACCTGGCGGCCGCTGTCGGTGGAGACCGTGCGGAAGTCCGTGATGAAGTTGTTCTCCTTCAACAGGCGCGCGATCTCGAGCTTCAGCTTCGATGCCGGCATGTCCACGCGACGGTGCTTCGATCCGCAGGCGTTGCGGATCCGCGTCAACATGTCGGCCACTGGATCGGTCATGCTCATCGGTTTCGTCTCTCTCCTATGGTATCCGCCGGATCCCCGGGGACCTGTAGGAATCTCAGGGTCTCTGCCATCTGCCGTCTGCCAACTGCCACCTGCCGGCTGCCGTCCCTTCTTACCAGCTCGCCTTCCGCACGCCCGGGATCAGGCCCATGAGCGCCATCTCGCGGAACGCGATGCGCGACAGGCCGAACTCGCGGATGTTGCCGCGCGACCGCCCCGTCATGGAGCAGCGGTGCCGCACGCGCTCCGGGGCCGAGTTGCGCGGCAGCTTCGCCAGCGCGACCTGCGCCGCCGCCCGCTCCTCGGCCGTCGATGAGGGCTTGCGGACGATCTCCTTCAGCGCGCGCCGCTTGGCCGCATACTGGGCTGCCAACTTCTTCCGGCGTTCGTTCTTCTCGATGCTGCTCTTCTTCGCCATACAGGTTCCTCAGAGGAAAGGCACAGAAGGACGAGGGCAATCACCTGCCGCCCGCCTGCTGTCGTCTACTGCACGACTACCGGCTTCTCTTCACCGCGGAAGGGCATGCCGAGCTCGCGCAGCAACGCCAGCGCCTGCTCGTCCTTCTCCGCCGTCGTCACGAACGTGATGTCCATGCCGTGGATCTGGTCGACCTGGTCGTAGTTGATCTCCGGGAAGATCATCTGCTCCTTGATGCCGACGCTGTAGTTGCCGCGCCCGTCGAACGACCGCGTCGACAGCCCACGGAAGTCGCGAATCCGCGGCACGGCGATCGTGATGAAGCGGTCGAGGAACTCCCACATCCGCGCGCCGCGCAACGTCACGGACGCCCCGATTTCCTGGCCCTGGCGCAGCCCGAAGTTGGCGATCGACTTCTTGGCCTTCTTCCGCACGGGCCGCTGGCCCGTGATGATGCCGAGCTCGTCCACCACGGAATCGAGCATCTTCGGCTGCTTGATCGCCTCGCCCAGCCCGACGTTGACCACGATCTTCTCGAGGTTCGGCACCTGATGCGGGTTCTTCAGGCCGAATTGCTTCGTGAGCGCCGCACGCACCTTCTGCTGATAGTGCACGCGCAGGCGCGCCGGCGGCACCGGCAGCCCGACGCCCGCGTGTTCGCGCGGCGCCTCGGCCCCCTTGCGCCCCTTGTCGCCGCCCTTGGCCTTCTTCTCCTGCTTCGGCTGCTGCGGCTTGGCCTGCGCCGGCTTCTTGTCCTGTTTCTCGTCTGCCATCGCTCGATTCCTGGTCTCGTTCGCCTAGCGCGCCGCGGGACGCGGGATCGCGTCGCCCGACTTCACGCTGAGGCGCTCCTTGGTGCCGTCCGCGTCCACCCGGGCGCGCGTCCGCGTCGGCTCACCCGACTTCGGGTCGAGCAGCATCACGTTCGACGCATGCACGGGCGCCGGCATCTCCATGATCTGGGACTGCTCCTCCGCCCGCCGCGCCTTGCGGTGCTTCTTGACGATGTTCACGCCCTCGATCGTCACGCGGCCCGTCTTCCGGTACACGCGCAGCACCTTGCCTTCCTTGCCCTTGTCGTCGCCGCGCACGACGCGCACCCGGTCGCCCTTGACCACGTGCACCGCCTCGCGCTCGGCGTTGTGCACGTGCCGGAGCCGGGACCGCTGGCCCGCGTTCTTGCGGAATGTCAGGATGCGCATGCTAGATGACCTCCGGCGCCAGCGACACGATCTTCATGTACCGCTTCTCGCGCAGTTCCCGGGCCACCGGCCCGAAGATGCGCGTGGCCCGCGGCTCGCCGTTCTCGCTGATGATGACGACCGCGTTCTCGTCGAAGCGGATGTAACTGCCGTCCTTGCGGCGCGTCTCCTTGACCGTGCGCACCACCACCGCGCGCGCGACCTCGGCCTTCTTGACGGTGCCGTTCGGGAGCGCGTCTTTGACCGCGACGATCACGACGTCGCCGAGCCCGGCGTAGCGCCGGCGCGTGCCGCCGAGCACACGGATCACCAGCGCGCGCTTGGCGCCGCTGTTGTCCGCCACCCGGACCATGGATTCCTGCTGAATCATCGACGAATCTCCGGTGTTCCTACTTCGCGCGCTCGACGATCTCGACCACACGCCAGCGCTTGTCCTTCGACATCGGTCGCGTCTCCATCACGCGAACGGTGTCGCCGGTCTTCGCGGCGTTCTCCTCGTCGTGCGCCTTCAGGTGGGTCGTCCGCGTGACCATCTTGCCGTAGACCGGGTGCTGTACCCGTCGCTCGATCGCCACCACGACCGTCTTCTGCATCTTGTCGCTGACCACCAGCCCCGTGCGCACCTTGCGCGCGTTGCGGGCGGCCGGCGTCGCCTTCGCCAGGTCCGACATCGCTTACTTCCCTCCCGTGCGGGCCGCGCCAACGGCTGCGGTCCCCGTGGTCTTCTCGCGCAGGATCGTCTTCAGCCGCGCCAGCTCCCGGCGGATCACCCGCAGGCGGAGCGGATCGTCCAGGGTCTGCGTGCCCGCCCGGAACTGCAGGTTGAAACGCTCGCGCTCCAGCTCGGCCACCCGCGCCACGATGTCCTCCGCGCCGAGTTCCCGCATCTGTGCCGCCTTCATTCGGTGTGCGCCTCCTCGCGCGCGACGAACTTCGTGCGAATCCCGATCTTCGCCGCCGCCAGCCCCAGGGCCTTCTCCGCCAGGGCCTTGTCGACACCCTCGATCTCGAACATCACGCGGCCCGGCTTCACCACCGCCACCCAGAGCTCCGGCGATCCCTTGCCCTTGCCCATGCGGGTCTCGGCCGGCTTCTTCGTCACCGGCTTGTCCGGGAACACGCGAATCCAGACCTTCCCGCCGCGCTTGATGTGCCGTGTGAGCGCCACGCGCGCTGCCTCGATCTGCCGCGCCGTCACCCACCCGGGCTCCTGCGCCTGCAGGCCGTAATGGCCGAACGACACTTCCGCCCCGCGCGTGGCGAGGCCCTTCATCCGGCCCTTGAACATCTTGCGGAACTTGACGCGCTTCGGTGACAGCATGGTGGTCAGTCTCGGGGTTCTATCGTCTATCGTCTATCGTCTGTCGTCCATCGTCTGCCTTCTCGCCCTGCCCTACGCGTCCGACGAATACGTCTTCCCGCGGCGGTCCTCGACCACTTCGCCCTTGAAGATCCACACCTTTACGCCGATCGTGCCGAACGTCGTCTTGGCCGTGCTCACGGCATAGTCGATGTCCGCACGCAGCGTGTGGAGCGGCACCCGGCCCTCGTGGTAGCCCTCGACCCGCGCAATCTCGGCCCCGCCCAGGCGGCCACCGCACTTCACCTTGATGCCGCCGGCGCCCATACGCATGGCGCTCTGCACCGCGCGCTTCATGGCACGCCGGAACGAGATGCGCTGCGCCAGCTGCGCGGCGATGTTGTCCGCCACGAGCTGCGCCTCGATCTCCGGGCGCTTGATCTCATCAACGTTCACGCCGACGTCCTTGCCCGTCAGCTGCTGGAGCTCGTTCTTCAGCTCCTCCACGCTCTGGCCCTTCTTGCCGATCACCACGCCCGGCCGGCCCGTGTGAATCGTCACCACGACCTTCCCCGGCTTGCGCTCGATGCCGATGTCGGCGATCGCCGCGCTGGCGAGCCGCGCCTTCAGGTACTTGCGCAGCAATTCGTCTTCCTTGAGCAGCGCAGGAAAGTCCTTCGCTGAAGCGAACCACTTCGAGCGCCACTGCCGCGAGACGCCGAGGCGGAAGCCGATCGGATTGGTTTTCTGTCCCATTAGCGCGCCTTCCTCTTGGACCCGCGGGTCCCCTTGTCCGCCACGACGATCTCGACGTGGCTCGTCCGCTTCTTGATGGGCGTCGCCCGGCCCATCGCGCCAGGCATGAACCGCTTGAGCTTCGGCCCTTCGTTGATGATCGCATGCGTGATCACGAGGTCGTCCACGTCGAGTGCCGCGTTCGCCGCGCGCGCCGCCTGCTCGGCGTTCGCCACGGCGCTCTTCAGCACCTTCTCGATCTGCTTCGCCGCATGCTTCTTGCTGAACTTGAGGAGCGCGAA
>CAZKYG010000199.1:0-8806 GCA_964556915.1 uncultured Gemmatimonas sp.
GGAGAGCTCGAGGTCCTCGATCGCCGCCACGACCGCCGCCGACAGCGCCGGTTCGCGTCGCGCCGTCATGCCGTCCGCCCCGCGCGCATCGGTGTCGCGCCCCGCGCTCAGCGCCAGGCTCAGGGCCGCACGGCCGCGAGCAGCTTCGCGATCACGTCGTCGGCGGCGATGCCATCGGCCTCGGCCTGGAAGTTGACCAGGATCCGGTGGCGAAGCACCGGCAGCGCCACGGCGGCCACGTCGTCCGGCGACGGCACGGGACGCCCGTCGAGCAGCGCGGCACTCTTGGCCCCGAGCAGCAGGGCCTGGCCCGCGCGCGGGCCCGCCCCCCAGCGCACAAAGTCGCGCACCACCTGCGGTGCGCCGGCCTCGGACGGGCGCGTGGCACGCGTGACGCGCAGCGCGAAGTCCACCACGTTCGACGCCGCCGGCAGGTCGCGCACCAGCATGCGCGCGGCCTCGAGGTCGCGGCCCGTGGCCACGTGGCCCGCCGCGCGATCGGCGCCGGTGGTCGTTTCCGCCAGGATGCGGCGCTCGGCGTCGCTGTCGGGATAGTCGATCAGCACGTTGAACATGAAGCGATCGAGCTGCGCTTCGGGGAGGGGATACGTTCCCTCCTGCTCGATCGGGTTCTCCGTGGCCAGGACGAACAGCGGGCGCTCGAGTTCGTGGCGCGCGCCGCCGATGGTCACCTGGTATTCCTGCATCGCCTCGAGCAGCGCCGCCTGCGTGCGCGGGGGCGTGCGGTTGATCTCGTCGGCGAGGATGATGTTCGCGAACACCGGCCCCTTGATGAAGCGCACGTGCCGCTTGCCCGCCGCGTCGTCCTCGATGACCTCGGTGCCGAGGATGTCCGACGGCATGAGGTCGGGGGTGAACTGGATGCGACTGAACCTGAGGTGCACCGCATCGGCGAGCGTCTTGATGAGCAGGGTCTTGGCGAGCCCCGGCACCCCGCGCAGCAGGCAGTGGCCGCCCGCGAGCAGGCAGGTGAGGATCTCGCGGCGCACCCGCTCCTGGCCGATGATGACACGGCCCACCTCGCGGTCAAGCGTGGTGGCGAGGGCCGTGGCCTCCTCGAACGTCGCGCGGCCGCCGCCCGGATCGCGATCCGTGGTCGCGTGCGCCGCAGATGATATAGTTGTGGTCACGAGAGTTGGATTCTAGTCCCCGGCCGGGGGCCGAGCCAGCCGAACCGCCATACCACTGCGCGCCGCGTGAACGACCCCGTCCTGCCCGCCTGCATTACTACGCGCCCCGACGGCATCTCGCTCGCCGTCCGCGTACACCCGCGCGCCTCCGCGAATGCCGTGGGTGGGGTGCACAACGGGGAGCTCAAGGTGCGGGTTACCGCGCCGCCCGTGGATGCCGCCGCTAACGAGGCCGTGGTCCGCCTGCTGGCGGACGCGCTGGGATGCCCGAAGTCGGCGATCGAGATCGCGCGCGGCCACGCGTCGCGGCGCAAGGTGCTGGTGGTACGCGGGGTGACCGCGGCCGCGGCCGCGCGGGCAATCGCCCGCGCCGCTATGCCTCGTCGCGCGGGAGCGTGACGCGGAACTCCGTACGGCCCGGGCGCGACTCGGCCACCGCGATCTGGCCGCCGTGCGCGACGACGATGCGCTTGGCGATCGAAAGGCCCAGGCCCGCGCCGGCCTCGTCGCCGTCCTCCCCGCGGCTGCGCGACGGATCCGCCCGGAAGAACCGCTCGAACACCGCCTCGCGCAGCTCGGGCGGGATGCCGGGCCCCTCGTCCACGACGGACACCGTGTGCGACCCGTTGCGCACGCCCATCTCCACGCTCACCGTGCCGCCGCGGGGGGAGTGCTTGATGGCGTTGTCGAGCAGGTTGAGGAACACGCGCCCGAGCAGGTCGGGGTCGCCGGAGAGCGGGGCCTGGGTCATGCGGCGCAGCTCGACGCGCACGCCGCGCCGCTCGCCCACCTGCGCGATCGCCCGTGTGGCGTCGTGCACGATCTCCTCCAGGTAGAGCGGCTCGGCGTGCAACGCGAGGTGGCCCGAGTCGGCACGCGCCATGAGGAAGAGATCGTCCACGATGCGTGTCAGGCGGCGCGAAGCTTCGCCCATGACCGCGACCGACTCACGGTACTCGTCCTCGTCGCGGTGTGGCCGCGTGAGAGTCACGTCTGCCTCGGTGCGGATGATCGACGTGGGCGTGCGCAGCTCGTGCGAGGCGTCGGCCATGAACCGGCGCTGCTGGACGAACGCGTTCTCGAGGCGGTCGAGCAGCGCGTTGATCACGCGCGCCAGCTCGGCGAGCTCCGCGCCGCCGGCCACCGGAAGCCGCGCGTCGAGATTGCTGGCCGAGATCTCGTCGGCGCGGGCCGTCATGGCCGCGACCGGCGCGAGCCCACGCTTGGCGAGGAACCAGGCCGACGCGGCCGCCATGGCGAGCAACACGGGGATCAGCGCAAAGAACATGAGCCGCACGCGCTCCATCACCGCATCCACGTCGGCGAGGGGCGACGCACCGGAGATCATGAACCGCGCATCGTGCACGAGGAGTGGCTGCGTCACCACGCGGTCGCGGCCGGCGGGCCCGGCCACGGTGACGGTCTCCGCCCGCGCGCCCGCCGCCGCGAGGTGGGCGAGCACGCGATCACCGTCGCCGCCCCTGCCCGCGTCGGCCTCCGCACCGCTCACCACCACGCGGCCGCTGCTGTCACGCACGACGATCCGGAGGTTGCGGAACCGCATGTCCGCCTCGGTCGTCCGGATGGCCTCGTCCACGGCCGCCGACGCGCGCCGCTCGGCCACGACTTCGCGCGAGAACACCGTGAGCGCCTCGCCGATGAACCGGTCCGTGCGATTCATCAGCGTACGGCCGAGCACGACGTAGCAGGTGACCGCGAATGCGGCCAGCGGCACGCCGAGCAGGACCGCGTACCAGCCGGTGAGACGCGACCGGAGCGACGACGCGCGCCGGCCCGGCACGTCAGCCCCGGCGCGCGACAGCCGACGACGCGTCCATCGTGGCCGCCGCCGCTTCCGGGACCGCGAGCAGGAAGCCCGCCCCGCGGACGGTCGCCAGCAGCTGCTCCGACTCGCCGTCGTCGATCTTTTTCCGCAGGCGGCTCGCGTACACGTCGATGATGTTCGAGTACGTGTTGCGCGCGTCGTTCCACACGTGCGTCAGCAGCTCGGCGCGCGTGACCACGCGGCCCGCGTTCGTGGCCAGGTACAGGAGGAACGTGTACTCCTTGGCCGTGAGCGGGAGCACGCGGGCGCCGCGCGTGACGCGCCGGCGACGCGTGTCGATCACCAGGTCGCCGACGGTGACCACGGCAGCCGCCGGTTCCGTGTGGCGCCGCACGATGGCGCGCAGCCGCGCGAGCAGTTCCCCGAAGTCGAACGGCTTGGTGAGGTAATCGTCGGCGCCGGAATCGAGGCCGGCAATGCGCTGGTCCACGGCATCGAGCGCCGTGAGCATCAGGATCGGCACGCGGTTGCCCTCGGAGCGCAGCATCCGGCAGACGGCGATGCCGTCCGGCGCCGGAATCATCACATCCAGGATGACCGCATCGTAGGTGTGGGCGGCGATGAGGGCCATGACCTGCGGGCCGGACGTGGCCAGGTCCACGGCGTACCCCGCCTCGCGGAGGCCCCGTGCCACCGCGGTCCGGAGCTGGCGGTCATCCTCGGCGAATGCGATGCGCATGCCGGAATCTACCCGGCCGGGCCCACCACGGCACGCGCCTCACCGCGCCGCGGGTCGCCCCGTCAGGCGATCGCGGCCGGGCGGCGGGATTCGGCGGTTACGTCCCCCCGCGGCGCCCGCCCGCGGCCTGTCGCCGGTTCGGGCCACGCGTGCCACAGGTCGAGCAGGAACCGCTTCTCCATCACGCGCAGCGCCGACAGGTGCACGCGCCCGCCCGACCACCCCTCGCGCTCGCGCTGGAACCGGGCGCGCGCCTCGTGGTACACCGGTGCGTACGTGCCGTTCGTGCGCAGCATCGTCACGCCGATCAGGTGGCACGTCACGCGCGCGGACTGGTCGAACCGTGGCTGCTTCGACGTCACGCTGCGCGACGTGGCCACGCGCAGGCGACGCCCGCCCTCGCAGGGCGACGCCTCCGCGACGCGCACGGCGGCCTGGCACCGTCGCGACCCGTCGCGCGCGTCCACATGGTCGCGCGGGGGCTCGGTGCCGACGGGCAGCTCGATCCGCGCGCCGCACGTATCGCACTCCGCCTCCACCGCGGGCATCGTCGCGAGCCCGCAAAACGCCCAGAAACTCGATGGCCGCGGCGCGCGCCCCCGGTCGAGGCGCGTGAGGAGCTGCGCGGCGAGCATCGACCCCACACCATGCAGCCGGCCAAGCCACGGCCCGACCGGATGGCGGATGAGGTAAGCGGTCACCTCGTCGCGCAGGCCTCGCTCCGTGACGCTCAGCGTGTGGTATATGCCGGCGACGGGCGCCGGCGCATCGCGGCGGCCGTGGCGGATGTCGGCGAGCAGCCGCTCCACGGGAACGGTGCTGCGAAAGGTGTCGCCCCAGGCCGGGTCGCGGCCCTCGAAGATCGCCGTGAGTTCCTGGCCCACCTTCACGCGGTCGCGCGACACGACCTCATAGCGCCGGGTGAGCCACCGGAAGGCGGCGTCATCGCTCGGCGTCCATACGGACGGGTCTCGCACGGCATCCGGCACTCGGACAGATGACGAGATCACGGGGGGGGCTCCGGTTGCGCTCAGGTTGCGTGTGGCATCGTGTGAGCGCCCGGCGCACGGCGCCAGAGCCGTGCATTCACTGGTGGCCGGTTCGCAGCCAGTGGGCGTCTGGCTGCATTGACGCCGGAGGGTGCGCGGCGTCCGTGCGTCCTGTACCGGGTAACCGGATTGCAGCGAGCGGACTGGTCGCCCGCAGCACCCCGATGGCGGTTCGCTGCAGATCCACGCTCCTGCACCGGCGAACGGGTGAGGTTGCGCTGCAGGGTGGACGGCCGGGCGCGTCGCGCGGTACGTTGCGATTGAAGCGAACGGTCAGGCCACCGGAACTGCCGCCACGACGCGCCGGACGTCCGATCCGGCGGCCGCGGCGACGTGCCACACCATGCACGGAGAACCATCGTGAAGCCTGAAACCGCGCCGCTGCAGTCTGACGAGCCTCTGCGCGTCCTCATCGTGGACGACGACCCCCTGGCCCGCCGCGGCGTGCAACGGCTCCTGGAGCGCTCGGGCGCCACACAGGTGGTGGGCGAGTGCGCCGACGCCCAGCAGGCGGTGGCCTCGGTGAACCGCCTCAAGCCCGATGTCGTGCTGCTCGACATCGAGATGCCGGGCGACGACGGCTTCAGCGTGGCCGATGCCCTCCAGACCGGCGAAGCCCCGTACATCATCTTCGTGACCGCGTACGACCGGTATGCGGTGGAGGCCTTCCGCCGCCACGCGCTTGACTACGTGCTCAAGCCGCCCGCGCCGGAACGCCTGGCCGAGGCGCTCGACCGCGCGCGCGGGCAGCGCGACGCGCGCCGCATGCTCCAGTGGGCCAACCGCGTGCACTCCGCCGTCGCGGACGGAACGCCGGCCGTGGCGCCCGAGGAGCACCTCACGGAGATCCTCGTGCGCGTGGCGATGCGCGACGTGATCGTGCAGGTGGCGGACATCGACTGGATCGAGGCCGATTCCTACTACGCGCGGCTCCATGTGGGCACGCGCGAATACCTGCTCCGCGAGCCGCTCCACCTGCTCGAGCGCCGCCTCAACCCGCAGCAGTTCGTGCGCGTGCACCGGTCGGCCATCGTCAACGTGCGCCGGGTGCGCGAAGTGCGGTACGAGCGCACGGGCGAACGGATCATCGTGCTGTCCACGGGCGCGCGCGTGCGCGTGAGCCGCAACCGGTGGAAGTGGTTCGCCGGACAACTGCGCGAACGCACGCGCGTGCAGCCGGCCGAGGCGACCGCGTGAAGCTCCTCGGCATCGGGGCGGGTCCGGTGGGCGAAGCCGGCAGACGCCGGCTGCAGCCCGCCACGCACCTGGTGCTGGGCACGCTCACCGTCTGCCTCGTGGGAGCCTTCGTGTGGTGGCGCGTGACGGTGCAGCGCCGCCAGGTGGAGTTGTACTGGACGCACCCCCTCGCCGGCAGCGCGCAGCTCTACCGCGTGCGCGCCGACGACTGGCTCACGGCCAAGCGCCGCACGGCCGACGTGCTCGGGCAGCTCGCCGCGCGCGGCCGCGGCGCGGGGAGCTCGTTCGAGGTGGCCGTGGGTGACGCGCTCGCCGACGGCGACGTGGTGTTCGTCTCGATTCGCGACGGCGAGACGCTGCTGCGCTGCGACGGCGTCCCGCTCCGCCAGCACTGCCTCCCCGGCTCCACGGCGTTCCAGATCCCGTCGCCGCGCCACCCGCAGGCGCGACGCGTGCGGCCCGTGGGGAACGGGCGCTACCTCGTGCCCGCCGTTGGCGCCGTGCCCGCGCACGGCAACTCCACGGGCGGCGTGGTGACGCTGTGGATCGACCCGGAGGTGGGACTCATCCCGCGACTCCTGCGGACGCGCGGCAGCATCGCCGAGGCGACCACCTATTTCGTGCGCCGCTCCGCGGACTCCGCGACCGTGCTCGCGGCGACGCCCGCCGGCCAGATCCTGCCGCGCCGCCGCGTGGCCACCAAGGATCTCGCGCCGCTCATCGCGCGCCCAGCGGCCGACAGCGAGTTGATCATCGGCGCGGGCCCCGACGGCGTGCGCTCCATGGCCGGGCACGCCTACATCCCGCGGCTGCGCTGGCAGGTTTACCGCGCGCTGCCGGAAGCCAAGGCCTACGCGCCGTTCCGGCGCCAGACCACCACCGAAGGCGTGCTCGCCTTCCTGCTCGGCTCGTTCGTGATCGGCGTGCTCGTGTGGACCGTGCGCGGGCAGCGCGAACAGGCGGTGCGCGCGGAGCTGCTGCAGGCGCGCGTGGACAGTCTCCAGGCGCAGCTGCGCCCGCACTTCCTCTTCAACGCGCTCAACACCATCGCGACGCTCGTGCACGAGGACGCGGACCGCGCCGACGCGATGCTGCTCCGCCTCGCGGACCTCCTCCGGCTCAGCCTCGAGCATTCGGACCGGGCGGAGCTGCCGCTCCGCAACGAGCTGGAGATCCTCGACGCCTATATCGCGGTGGAGCGCGTGCGCTTCGGCACGAACCTCGCCGTGACGAAGGACATCGCCCCCGAAGCGCTCGATGTACTGGTGCCGCGCTGGATCCTGCAGCCGCTCGCGGAGAACGCGATCAAGCACGGTGCGGCCTACACGCGGGGCGCCGCCCGCATCGATCTCTCGGCCCGCGTGACGGACGGGATGCTGGAGGTCGCCGTGGGCGACGACGGTCCGCACCCGCCGGGACCGACGGTACGCGAGGGCGTTGGCCTGCGCAACACGCGCACGCGCCTCGAGACGCTGTACGGACACGTGGCCTCCCTGGCCCTCCACCGGCGCGAACAGGGAGGCACGGAGGCCGTCCTCCGGATTCCGGTGGCGCCGGACCTCTCGATCGAGGTGCTCACCACGCGGACGGGCGAGTTGCCGGTGACGCCGCACGGGCAACGGTTGAGTCGCGCGTAGCGTTGCCCCGCGCGCGCAGCCCATGTGATAGACTTGGGCCATGCGCCGGGACCGTCCCCCCAACGCGCGCCTGTCCATCGGGTCGCCGCGTCCGCACGCCACGGCCATCGCGCCGGCGTGCATCGGGAACTTCGGCCCCGGCCTGGATGTGCTCGGCGTGGCCGTGGCCGGCGCCGTGGACCGCGTGACCGTGGAGCGCGACGAACGGCCGGGCGTCGTGATCGTGAGCTCGGGACACCCGGACATCACGACGGACCCTGCGCGCAATACGGCGGGCATCGCGGCCGCGGCAGTGCTGCGCCACGCCAGCACCGACGTCGGCGTGCGGCTCACGGTGGTGAAAGGCCTGCCGCTCGCGGGCGGCCAGGGCGGCAGCGCGGCGTCGGCGGTGGCCGGCGCGGTGGCCACCAACCGGCTGCTCGGCGACCCACTCGACCTGGCGACGCTCGTCGACTGCGCGGTGGAAGCCGAGTCGGTGGTGAGCGGCCGCCATGCCGACAACGTCGGCGCGCAACTGCTGGGCGGCGTGGTGCTCGTGCGGTCGCTCGAACCCATTGACGTGGTGCTGCTGGCCAGCCCGCAGGTGATGCGCATCGTGCTCGTGCATCCCAACCAGCTGTTGCGCACGGCCGAGGCGCGCGCCGTGCTGCCGGACATGGTGGACCGCGCGACGGTCGTGCGGCAGCTCGGCAACGTCGCGGCCATCGTCGCGGCGCTCGAATCCGACGACTTCGCCATGCTCGGGCGTGCGATGGACGACCAGATTGCCGAACCCGCACGCGCGCCGCTGCTGCCCGGATTCGTGGAGGCGCGCGCCGCCGCGAAGGCCGCCGGCGCGCTGGGCGGGTCGATCTCCGGCGCGGGGCCCACGAGCTTCTGGCTCGCGGGCGACGACGTCACCGCGCGGCGCGTGGCGGATGCCGTGCGCGCGAGTTACACGGCACTCGGCATCGGCTGCACCGCGCGCGTGACGCGCATCGCGCAGGCGGGCGCGATGGACCTGCCGGAGGACGCAACGGCCGCGTGAGCGACCTGTTCCTCGCGCCGGGCGCCGCCTCGGATCTCCACTGCCCGGCCTGCGCCGCGACCGCGCCGGCCGATCACCCCGCCGACACGTGCGCCTCGTGCGGCGCGCTCCTCGATGCGCGGCATGCGCTGCCGCGCGAGCGCGCCGCCGCGCTCGCCGGCACGTTTGCCGCGCGCCGCACGGCGGCGTGGGCCGGCACGCCGCCCGACGAGCAGGCGGG
>CAZKYG010000200.1:0-11684 GCA_964556915.1 uncultured Gemmatimonas sp.
CGGGCATCGGAGGCATTGGCGCCTTCGGCGGGCGCGGCGCGGCCAACAACGCCATCGCGCAGGCCATCCTCGGCGGGCTCGCGCAGGGCGGCACCGGCGCACTCGCGAACGCGGCGCAGATCCGCATCGTCGCGGACGAAGGCACAAACTCGCTCCTCATCCGCTCGACACAGGCCGACTTCCAGCTCATCCAGGGACTCCTCGGCGGCATCGACCTCCGGCCCCTGCAGGTGCTGATCGAGGTGACGATCGCCGAGGTGTCGCGGTCCACCTCGCTCGATCTCGGGCTCGGCGGCACGGCGACGAAGAAGGGCGCCGCCACCGGCGCGCGCGACACGGTCGCGCTGCTGCCGGCCCACCCGAGCGCGAGCGACTTCATCTACCGGCTCACCGCGGGCAACGGATCGATCAGCTACGCCGCGGCGATCAACGCGCTGCAGTCGCGTGGCGACGTGAAGATCCTCTCGCGCCCCGTGATCATCGCCCAGAACAACAAGGAGGCCGTGCTGAACGTGGGCGAGCAGCGGCCGTTCGTGCAGGTGAACCAGAGCGTGACCACCGGCACGGTCCCGACGACGGTGCAGACGATCCAGTACATCCCCGTCGGCACGACGCTCACCATCACGCCGACGATCAACGTGGACGGGTACGTGAACATGGCCGTGGACCAGACCAACGACGCGGCCACGAACGAGATCCAGTTCAGCGCGCCGGTCATCACGAAGCGCGAGGCCACGACGCAGATCTTCCTGCGCGACGGGCAGACCACGGTGATCGGCGGGCTCGCGGGCGACAACGTGAGCAAGACGGTGAGCGGCGTGCCGCTGCTCTCGCGCATTCCGCTCATCGGCGGGCTGTTCTTCGGCAACACGCAGAAGACGACGACGACGAACGAGCTCTTCCTCTTCCTCACGCCGCACATCATCTCGACGGACGAGGACATCGAGCGCCTGCGCCACTCCCTGGAATCGGGCACCGACCTGTTGAAGGACGTGCCGCTGGGGCCGCGCATCGTGCCCGGCGACTCGGCGAAGCGCGTGGCGCCGCCCGACACCGGCCGCCGGCGGCCGCCGCAGGGGCGTTAGCATGGGCGCCAGCGACGCCGCCCGGCTCGACGAACTGACCGAACTGGCGGGCGTCCAGCGCCTGTCGCGGTCGCTCACGGCCGACTGGCTCGAGCAGAACGGCGTGCTGCCGCTGCACGTGGGCGGCACGTCGCTGCGCGTGGGCACGTGGCTCGACCGCGTGGACCCGCTCGTGCTCGACGACCTGCGCCTCATGTTCGGGACGGACGTCGAGGTCGAGCAGCACGCCGAGCACGACCTCCGGAGCGCGATCCGCCGCGCCTACGCGCAGGACGAGACGACCGCCGAGGGCGTGATCGCCGGCCTCACGGGCGACAAGCGCGGTGGCGCCGCGGACGAGATCCCGCTCGACGACCTCCTGCACCTCGCCAACGAGGCGCCCGTCGTACGGCTGGTGAACCTGCTGCTCATCGAGGCGCTCGAGGCGCGGGCGTCGGACGTGCACCTCGAGGGGTACCACCACGAGCTGCGCGTGCGGTACCGCGTGGACGGCGTGCTGCAGCCCGCGCCGAGCCCGCCGCCGCACCTGGCCGCGGCGATCATCAGTCGCATCAAGATCATGGCCGAGCTCGACATCGCCGAGCGCCGGCTCCCGCAGGACGGCCGCATCCGGCTGCGCCTGCAGGACCGGCAGGTGGACGTGCGCGTGTCCACCGTGCCGACGTTGCGCGGCGAGAGCGTGGTGCTGCGCCTCCTCGACAAGCAGCGCGGCACGATCTCGCTGCCGGAGCTGGGCATGGCGGCCGACACGCTCGAGCTGTTCAAGGACGTCGTGTCGCGGCCGCACGGCATCGTGCTCGTCACCGGCCCGACGGGCTCGGGCAAGTCGACGACGCTGTACGCCGCGGTGGAGATGCTGAAGACGGGGCGCGAGAAGATCCTCACCGTGGAGGACCCGGTCGAGTACGAGCTCACGGGCGTGCCGCAGGTGCCGGTGAACGAGAAGGCGGGCGTGACGTTCGCGAACACGCTCCGCGCGATGCTCCGCCAGGACCCCGACATCATCCTCGTGGGCGAGATCCGCGACCCCGAGACGGCGCAGATCGCCACGCAGGCGGCGCTCACGGGCCACCTCGTGCTCTCGACGCTGCACACGAACGACGCGCCGACGGCGCTCACGCGGCTCCTCGACCTCGATGTGGCCGCGTACCTCGTGGCCAGCACCGTGGACGCCGTGCTCGCCCAGCGCCTCGTGCGGCGCATCTGCCCGGCGTGCAAGGCGCCGGCCGCGCCCGAGCCGTTCGTCGCGCGCCAGGTGGACCTGCCCGCGCTCGGCATCGCGCGCGTGTGGCGCGGCGCCGGGTGCGACGAGTGCCGCGGCACGGGGTTCCGCGGCCGCCTGGGCATCTTCGAGCTGCTCGTGGTGGACAACGAGATCCGCGACGAGCTGCAGCGGAGGCGCGGGTCGGAGGAGCTTCGCCAGCTCGCCATCCGGAAGGGCATGCGGACGCTCTTCGACGACGGCGTCCGCCTCGTGAAGGACGGCGTGACCACGATCGAGGAAGTGCTGCGCGTGGCGCGCGGGTAGGTGGCCTGATTCCGGTCAGGTCTGGGCCAGGGTCTTGACGGCCCTGCGTGGTCGCTGAACGTTGCAGCACACCCCAGTGTGAGTGCACCCGTGGCCGCGCCAAGCCGCGTCAGACAGACAGACAGACAGACAGACAGACAGGCGGCGGCCAGCCCCCTGGCGGACTCACTGTGCGCGCGCCGTCTCGTGGTGCGGATCTGCCTGTCGGGTGTCGCCCAACGGAAATGGTCGAGCGTGAGCTGAGCGACTGCATCCGGCACTACGAGCGATTCGTGCGCGGTCGCATCGAGGCAATCGTACCGGAGTCAGATGCCGTCGACGATCTCGTCCAGCGTGTCTGGGTGGCACTGTGGAAGCGGCTGCGCGTGCGATCATTGGCTGTGGGCGCGACGGCGGCATGGCTGAAGCGTGTCGCGCACCGGCAATGTCTCGATTGGTACCGCGCGAGCGGCCGGAGACGGCGGAACGAGGCGCGCGCGTGCGCGGAGGCGGGCAGCGGCGATGGTTCGCCGCTCATCCGCGATCGATGGCTGGCATCGGCACACGATCAGCGCCGCATGGATGTGGCGCTGAATGCGATTGCGAGGCTACAGGATTGAGATCGAGTCATCGCGATCGCACACTTTGTACGTCACAAGTCGGCGAGAGCGATCGGTGCCGAGCTCGGACTCAAGGCGCGCACTGTGAGCACGGCGCTCTGGCGCATCCGGCGGAATCTCCGTCGCGAGGCCTCGCGCCTGATGGAAGAGGTGGAGCGGACGTGCGCGCCGGAGCATCTGGGGGCATCGGTAGCTGAAGTGAACCGGAGGCTGCTGGAGATCGCGGAGGGTCCCTCCCGAGAAGGCCCTCGGGTACGGGTGACTGACAAATTGGATGGGTCGGCGTCTGCTGGTTAACACCGAACGAATGCGTCGTCGTCGAGCGACGACCCCCGTCCAGACGTCACACCGGAGAATCCATGGTCCGACAACGCGCCCGTTTCTGCTCGACCATCGCGGTCGGCGTCGCGACCGGCCTCCTTCTGCTGACCGCGTGCCGCGATGCCGTACATCCGACCGCCGAACGGACCACGAGGGCTCGGCTCAACATCTCGAACTCCGCCGCGCTCTTGGACTCCGCATGGATATCCTTCGCGCTCGATGCGGAGGTGACGCTCGTGCGGTTCGACTCGTTGGGCAGGCCGCTGTTGAGGAGGAACATTCCCGTGCGCTATCACCTCGCTAGGACCCTGGGAGCGGATGGGCGCTGGGCGACCACCATGACCTTTGCACCGCGCGTTCGCGGCACGGTTGAGCCGGGAACGGGACGGTTCGAACCCGAGCGGTTCGAGATAGGCACGATCGCTGATGCCGGAGATGGAACGCCATTGCAGGTGATCAATGGACTGGGACAGCCCGTATCGAGGCCAGGTGTGCTTGGTCCAGCGCGCTCGACCGCGCGACCTCCGGAGGGACCACCGCCGTACGATAGATCGTGGGTGCGGTCGTACATCCTGCCGGCGAGCGAGCGCGACGCACGCAATGCGCGGCTGACCAGGCTGGGGACGCCGACGCATGTGCCAGGCGGGCTTGATCGGTATTCGGTTGCGAGGGGACCAGCCACGCGTGTGCTGCTCGTCGACCCGGCCATAGGCGCGGCAGTCGATATTGCGGATGCAACAGACGGTCACCCCATACGCCACATGAGGCTTACCTATGCGGTGGACGGCGACGGGAACGCCGTCCGCACCGGCATGCGTTTGGAGCAATTTGGGCTTGGCCCGGCGCACCAGAGGGTTTCAACAGCCGTCACGTACAGCAATATTCACCTCTCGCGGGGGAGCTGACCCATGCGACCGACCGCCAGTGCCAGCCTCGGCCTGCTGCTCACACTGTCCGGAGCGCCAGCCTTCGCATTCGCCCAGGCCGACCAGCCAGTGGTTTTCGTGCACGGACTCAACGCCAACTCGAGTTCCTGGGGTTCCGTACCGTCAAACCTCGCCACTCTGCTCCACATCGTCAGCTACACGCCCACCCTGCCGTCAACGGCATACTACGAGACGCAGCGCGACTCGCTCATTGCGTACCTGAGTCGTAACAGCATTTCGAACAGCAGCATCCTGTTCGGGTGGAGCAACGGCGGAATCGACGCTCGTCTCGTCGGTGGCCAGCAGGCCCTCGCTGGGCTCGCGACCTACGCGTCTCCCAATCGCGGGGCGCCGATCGTGGACGACGTCGCCTACTTCGCATCGGACGTCGCGGGAATCGTCGGATCGGCCGCCTTGACGGCGGCGGATTTTCTGTACTACGCCTTCCATGGGCCGGAGGATGATTCCGACGTATGGGCGGCACTCGAGTACGCGGGCGTGGGCACGGTCACTGACGCAGCCTACGGGTACGCCTATACCATCGCGAATCAGTATGGCGCCGGGTCGGCAGTCGGCGGCAGCGAGATGGGTCCATCGACCACTTTCATGACGTCAACGCTGCCGAGCGCCGGCGAGTCCGCGCACGTCAGCACGCGCGTTGGCGTCACGTGGGAGACGGACGACTATTACAGCGGCGGTATGTTCAAGATTGCCACCCCCACCAACGCGGACGACTGGACGAGCGCCTGGTTGTTTGCGACCGGCCAAGCCTACTTCTTTGCTGAATATGTGGCCGGGCTCCCCGACTACGGCGACGGAGACATCTATGAGGAGCACCTTGTCGAGGCGGAAGATCTGTACATCCTGGCCGACAACATGGCATACCTCGACGAGGACTGGTGTGAGACGGTGAGCGGGTACGGGGCGTGCCTGGCCAGCGACGAAGTCCTGCCTGTGTACTATCAAACGTACGACGGAGCGACTGCTTCCACGAACTTTGGCGGAGCCGTGGTACACACCAATGAGCCTCTCCAGCAGGACGAGATCGGCAGTGTTCTGCAGACCTATTTCAACGTCACGTCGCGATGACGCCGCGGCTCTAGTGCGTCTGTTGCGGGCGCCAGCCGTGGTGGCAGCGGTCTGCGCGGGATTCGGTCTGGGTTGTTCGGACTGGTTTACCGGGAACCATGAGACGCCGTCCGGTGGAGGGCGAACGCTGTGGCACGTGCCATCGGCGACCGCGGACGGCGCGCCGGCCTTCGACGGAACCACGGCGTTCTTCCTGAACGCGAGCCACATGGCGGTGGCCGTGGATGGTCAGACCGGTGTGGTGCGCTGGTCGACGGCCACCGGCACAACCGGAGGCACCACGTACGGTTTTGCCGGGTGCACGATGGCCCAGGCGGTCGTCGTATGCGGTGACGAGGATCTGGTAGGCTTTCGACCCTCCGACGGCGAGCGCCTCTGGCGGTATCACGCGAGCGTGGGGTACTCGCCGGGGTATTTCAGTCCGGTGACGGTCGGCTCAACCATCTACGCAGGGTCACCGTCGGGGACCTTGTACGCGATCGACGCCGCATCGGGCAGCCCCCGGTGGACAGTCCGCCCGTTTCCGGCGGATACCGTCTACATCTCGCTCTTCGACCCAAACGCCGATAGCGACGTAGTCGTCACGGGATTCACGAAGTTCTACGTCGGCGCGCATGGCAGCACCGGTGGAGTCGTGGCCGTCGACGCCGCGTCGGGACAGATACGCTGGATCACGTACTTCCCTCAGCCCGACACGACCATCGGTACGAATGCCAGAAGCACCGCGCTGTGGCACGATCTGGTGTTGGCACCGTCGCACGCGGGAGACGTGATCTATGCGCTCGACCGCGCAACAGGCGCCATTCTGTGGGAAGTGCCGAGCATCGACAAGCGGCCACCGAAGTGCCAGGGTACGCCTGTGCGGAGTGACGACGGGCGCGTCATCACGGTGTCCGGCTCCACGATGTATTCCGCCTCACTCTCGTGTTGGCTTATTGCGTACGACCTGGATAGTCACGCCGAGCTGTGGCGCGTCGCGTTGACGCACGGATCGGCGAGTCTGGCGAGGATCATTGCGGACGGCACCAGGGTGTTCGTTGGTGAAGGAAGCGGCAATCTCGACGCGTTCTCCGCGTCCCGGCCGGCGCTGCTCTGGAGCACTTCCGGCGCGCCAAATCCGTTCCATACGTACCCAGCCCTGGGTATCGACCGGGTGTTCGCCAGCCGGTTTGATGGCTTCTACGCGCTCTCGAAATAGCGCGTCGCGTCGAACTCAGCCTCGGCCACGCGCGCGCAACGCCAGCCGAGGTCGCGCGACGGGGTCGGCGCGCCAGCCGCGGAGGGAAGCCAAGCGCCGCTGGGCGGAGCCATGGACGCCCTGACGGGGAGCGGAATGACGCCCGGGTGACGGCCCGTCCTATATTCCGCGCCATGACCTCCGGAACGGAATCGCTCGACACGGTGCGCGCGCGCGCCGAGGCCTTCGTCGAGGAAATTTCCCGCGAAGTGCTCGGCGCGCTCACCGGGATGAAGCCCGGCGCCGACCTCCAGCCCCTCTACCGGAAGCACGCCGCGGCCTTCGGCGACGAGGCCATGGAAGCCGTTCGGTCGGCGTTCGCGGGCGCCGCGCCGGGTTCCGACACCGCCCGCTCCGCGCGTGTGCTGCTCGAGTGGGTCATCGATTCGCGCATCGGCCGCGAACTCGCGCCGCTCGACGAGCGCGACCTCGCGTGGGAGGCCACCGCGAAGGTCACCCTGCCGGATGGCACCGTCGAACCGTACCAGCGCGTGGCCATCACGCTCTCCAACACGCTCGACGCGCCTGAGCGCCGCGTGATCGACGACGCACGCGCGACGCTCGTCGCCGCCGAACTCGCGCCGCTCAAGCGCGAGAAGCTCGAGCGCGAGCGCGAGATGTGGGCCGCCTCGGGCGTGGCCGCGGGCTACATCCCCACCTTCGAGTCGCTCGCGGGGTTCTCGCTCGCCGACCTGCGCGACCAGTGCGCCGCGTTCCTGCGCGACACGCAGGCGATGTGGGACGACGTGCTGCCCCACTTCCTGAAGGCGCGGCTCAACCTGGCGCCCGCCGACGCCGCAAGATGCGACGCCGGCGCGCTGTTCCGCGCGCGCGAGTTCGACGGCGCGTTCCCCGCCGACGCCATGGAGCGCGAGGTCCGCCGCCACGTGACGGACATGGGCGCGAGCCCCGACGCCAACGGCCGCGTGCGCTACGACACCGCCGACCGCGAGGGGAAGCGCGCGCGCGCCTTCTGCGCGCCGGTCCGCATCCCCGAGGAAGTCCACCTCGTCATCCGCCCGCACGGCGGCCAGAACGACTGGATGACGCTGCTCCACGAACTCGGCCACGCGCTGCACTTTGCCAACGCTGAGCGCACGCTGCCGTTCGAGTTCCGCTGGATGGGCGACAACTCGGTGACCGAAGGCTACGCGATGCTCTTCGACCACCGGCTCAAGGACGCCGGCTGGCTCCAGCGCTACACGGGGCTCGGCAAGGCGGGCACCGCGGAGTTCCTGCGCTCGGCGGGGTTCGAGGAACTCCACTTCCTGCGCCGCTACTGCGGCAAGCTCGCGTACGAGCTGGAGCTGTACGGCGGCAACGTCTCGTGGGAGTCGCTGCCGGGCGTGTACGTGGAGACGCTTACGGCCGCCACGAACTTCCGCTACCGCGACGCCGACGCGTTCGTGGATGTGGACCCGCGGTTCTATGCCGCGCGGTACCTCCGCGCCTGGCAGCTGCAGGCGCTGCTCGCCGAGACCCTCACCGAACGCTTCAACGAAGACTGGTGGCGCAATCCCGCCGCCGGGCCATGGATCGTCGGTGAGCTGTTCTCGCACGGCCAGCGCGAACTCGGGCACGAGCAGGCGCAGCGCGTGAGCGGCAAGCCGCTCGGCTTCGCGCCGCTCGTCCGGTCCATCGAGCGGATGCTCGGGTAGCCCGGCGGCGCCGCCGGGCCTACGGACCCAGGAGCGTGACGATCAGCTTCGCGATGTCGGGCCCATCGTCCGCGTCGAGCGCGTGCCCGCCGCTGCGCACCACCGTGCGGGCGAGCGTGGAGTCGAGCCGCGTGCAGAACGCCGAGCGCTCGTCGCCGCCGTACGCGCAGATGAGGGGCGTGCCGCGCAGGCGCTCGAGCTCCGGCATCACGGGCAGGTCCGTCGCGCGCGGACGCTGCGTGACCACGTCGCGCAGCGTGAGCTCGAATGTCGCGCGCCCCGACGGGCTGATGAGCACGAGGCCGTCGAGCCGCTTGCGCACGGCGGCCGAGAGCCGGTTGGCGATGAAGGGCGCCACATCGGCGCCGCGCGAATACCCCAGGAGCACGAGGCGCTGGCGATTCCACGCCGTGGAGTACCGCTGGATCGTCGCGCTGGCGTCCGCGGCCACCTGCGCGGGTGAGCGCGCCGCACGGAGATACGCGCGCGAGTCGAGCACGAGCACGCCGTCGCCGCCGTTCGACAGCTCACGCGACAGGGAGGTGTCGAAGTCGCTGCGGCCGCCCTCGCCCGTCACCACCATCACCAGTCGCGTGCCCGGGCGGCCCGGCGCCACGGCCGTGATCGGCATGGGATCCGCGTTGCGCCCGGCCTGCGCCGACGCCCCGGCCCCGGCGGTGGCGCACGCCGTGCCGAGCAACAGGAGGTGGCGGATCGAGGGACCCATGCCGAAACGCAAACGCGGGCGCGTCGCAGATGCCGACGCGCCCGCGTTGGCACTCCGCGGAGCTTAGAGCCCCGGCTTCTTCGTCTTCGTCGAGTCGCCCTTCTTGGCGCCCTTGTCCATCTTCTCGCCCTTCTTCATGCCCTTGTCCATCTTGTCGCCCTTCTTCATGCTCTTCGACATCTTGCTGCTGTCCTTCTTGGTCGTATCCATCGCGGCAGACTTCGCCATCGACTTGGCCGGCGCCTTCGACCCCTGGGCCGAAGCAACCGAGCCCACCAGCATCAGCGCGGCCGCCAACGACAGGCCCTTTCCGATCTTCATATCTTCTCTCCCCGTGTGATGAACGTTCCCGGTGGCCGTGCGTACACCGCTCGGCGCCAGCCATTCGGCTGCTACCGGACGGGGAGAAATCTCGACGTGTCAAGCTTAATGCCGCATAACAGGACAGGGGTGCCATGAGACTGCTGGTGGTGGAAGACGACGGCCGGCTGGCCGACCTCCTCGCCCGTTCGCTGCGGGAACTGGGGTATGCCGTTGACGTGGTTGGGGATGGGGAGGCCGCGCTCGTCCAGGCTGCCCTGAACCAGTATGACGGTGTCATCCTCGACATCCAGCTTCCCAGGCTCGACGGCCTGGCCGTATGCCGCGAGCTCCGGAAGCGGGGCAACCCGGTGCCGATCCTGATGCTCACCGCGCGCGACGCCGTCCACGACCGGATTGCCGGACTGGATGCGGGCGCGGACGACTACCTGGCCAAGCCGTTCGACCTCCAGGAACTGCACGCCCGCGTGCGGGCGCTCCTGCGCCGCATGCCCGCCATCGCGCCCACGCAGCTCAACATCGGCGACCTCGTCGTGGACACGGCCGCGCAGACGGCAACGCGCGGCGGCGAGCCCGTCATGCTCACGACCAAGGAGTTCGTGATGCTGGAATACCTCGCGCGCAACGCGGGGCGCGTGGTGGGCCGGGCGGAGATCGTCGGCCACGTCTGGGACGACAACCACGATCCGCTGACGAACGCGGTCGAGGTGTACATCAATCGCCTGCGCAAGAAGATCGATTCCGGCCGTCCGCCGCTGATCCACACGCGCCGCGGCGCCGGGTACATCCTCACCGACCGCGCCGAATCCGACGCCGCGACCGCCGGCGACTGACGCTCGCGCCCCGTGCGCTTCTCGATCCGGGTTCGCCTCACGCTCTGGTACACCGCGCTCATGGCGGCGTACCTGGGGGTGATCGTGGTGGGCGGCTACGGCTTCCTCGCCGCGGTCACCCTGAACGACGTGGACGACCTCCTGGCCCGGTCCGCGTCCACCGTCGCGACCGCGATGGAGTTCGAGCGCAACGGCGGCGCGCCGGACACGGCCGCGGTGCTCTCCGTCGCGCAGGGGCTCAAGCTCCCCGACATCGCCGTGCTCGTGTTCGACGCGGCCACGCGCGAGGCAAAGCCGGCCGAGCGCAACCCGCAGCGGCCCGTGGCGCTCTCGGAGGACCAGCGGCGCGAGCTGGTGGACACGATGGAGATGACCGCGCGCCGCGCGCCACCGCAGCCGCACCTGGCCACCACGCAGGTGCTCGGCATGGATGTGCGCCTCTTCACCCTGCCGTACGTGCTGGGCCGGCGTCCGCTCGTGATCACGGTGGCGCGTTCCATGGCGGCGCGCGCGATCATCCTCGACGAGGCGCGGTTCGCGCTCGGCGTGGGCCTGCCCGTGCTGCTCATGCTCGCGGCCGTGGGCGGCTACTGGCTGGCCGGAAAGTCGCTCTCGCCGGTGGCGGCGATGTCGGAGCAGGCGCGGGCCATCGGCGGGCGCAACCTGCACGAGCGGCTGCCGGTGCAGAACCCGGAGGACGAGCTCGGTCAGCTGGCGACCGTGCTCAACGACCTGCTGGCGCGACTCGAGGCCGCGTTCGAGGCCCAGCGCCGGCTCGTGGCGGAGGCGTCGCACGAGCTGCGGACGCCGGTGGCCGTGATCTCGGGCGAGAGCGAGCACGCCCTCGCCCGGGCCGACCGGCCGGAAGCCGAGTTGCGCGACGCGCTGCGCGTCATTCGCGAGGAGAGCCTGCGGCTGCGCGCGGCGATCGACGACCTGTTCTTCCTCGCCCGCGCCGACGCCGGCGAGCGGCGCATCCGGTTCGAGCCGGTCAACCTGGCCGAGCTCGCGGGTGCGTGCGTCCGGGCGGCGCAGTCGCGCGCGCCACGGCGGACGATCGCGATCGAGACCCGCGGCGGCGCGGACGCCGCCATCCTGGGCGACGCGGAACTGCTGCGCCGCGTGCTCGACAACCTGGTCAGCAACGCGATCAACTACTCCACGCCCGGGGGCCCGATCACGGTGCGCGTCGGCGGCTCCGGGTCGCAGGCGGAGGTGGACGTGATCGACTCGGGGCCGGGCATCCCGCCGGCGCAGCGCGAGCGCATCTTCGAGCGGTTCTACCGCGGCGAGGACGCGCGGACCCTGGCCGAGGGGACGGGCGCGGGGCTCGGGCTGGCGATCGCGCGGTGGGTGGCAC
>CAZKYG010000201.1:0-6278 GCA_964556915.1 uncultured Gemmatimonas sp.
GGACGCCGCCCTCACCGGAACGACCCCGCGTTGATGCCATAGATCGCCTGCAGCAGCGACAACGCCACGAACGCGACGATCGCGCCGAACACCACGATCATGGCGGGCTCGGCGATCGCCGAGAGCCGCTGCGTCGCGCGCTCGGTGCGCTCCTCGAAAATGTCGGCCGACTTCACGAGGAACGTCCGCAGGTCGCCGGCCTCCTCGCCCACACCGATCAGCTGCGCGAGCAGCGGGGTGAAGAGCGTGCTCTCGCCCACCGCCTGCCGCATGGACGAGCCCTCGCGCACCTTGCCGCGCACACGGGCGATCTCGTCGCGGGCGATGGGGTCGCCGATGCTCTCCATCGTGTCGTCCAGGGCGGGCAGCAGCGGCGCGCCGCCCGCGAGCAGCACGCCCAGCAGTCGCGCGAAGCGCGCCGAGATCGCGTACTGGCGGAGCGTCCGCACCATCGGCAACGCGAGCAGGAACGACGCCCACGCCCGGCGGCCCTCCGCCGTGTTGCGCACCCACGCCGCGAGCGCCGCGATGACGAACGGGACCAGCACGAACACCGGCCACGCGCGCTGCAGCACGCCCGTCACCGCGAGCAGCGCGCGCGTCGTGGCCGGAAGCGTCGCGCCCGCGCCCTCGAGGAGCGTCACGAACCGCGGCAACACGAAGAAGATCAGCACGCACACGGCGATCGTCCCGGCGCTCGCGAGGAGGAGCGGGTAGATCGCCGCGGACACGATGCGCGCCTGCAGCTGCTCGGCCCGCTCGATCTGCTCGGCGAGCCGGCCGAACGCGGCGTCGAGGTCGCCGCTGCGCTCGCCCGCGCGCACGATGCCCACGTACAGCGGATCGAAGAGCGCGCGGTGCTCGGCGAGCGCGTCGGCCAGGGGCACGCCGCGCTCGACGCGCGCCTTCACGTCGAGGATCGCCTCGGCGACGTCGGCGGTCGCGACCCCCGTGGCCGCGCCGAGCGCACGGGCGAGCGGCATGCCCACCGGAAGCAACGCCGCCATCGCGCGCGTGAACTCGAGCACTTCCCGCTTGCGCCCCGGCCGCCACCACGACGTGCCGGCGCCGGGCGCCTCTTCCGCCACGCGCAGGACGAACAGCCCGCGCTCCTCCAGCGACCGGGAAAGCGCCCCCGCGCTCTCCGCGCTGGACCGCCCGCTCTGGCGCCGCCCGTTGACGTCGACGGCATCGTACGCGAACGACGGCACGGCGGCGTTCCGCGCCCTACTTCCAGCTCACGACGTCGGCGTTCTCGCCGTCGCCGCCGAGCTGGC
Organism: uncultured Gemmatimonas sp.; assembly: GCA_964556915.1. Taxonomy (GTDB): domain Bacteria; phylum Gemmatimonadota; class Gemmatimonadetes; order Gemmatimonadales; family Gemmatimonadaceae; genus Fen-1231. The sequence continues at coordinate 1,278 of CAZKYG010000201.1, forward strand.
CGTCGGCGCCGTACGAGAAGAGGTCGAATCCGGTGGGGTTCGCCTCGCCCGGACTCAGGTAGAGGTACGCCCGTCCCCACGGGTCCACCGGCACGGCCTTGCGCAGGTACGGGCCGCGCCAGTTGGCGGGCGGATCCACCTGCGGCATCTCCACGAGGGCCTGCAGGCCCTGCGCCGTCGTGGGGTAGTAGCCCGTGTCGAGCCGGTACGCGTCGAGCGCCGACGACAGCATCTCGATCTGCGTCTTGGCCGTCGTGGACTTGGCCGTGCCGACGTTCTGGAAGACGTTCGGCGCCACCAGCGTCGCCAGGATCGCGATCACCACGATCACGACGAGGATTTCGATGAGCGTGAACCCGCGGCGGCGCATCGGCATGTGGGCGGTCATGGCGTCGTGAGCTGGAGGGACTGGTGGCTTGGACACGGCCGCCCGGAGAGGCGTTTCTCCCCGGGCGGGACGGACCGGCGGCCACACCTTGGTGGACGGACGACTATAGAGAACGTTAAGCCCGCACCGCCCCCGCTCCGCTAGACCGCCCGGGAGGCCTCCGCGACCGGCGCGTCGGACGCGAGGTACGCGCCGATCACCTCCGCCGCCCGGCCGGCCGCCACGCGGATCTGCTGGAGATCGTCGCGAAACCGGATCGTGACGTCGTCGTTCTTCGTCGAATCGCCGTCGATCGTGATGCCGAACGGCGTGCCCGCCTCGTCCTGCCGGCGATACCGGCGGCCAATCGCGCCGGCATCGTCGTAGAAGACCTTGAACCGCTTCCGCAGCTCCGCCGCCACCCGTTCTGCCATTTCGGGCTGGCCGTCCTTCTTCGTGAGCGGGAACACGCCGGCCGTGATCGGCGCGACGGCCGGATGCAGGCGCAGCACCGTGCGTCCCTCCTGCTCGCCCGCGACCGCCTCCTCCCGGTACGCGTTCACGAGCGCGGCGAGCGTCACGCGGTCGGCGCCAACGGACGTCTCGATCACGTACGGCACGTAGCGCTTGTTGTTGGCCTGGTCCACGTACTCGAGCCGCTTGCCCGAGAACGTCTGGTGCTGCGTGAGGTCGAAGTCGCTCCGGTTGTGCACGCCCTCGATCTCCTGGAAGCCGAGCGTGCCGCCGAAGTCGAACTCGATGTCGAACGCCGCGCGCGCGTAGTGCGCGAGCTCCTGCTCGCCGTGCTGGTGGAACTGCAGCCGATCGGCGTCGAGGCCGAGCCCGATGTGCCACTCCCGCCGCCACGCCTTCCACTTCTCGAACCACTCCATGTCCGTGCCCGGCTCGACGAAGAACTGCATCTCCATCTGCTCGAACTCGCGGGTGCGGAAGGTGAAGTTTCCGGGCGTGATCTCGTTGCGGAACGCCTTGCCGATCTGCGCGATGCCGAACGGCACCTTCTGGCGCGTGGCCTGCTGCACGTTGAGGAAGTTCACGAAGATCCCCTGCGCCGTTTCCGGCCGCAGGTACACGACGCTCGCCGAGTCCTCGACGGGCCCCATGAACGTCTTGAACATCAGGTTGAACTGGCGCGGCTCCGTAAGCTGGCAGTCGGTGTGCTCGCCCGGGTGCTTCGACGGCTTCCGCGGGCACTGCGCGTCCTGGAGCTTGTCGGCGCGGAAGCGCGCCTTGCACGCCTTGCAATCCATCAGCGGGTCGGTGAAACCGGCCACGTGGCCGCTGGCCTCCCACACCTTCGGGTGCATGAGGATCGCGGCGTCGAGTCCCTCGACGTCGTCGCGTTGGCGCACCATCGCGGTCCACCAGCGCGCCTTGATGTTGTTCTTGAGTTCGACGCCGAGCGGGCCGTAGTCCCACACGGAGCCAGTGCCGCCGTAGATCTCGGACGACTGGAAGACGAACCCGCGCCGTTTGGCGAGGGAGACGAGTTTCTCGAGGACGTCGGGGTAGGGCATGCAGGGAATCTCACCCCGGGGAGGGCGGCCTGTCCACGAATCGGCCCGGCTATGGCCTGAGCCCGATCCCGAATACGATGCCGACCCGCCCCAGCGTGGCCTTGGCGCTGGCCGCCGCGGAGAACTCGGCGCCGACCCACACGTACTTGGAGAAGGTCCAGTCGGCGCCGAGCGTCGTCGTCGCGGCCACCGTCGTTTCGGTGGTGGTCCGGACGGACGAGCCGCCGGACTCGGGCACCAGGCTGTGTGCGAGGGCGCCGAGCCCGACCTGCGCACGGAAGGCGTAGTTGTCGTGCGGGAAGTTCCGCCCGTATTCGACGGACACGACACCCGACTCCGCGTGGGCGGGAACGGTCGCGTGCGGATAGTCTCGCGGATTCAGGTGCCCGGCCCAGAGGAAGTGGAGCGAGTAGAGGCGACCATGCGAGAGCCACGTGTAGCCGCCCAACGCCGACGTCTCGCTGCCTGACGTGCTCACGGAACCGGCCGATATCCAGAAGCCGGACGAGTCACTGGGGGCCTGCGCTTGGGCGCAGAAGGGGATGGTCGCGCCGACGATGGCGGCGACGGTCCGTGGGATTCGCATGTAGAGCACTCCGGTTTCGGGGGGGGTACCAGCGTGCCTGGCCTTCACTTGCCCGTACGTAATGCGACGCAGTCAGCGCGCCGTCAATGCGGATGCGATCAGGGCGCCGTGGCCGCGGCCATTCTCGATGAAGATGCCGTTCGCCTTCTTGCCCGACGTGATCACTCCTGCCACGAACACCCCGGGCACGGTCGTCTCCATCGTGGCGGGATTGTGGGCCGGGATCCCGGTCTCGGGGTCGAATGACACCCCAAGGTCGCCGAGGAGCCCCGGCTTGGGCGTATATCCGGTCATCAGGTACACGAAGTCGGCGGGCAGCCGCTCGGTCGCGCCCGTGCCATCCGCCACGGTGGCGTCGATCGGCGTGATGCCGCGCAAGCGAGCGCCCCAGCGAATGGCGATCTCACCAGCCGCGACACGCTGCTCGAACTCCGGAAGCACCCACGGCTTGATCACGTGCGAGACGAACGCCTGCTCGTAGTGCACGAGCGCGACGCGCGCGCCGCATCGGGCCAGTTCGATGGCCGCTTCGACGGCCGAGTTCCCGCCGCCCACGACGACGACGTTACGGCCGAACGCCCCGTGCCCCTCGACGAACCGGTGCGAGACGTGCGGCAGGTCCTCGCCGGGGACGCCAAGCATGTTCGGGTAGTCGAAGTACCCCGTCGCAACCACGACGGCGCGCGCGGCGTGGTGGGCGAGCGACGTGTTCCCGCCCCGGGAGACGGCGGTACGCACGATGAACGAGGTCCCGCTGCGCTCGACGGCGAGCACGCGCTCCTGCTGCCGGACGTCGACGGCGTACCGCGCCGCAACCGCGCGGTAGTACGCCAGCGTCTCGGCGCGCGTGGGTCGGAATCCGGCGCAGGCGAACTCCACGCCGCCGATCACCAGCTTCTCGGGGGTTGAGAACATCGTGAGGTGCGTCGGGTAGTCGGCGATGGATTGCGCGACGCGTCCCTTGTCGAATACGACCGCCGGAATGCCGGCGGCCTTGAGCGCGACAGCCGACGCCAGGCCGCACGGCCCCGCGCCGACGACGGCGACGGGGAGGTGGTGGGTGCGCACCGGGCCGCCGCGCCCCTCTCCCCTCACCCCCTCCCCCTCCCCCTCACCCCTCTCCCCTCTCTCGCCCCTCACCCCTCACCCATGCCCCTCACCTCGAGGATCTGGTCCCTCCGCGTACCCACCGACACGTACCGGATCGGGCACTCCACCAGTTCCTGCACGCGGTCGAGGTACGCGCGCGCCCCCGTCGGCAGGTCGGCGAGCTTGCGCGCGCCGGCGGTGGATGTCTTCCACCCGTCGAACCATTCGTAGCGCGGCGTGATGCCGTCCAGGTCCGCGATGTCGCCCGGAAATTCCTCCACGCACTCGCCGCCCACCTCGTAGCCGGTGCACAGGCCAATGCGGTCGAGCGTATCGAGCACGTCGAGCTTCGTCACCGCGAGCGCCGAGAGGCCGTTCACGCGCACGGCGTAGCGGACCACCACCGCGTCGAACCACCCGCAGCGCCGCGGACGGCCGGTCGTGGCGCCAAACTCGTTGCCCAGTTTCCGCACGCGTTCGCCCATCGCCTCGTCGAACTCCGTGGGCAGCGGCCCCGAACCCACGCGTGTCGTGTACGCCTTCACCACGCCAAGCGCCGCGTCGAGCGAACGCGGGCCGATGCCCGCGCCGATCGCCGCGCCGCCAGCCGTGGTGCTGCTCGACGTCACGAAGGGATACGTGCCATGGTCGATGTCGAGCAGCGAGCCCTGCGCGCCCTCGAGCAGCACGGTGGCGCCGCCTTTCACCGCGCGATGGATCGCGAGGCCGACGTCGTCGGCGATCGAGAGCAGTCTCGGCGCAAGTGCGGCCAGCGCCCCGAGCGTGAACTCCGCGTCGGCGCGCTTGGGAGACCCGTAGCTCGCCAGCAGCTGGTTCGCGTGCGCGACGCCGCGCTCGACGAGCCCGCGCAGCCGATCAGGGTGGCGCACGTCGAGCACGCGCACCCCGCGCCGCGCGACCTTGTCCTCGTAGCACGGGCCGATGCCGCGACCCGTCGTGCCGATCGCCTTCGACGCCGCGCTCTCCTTGTCCACCAGCTTGTGGTACGGCATGACGAGGTGCGCCCGATCGCTCACGTAAAGGCGGCCGTTCACGTCCACGCCGTCCTTCACGAGCTCGTCCACCTCGTCGAACAGCGTCTCGGGATCGAGCACCACGCCGTTGCCGATCGCGCAGCGCACGCCCGGGTGGAGGATCCCGCTCGGGATCTGGTGCAGGACCGTCTGCTTGTCCCCGATGTGGACCGTGTGGCCTGCGTTCGCCCCGCCCTGGTAGCGCACCACCCAGTCGGCGCGCTCGGCGAGCACGTCCACGAGCTTGCCCTTCCCTTCATCGCCCCACTGGGCGCCAACGACGACGAGCGTGCGGGTGGCGGAGTCGAACATGGGGGCGGGGCCGGAGGGTGACGGGCACAAAAAAACGCCCCGGCGCGGTGTTCGTTTCGCGGGGCGTTGACGAAA
>CAZKYG010000202.1:0-3131 GCA_964556915.1 uncultured Gemmatimonas sp.
CGATCGAGGCGACCGTGCTCGTCGGCAAGACGCCGGTGACCGTGTACACCGTGCACCTCGACAACCGCCTGAACGTGAAGGACCGCCGCACGCAGATGCTGCCGGTCCTCGAGCGAGCGGAGAAGGCGACGACGCCGGTCATCATCGCCGGCGACTTCAACACCAGCCCCTTCACGTGGATCCACCACGTGATCCCGGTGCCGACCGGCACGCAGGACAACCACCTCGAGGAGCTGGTCCGCAAGCACGGCTTCCAGACGCCGTGCGCGGGCAGCGGGCCCACCAGCCAGTGGCTGGCGATGAAGCTCGACGCCATCTACACCCGCGGGTTCGACACCGTGCGGTTCTCGACCGCCGACGCCCAGAGCCTGTCCGACCACTACGCGCTGTGGGCGGACGTTCACCTGAAGATCTGAGCACTTACGAAATAGGCTGATTTTTGTGCTTGCGATCTGGCCGCGGAATGAATATTCATTCCGCAGCTGCAGATGTCGGAAACGAGAGCCACCTACACGCCCGGCCCCTCCGGGGAGCACGCGCCGACCCGCCCCAGCCAGGCGGCGATCAAGCGCGGCGGCGGCGACAAGCGCGAGGCCATCATGGCCGCGGCGCTCGAGCTGTTCGTGGAGCGCGGCTTCTACGGCACGGCGGTCCCCGAGATCGCCGACAAGGCGGGCGTCGGCGCCGGCACGATCTATCGCTACTTCGAGTCGAAGGAAGCGCTGGTCAACGCGATCTACCGCCACGAGAAGCTGCGCTTCGGGCACCTCGTCGTCGACGATTTTCCGGCCGGCGCGGCCACCCGCGAGCAGTTCCGCCTGCTGTGGACCCGGATGGCGACGTACGCCGTCGGTCACCCGCAGTCGATGATGTTCCTCGAGCTCCACCACCACGCGCGCTACCTCGACCAGGAGAGCCGCGCGCTGGAGGAGCGCATGACCGGCCTGTTCGCCGCCGTGATCGCGAACGCGCAGAAGCGCGGCGACCTCAAGGCGGGCGAGCCCCGCATGCTGATGGGGATCGTCATGGGCGCCTTCGTCGGCGTCATCCAGTGCAGCCTCGAGCTCGGCGCGACCCTCGATCAGGCCAACTGGGCCCTCGCCGAGCAGTGCATGTGGGAGGCGATTCGCCAGTAGCGCGAAACGTCCGCCCTTTTTATTTGCCTCGTAGCGGAATGAACATTCATTCCGCTTTTTTGGAACACCTAGCGGAATGAACGTTCATTCCGATCCCAGCCAGAAGCCACCCACCACCAGCCACGAGATCCAGGAGCCACCACCATGACCACCACCTCGAAGATCGTCCTCATCACCGGCGCCACCGCGGGCATTGGCCGCACCACCGCTCTGTTCCTCGCGAAGGAGGGCCACCGCGTGATCGCGACCGGCCGCAAGCAGGCCGAGCTGGCGAAGCTGGCGGACGAGGCGAAGGGGCTGCCGCTCGAGACGCTCGCGCTCGACGTGACGTCGGCCGAGTCGATCGCGGCCGCGGTCGCCGAGGTGGATCGCCGGACCGACGGCAAGGGCCTCGACGTCCTGGTCAACAACGCCGGCTTCGGCGTGCTCGGCCCGACGTCGGAGATCTCGGACGGCGAGATGCGCCGCCAGTACGAGACCAACGTGTTCGGCCTGATGAACGTGACCCGCGCGTTCCTGCCGAGGATGCGCGAGCGCCGCGCCGGCCGGATCATCAACGTGTCGAGCGTCGGCGGCCGCATCACCCTGCCGTTCTTCGGCGTGTACAACTCGACGAAGTACGCGGTCGAGTCGCTGTCCGACGCGCTCCGCTACGAGCTGCGCCCGTTCGGCATCGACGTCGTCCTCATCGAGCCGGGCGTGATCCGCACGAACTTCGAGGCGACCGCCGTGTCGAACCTCGAGGCCTACCGCGAGACCGCGTACGGCGCCGCGATGGGCAAGTACGAGGAGATGTCGAAGATGGCGGACAAGTTCGCGTCGAACCCGATCGTGATCGCGAAGGCGATCGGCAAGGCGACCCGCGCGCGCCGCCCGTGGGCACGGTACGTCGCCCCCAAGAGCACGAACTTCATCCTCATGTTCGCCAGCTACGCCCCGACCCGCGTGTGGGACTGGGCGATGCGCAAGGTCGGCTTCCTGTCGCCGAAGACGCTCAAGATGGACGCGCCGGCCAGCAAGAGCCAGGTCACGGTCGACCCGGCCGCGCAGCTGCGGGCTGTCTGAGACGAGGACGAGGACGTGCAGAGGTCACGGGCACGCCTCACATTTCTGGCTTGTCGCGGCCGGTCGAGTTGGTGGCTCTCGGCCGGCCGTGGCACCCTCTCCCGATGCGTCGAAGGTCGCCGCTCATCATCGGAGGGGTCGTCGAGCTGCTCGGCGGCATCGGCGCGGGCGTCGCGGGCGTCATCATGGCGCTGACGGCCTGCAGCGCCCACCGCGACACTCCGGAGGACATCGCGGAGCGCGGCTGGGACGCCACCGAGCTGGTCGTCGCCGCCGGCGAGGGCGCCCCCACCTGCTCGGCCGCCGGCGTGGCCATGCAGCGCACCTTCACCGACCACCGGGCCGCCTTCGTCGACGCCATGGAGCTCGAGCGCGACCCCGACCGGCTCGCCGCCGCGTCCGAGTTCATCGCAGCCAACGGCCAGCGCTATGCCGATCTCGACCTCCGCATGGAGGCCCTGGCCGATCGCTGCTCCGATGACGCGACGGTCCGCGCCGCCTTCCACCTGCTGGAGTCGCCGTAGTAGCCTCCGCGCGTGGCAACCGACGACGACGATTTCGCCGCGATGTTCGCGGCTTCCGAGCAAGGCAAGCCGCGCGCGAAGCGGCCGCGCGTCGGCGACATGGTCAAGGGCACGATCATCTCCATCGGCAAGGACACCGTCTTTGTCGATCTCGGCAGCAAGGCCGAGGGCTCGCTCGAGCGCAACCAGGTCACCGACCCCGAAGGCAAGCTGCTCGTGAAGCAGGGCGACACGATCGAGGCGCGCGTCGTCTCGGACGCCGGCGGCGTGATCGCGCTGCGCGTGAAGCTGTCGCGCGGCCCGCAGGCCTCCGCGGAGCTCGCGCAGGCGGCCGAGCTCGGCATCCCCGTCGAGGGCCTCGTCACCGAGGTCATCAAGGGCGGCCTGTCCGTCGACGTCGCCGGCG